>JBBSGX010000063.1:0-11756 GCA_038253685.1 Candidatus Limnocylindrales bacterium | reverse complement strand
GCAGGCGTGAGCGTCAGCGACCGCGAGATGGAGACCCTGTATCTCCGCCCAGACGCTTTCCATGGCGAGTGGAACTACTCCCTCCTGCCCCGCCTCATGCTCCCCCAGGAATGAGCGGTTTATTTCGTGGCAGGCCCTAAGCGTCGATCACCCAGCGAGTCCCTTGACCTGTCGGTCCATGAACCTGACGTGATGTATGCCTACGTGGCCGCCCATCACGCGACGCGCCTGCTCAACGATTGAGGAGGGTTACCTCGAGGGTCCGCGTCTGATCTGTGCACGGCGAATCCCCGGCTGGCGTCGAGGTCGGCCGAAGAATCGGCCACCAAAATGGGAGTCGTCGGCCCAGAGCGGATCGCAGCGCCTTTTTTCTAGGCGCTGCGATGTGCTGCGATGACGGACCTCCACCGGGCTGACGCCCGGCTCGCTCGAAGATTCACCCACCAATATGGGCCAGGGGAGGCCGCTCGGCCCCCGCGTTCGCTCCTGGCGGCCGCCCGCCACAAGCGCCCACCAAGATCGGCCTCAGCCGTCCTATCCGATTGCACACCTCTCTTTTTCATGGGTGTCCAAATCGTCCAATCTGCGATCCACGGTTCCAGCCGGTCCCGTCCGAAGCGGTCGAAGCGGAGATCGTCGCTCCGGGGATCTGCCTCGTCGCACGGCTCCTGAAGTCGGCACGCTCGCGGCTGACCGGAGCGGCGGTCTCGACCGGCGTTCGATGACCCGGCGGACGGTCTTGGGGGTGGTTCCGCAGAGCGCCGCGGCGGCGCGCAGGCTGCCGAGCTCGTGGTACGCGGACAGGATGGGTGGTTCCGCAGAGCGCCGCGGCGGCTCGCAGGCTGCCGAGCTCGTGGTACGCGGACAGGATGTCCGACTGGTGCCTCGCTGACTTCACAATGGGCGTCCCTCGGGGTTGCCGGTGACGGACTCGAATAGCGCCACTCTGGCAGCCCCGGGGGATCACCCCGATGGCTTGCAGATCAGTCGAGGGTGGGGACTTCTACGTGGCCACCAGCGGGGACTTTCTCATGGCCACGGGCAGCCGTTCGCGTTGTCAAGATCGGTACGCCCGTACCATCGACGCATGCCACCCTTCGGTTGCACCATCGCGCCGTGCCGCTGTCAGCCGAGGCCGGAGACTTTCGCCGCCTGTCGCCACGTCTGGCGGTGCTCATCCTGGTCCTGACCGGCGTCGTTGCCCTGCCCGTCCCAAGTTCGGCTGCAGAGAGCAACCTCGCCCTGGGGGCATACATCTCCGGGGCCCCGTGGGAGGCCGGCAAGCTCGATGAATTCGCTGATCTTGTCGGCCGGCGCCCAGCCGTCGTGATGTGGTATCAGGACTGGGTTCATGCGGGTGTCCGCGACTTCGATCCGGTCAAGATGAACGCCGTCGCGGCGCGCGGAGCTCGGCCGATGATCAGCTGGGAACCCTGGGACTACACCGGCGGCGTTGATCAGAAGCTGTACTCCCTGAAGCACATCTCCGCCGGCAAGTTCGACCCCTTCATCCGCAGGTGGGCCACGGACGCGAGAGCTTGGGGCGGCACCTTCTACCTGCGCTTCGCCGCCGAGATGAACGGGTCCTGGTTCCCGTGGGCCGTCGGGGTCAACGGCAACACCGCTGCGGACTACGTCAGGGCCTGGCGACACGTCGTTGGCATCTTCCGCAGGGTTGGCGTCGACGGGGTGCGATGGATCTGGTCGCCAAACATCGACTACCCAGGCGCCACCGCCTCCTTTGCCTCAATCTATCCGGGCAAGGCTTACGTGGACTGGCTGGCCCTCGATGGCTACAACTGGGGGACGTCCGCACCCGGGCACAGCTGGCAGAGTTTGACGACCGTATTCGGGGCTTCGTACGACTCCCTGGCGGCGCTCGACGCGGCCAAGCCGATGATGATCGCCGAGACTGCATCCTCTGAAGAGGGAGGCGACAAGGCGAGCTGGATCACCAGCGCCATGCTCACCGAGATGGCAGCGCGCTTTCCTCGTTTCCGAGCCCTCGTCTGGTTTGACGAACAGAAGGAAACCTCCTGGCTGGTGGATTCATCGTCGGGCGCGCTTGACGCCTTGCGCGCTGCTGCTGCTTATCCGGTCTGGTCCGGAAAGCTACCGTAGAGAGCAAACCTACCGTAGAGAGCAAACGTCGTCCGCGTCAGCCGGTCGCTCCGACTATTTCTTCACTACGTGAAAGCCAATCTTCCGGAATGCCAGGCCGTGCAGCACCCCGGCCATCTCCATGATGCCGAATACCGGGATCAATACCACCTGCAGGAAATAGAGGGTCGCTAATCGCCAGCGACTGAGCCCCGCTCGGTGATGCAGATTGACGCTGAGGCCGACTAGGTAGAGGAGCAGGAATACGGCGAAAGAGAAATTGCCGGCCGCTCGGATCGCCGGCGCCGTCGCCAGGCCGATGAACAGATTGACGTACGTGTAGAGCAGGCCCAGGGGCGAGATCGCCCAGAGCAGGACGATGGCGCCCAGGACGAGTCGCTCTCGCCGCGGTATCCGGTCGGCCTTGCGCGCCAGCAGAGACAAGCCAACCAACCAGCGCCCACGCTGGCGGATGAAGTCGCCGACGCTGCGGGTGCTCTGCTCGACCAGATAGCCGTCCACCCAGCGAAACCTTCGTCCGTCAACGACCTGTAGCATCGCGAAGTAGGCGTCTTCGGTGACTGAGGCGAAGGGCGGGTAATCGAAACCGACTCGCTGAGCGACGTCGTTGCGCACCAGGATGAAGGAGCCATGGATGCCGAACACGGCCAGGCCGTGGATGGCAGCGAGGCGGAAACGGCCCAGGTCATCACCCGTTCGGAGCATGTCGGCCAAGGTAAGGACGAGGTGCTGGCCAAGATCGCGGTGGTAGAGGATCACACCTTGACCGATGCGTAACTCGCCGCTCGCCTCTTCCTCAGCAATCGCGCGGGCCAAGCCCTCGATCATGCTGGTCGTAGGCTGTGAATTCTTCATCAAGGTGAACGATCCAACCTGTCCGGGGCAACGCGCTCGTCTCCAGCGCCCATTGCAGGGCGCGGGCCTTGAAGCGAGCTCCTGATGGCGTCTCGTACTCCTCGGGCACAACGAGGTGGCGGACCGGTGCGCCCGGTGGCCAGTCGGCCCGGACGGGATGATCGGTCACAACCTCGATGAAATGGGGGAACAGGGGCGCGTCGTGTAGGGCGGCGTCGATGGCGGCCACGGTCTTGCGGAGAGCCGCCACGTTACGGCCCTTGGACACTGCCTGGAAGGAAACGGGCACCGCCAGCCGCTCCGACGTGTGCACCGGGTGGTGGTACCGATAGCTGAGCAAGCCCAACAGCCCGAAGAAGGCCAACGGCGCGGGCGCCACCCAGAAGATGGACATGAACACCACAGCGTGCTCGACGGTCGTAGCCGGTAAACGCGGTCGCGGCCAGACCAGGTCCTGGACCAAATAGAGCATAGCCAGGACAAGCACAAAGGTTGCCAAAAGCAGGAGCCGGACGACGGGCGCTGCTGCCTCCGCACGGACACGAGTCCGGCGCTCGGGCGAAGCCCGGTTGAGTCGCCTGAGCCGGTCGCGCATGTGCTGGTCGTCGATGTCAGAACCCTCCGGATCACCCGCACGGCACGGTCGACGACGGGTTGCGGGCAGCCGTAGGTGGTCACCAGGTCGACGCGGCGCAGGCCGGGCGGCGACGCCGCCAGTCGGCGCGCGTCGCATGTCGGCCAGACGCCAAGCATAGCCGCGGGCGACGGCGTATCAGCGATCCGATCGCGCCCTCGCGCGCGCGTATCACCTTCGCGAAGCGCTCCGTGTTGTGCTCGACCAGGCGGACGGCTCGATCCAGCACCACCTCGGGGCACCGATAGTTGACCCGCCACCCGATGCCGCGGTCGGGGCCGCCTTCGTCGGTGTCGCGCCGGACCCGCCGCAGGCCGCCATTACCAAGATCATCAGGGCCGCCAAGGCGACCAGCTTCGGGGATTTCACGTTTCACCTCTTCGAATGAGTCGACGGCCCTGCCGCTGGTCTGCGCTAGGACGCACGGGCGTCGGGGCGAGAGCATTGCGGTGTGAGAACGCGGGCCTAAGCCGGATGTTTCGGTTCACTCGGTACGTCGCCAAGGCTGTCCGGAAGCGGCCAGCCACTTTCGAATCGCGACACTAGGGCGTGACTTCGAACATTCCCGAAGCGACGCAGACGTGTCCGTTGTCCTCTGCGTGGACCGCGTAGCGGCCGACCTCTAGCGGAGGCCGCGACGGCTCCGGCGACGGATCTGGCTGGTTGTAGTCGACCGTCAACTGGCGAGCGCCTGGCGCAAGCGTCGCGACGATAGGCCCGAGGGGTCGGCCGTCCGGTGCCCCGATCTCGATGAGCACTTCGGTCGGTGTGCTGATCGTGCCCGCGGGGAAGGGCCCGGCCGTGATCCGAAAAACCTGGCCTGGGCCTCCGATCGCTGGCTCGGTCATGAGTTGACAACTGGGGCTGGCGGTCGGCACGCCAGGAGTCGTGACCGCCGCCGGAGAAGGCGTGACGGTTGGTGGCAAGGGCCGTGGGGACGCGGGCGCAGAGGTGCAGGCCCCGAGCAGGGTGATCGCGAGAACGACAGACGCTCGCCGCGATAGCGTCAAGCGAAGAACTCGAGATCGCGCTCCATCTAGCACCAGACGGCTCCGACACGGTCGGGGTTCCGCGACCCCCCGGGAGCTGCTGCGGCCCGTGGCTCAAGGAGCTGGTCACTAGTCAGGTCCCCAACAACCTGACCCAGGGCACGCCCAGCGGTGCCTCTGAGATCTACGTGGCGCAGTGGGACGAGCTGCTCGTGGGCATGCGCCAGAACTGATCGTTGAGGCCTCACGTGAGGCCGGCGACGCATCGGGCGGCGCCTTCACCAGTCTCTCCAGGTCTGGATCCGGGCTTACCTGCGCGCCGATATCGCGCTGGCGCACCCGGCTCACTTCGTGGTCATCACGGGCGTCCTGTAGACACAGGTGCGGCTTGCCGAGACCCCCGTCGGCTGGGCCGAGTTTGTGAGGCGATCTGGTTAGCCTAGGAAATAATCGGCGCCGCATTTAGGCCGCGGGCCGCATACTCGGTGACGAGGGGTCTCTCTGCTGGGCAACAGCCTCAAAGGGCGCAGTCGAAAATCGCAGACCGAACCCCGCTCGAGAGGCGCCGTCACGTGCGCCCAGATGGGGAGACGAGCCGTGACGGAGCCCAAGCCCAAACCACAGGCGTCACCAGCAAGCGGCGTGATCGGCTTGGTGGTGATCGGGTTCATCGTCTGGTACTTCTTCTTCCGCGGGGGCGACACGGCCACGCCCGGCAGCGTCGCCACCCAGCGGCCAGTCGCACAGCCGCCAGCCGCGGCGGGCATCGGCGACGGCAAATTCAGGGTCGGCACCGACATCCAGCCGGCAACGTATCGCCTGCGTTCGCCTTCGAGCGCCTGCTACTGGGCGCGGCTCAAGGGCTTCTCGGGTGAGCTCGGCGACATCATCGCGAACGAGAACCTGACGGGGTACGGCATCGTCACCATCGGCCCGTCAGATGCGGGGTTCCAGACGAGCGGCTGCGGCGGATGGAGCAAGGACCTGTCTGCCGTGATCACGCAGGGCTCCACTATTCCGGACGGCTACTTCATCGTCGGCGTGGACATTCGACCCGGGACCTACCGGAGCTCCGGAGGCAGCTGTTATTGGGCACGTCTGAGCGCTTCAGCGGAGAGCTCGGCGCGATCCTAGCGAACGACAACCCCACGGGTTCCGCGGTGGTGAACATTGCAGCGGGTGACAAAGGCTTCCAGTCCTCCGGTTGTGGCGGGTGGCATCTGTAGTGGATGCCGGCGCCTCTGAGGATCCCGTGGCGCGGCCACCTGGTGCGGGTTCCGCCACGACGACCGAGCTCGGCCGCGCCCACTTGTTCGGTGGCGGCCGCCTGTCAGCAGAGAGCAGAAAGCGTGAGGTCTGTATCTCGCTCAGCCGAAGGTGACGGATCGTCCTAGCCTCGAGGCTGACCTGGGGAGCCCCTCGCCATGGCGCTGTGCCGGGGGTTTCTGACGAACTCGGCGAAAGCGCCCCCAGGGGTGAGTCCCTGGGGGCGTTCACAATCTCGGGCTGAGGGCTAGTGCGCCAAGGCCGCGAAGTAGATGCCAACCAGTTGCGGACCGAACGCATCGCCGAGATGGTCCAGGCCTTTGCCGTTGGCCAGGTTCGGGTTGCTGGAACCTTCGCCGATCGTCTTGTCGGTGCGGACGACCCAGCCATCAGCCGGGATCCCCTCCCGGACCGCCTCGCCGATGGCCCAGGTCACCTGGCCAGCCGACAATGGCGGTCCGCCGACAAACGTGTTGATGAAGGAGAAGATCTCGCCGAGGGTCAATCGGGTCCAATTGCCCGAGTGGAGGGCGCCGGCGTCCCCCGCGGCAGACCGGTTCGCGATGAAGCACTCGTGACCGAGGACCGCCGGCGCGCCAGCGATGGCGAGGGTCCCAGCCAGCATGAGCGCCAACATTATCCGTCGCATGGAACCTCCTTGTCCTTCCCCGAATGGATCGTTCGAAGTCTAGCGAGCCAAGCTCCGGTTGGGAACGCAAATGGTGCCTTCGCGCAACGGATTTGTAGGGGCAGCGTCGTCATCCTCGTTGACGCTCCCGCGAGACGAACGGCCCGGATGGCGAGGGCATCGGGTGTCCTGTCGTCGGTGTCGTGACGGTCCCCGTGAACGATATGCGCTTGACCCATGCCGTGCGATGGGGCTCGGGCTCCGTGGCCAGGATCGCTGGCAAGACGTCGATCGCATCGATCTCGGCGAGCAGCGCCGGGCCGTACTGGGCGAAGGTCGAGACGATGGACGGGTCCAACATCCCGCCCGAGCGCTCGCTGATGAGCGCCACTGCCGCCTCTGTTCCCGCGACCCGATCGAGCGCGACGGCCAAGGTGGCCACCTGCGCAAATCGGGCCGTCAGCGCGATGTCCTCGCCCGCCAGCTTCTGTGGGACGCCCTTGCCGTCCCAGCGCTCGAAGATCTGATACAGCCCCTGGCCCACGGCCTTGTCCACGCCCAGCCGCGTCGCCATCTCGGCCCCCACCTCGCAGATAGCGTGGTTCGCCAACTCGCCCCAGTCGCCGAAGAGACCGAGGAGTACACGGGGTCGGCGTGCGGGCGAGACCAGATTCAGGATTCCGGCCATGAGGCCGAGCGCGTCCCGCGGGGAGCCGAATCGGTCCTGAACGCCAGGGGCCGGGTGGCCAGCTCATCTCCGCCGACGTGGGCGGCCTCCTCGTGGGCGCTGGCCCGACCTGCCCCGGTATCCGGGCCGCGTGTGGACGACCTCCAACGACTCCCCGATGCGGAGCGTGTCCGCGGCCTCGAGCCGGAAGTGGCGCGACCTGGAGCCACAGAAACACGGTGTGCGGAGCGCCGGATCGAGGGTCGACGACTCGTACATCGGCGCCCCGCACGCCCCACAGAAGACCGAGGTTCCGGTCACGGTGGCCATTGAGATTGACGTCACCTCGCCGCTTGGGGGCTGGCAGCAGTTCTGGCAGCGTATGTGGCAGCGCGCCGACGTCGGATGGGCCCGGCTCGGGCCGCTCGCCGCGCTCATGATGCGCCATCAGCGGACGCCGGCGGACGTGCTGGTGTCTACCTGGAGTAGTCCGGAGCGATTCGCCCGCAGCCTTGCGCGCCACTTTGAGCGTCCAGCGCGCGACACATTGACCGCCGGGCACGAACCTGGTGAAGAACTCGGCTGCCGAGAAGGGCATCGGCGGCGACGGCAACACCGTCCACACCGTTCCCAAGTGGCACAAGCAGCATCCCGCGTTCACCGTAGCCACTTACGACGCGACCGGATTCCGTCCAGTGCCGAATCGCAGCGGATCGGCGGCGGCGGTCATTTCTTCACCTGTGGCGACGGCGTCGCCGAAGACGATCTGTCGCAGCACATTGCGCCCGTCGGCCGCAGCGCCGCGATTGACTCCGCGCACGTGCGCGCCACCTTCAGCGTCCGCATCGCCACCTACGTCGCCAGCGCGGACCATGGCAGCGCCACGCTCACGATCGAGGGACCGGGGTCGCCGAGTGTCGTCTATGACAGCCTCTACACCGGAGAGCTGACGGCAACCCATGGCCGGTTCGTGATGGTTTCCGGCTCGCTGGCGGTGCCGGCCGGGGGAAGCGACAGCTATCCGTTTACCTGGACGGGACCCGCCTCGATGGCGGCTACTGCGACGCCTATTTCGACAACGTCAAGATCGTCCTGCATCACATCTGATTGGACCTTGACCTGACCGCTCTGCGGGCTCGATCGTCACGGCGACCAGCAGCAAGCGCGCCGCGCCTAGTCGCGTCGCAGTTCGGAGGGTGACGGGTCCAGGAATCGGTCAGTCAACACGCGGACGGAGCGGAGTGCGGCGGCGTTGTTCGGAGTCGCCCTGGGACTGCTCCTCGCCGTCGCGCGGCGAGCGCCGCGAGCACGCCCTTCGGCGTGAACCTCGTCAAGAACCCCGGCGCTGAAGCCGGGTCGGCGAGCAGCGACGGAAATGCCGTCGTGAGCGTTCCGCTCTGGGAGACGATCGCCAACTCGACGGTCGTGAAGTTCGCGGCCAGGCCGGCTTCCCTCTCACGCGAAGAGCAATTACATCAAGGGCGGCCAAGAGTTCTTCTCGTCCGGGGATTACGAAAACGGACTGGGCACGTGCGGCGACTTTCGCCAGTCGATCCTGCTGGCGGGCATCGGGAGCGCAATCGACAACGGGCACGTCAAGGCGACGTTCAAGGTTCGGGTTGGTTCCGACGGCGACGCTGATGTCGCGCACTCCGACCTCGACTTCCGTACCGCGAACAATCACAGCGTGAGCTTCAACGGGATCACCCGCTCCAGGGCCGTGACGAACAACGACATGCTCGCGGCCAAGGGTTCCCACGTGCTTCCCATTCACACGCGCCGGCTGAATGTCCACCTCTGGGCCGACAACGCCAGCGCATGTCCGCTCGCGGGCCCTGTGGGAAGGATTGGGGGAGTCTGGTCGGACCTGTCAAACTCAACTTGTGCGAAATACCCGCGTCGATGTGATTCCGGACTCGGCGGCCACGCGCGGGGACTCGCGCGAGCTGCCGGGAGCCCTCGTTTCCGTCGCGTGGGTGCGCAAGCACCTTGACGATCCCGACCTGCGCCTGGTCCACGTTTCCAGCCAGCCCGAGCACTACCCCAAGGGCCACATCCGCGGTGCCGTGTTCGCCGATCTGCACACCGACCTCGCGCACCGAGGCCGCGAGAAGGCGATACCCGGTGTCGAGCTCCAGTACCTCGTGCCTGACGCCGATGCCGTTGCCGAGAGCCTCCAGCGGTGGGGCGTGGGACCTGGGGACCGGGTGGTCTTCTACGACGACTGGGCGCGCAACCGCCAGGCGATCCGGGGGCTGTGGCTGCTCCGGCTGCGCGGCTTTCCCAGGGAGCGGGTGCACGTCCTCGACGGAGGCACCAAGGCATGGTGGGCGGCACGCCTCTCGCTGACCACCGACGTCCAGGAGCCCGCCATCGTCGAACGCTTCCCGTTGGGACCCGAGGATCCGTCGCTGCTCGCGACGCGCGAGCAGGTCGAGGCGTGGAGCCGCGAGACGACCGAGGGCGGGCCCATCCGGATCCTGGATGTGCGCACTGCCGAGGAATTCCGCGGAGAGGACGTTCAGTCCAGGCGCGGTGGTCACATCCCGGGAGCCGCAAACCTCAACTGGGAACAGTTCGTCAACGACAACAACACCTTCAAGTCGCTCGACGAGATCGAGGAGATCCTCGGTCCGGTGACGCTCGGCGATCCGGATGCCCTGCGGGCGACCTACTGCCAGGGCGGCGTGCGGGCCGCGGCTGCATGGTTCGTGCTCAGCGAACTGCTCAGCATCCCGGAGGTGCGTAACTACGCGCGCTCCTGGGAGGAGTGGGGCAATCGCGACGACACGCCGATCGAGGGTTCCGGCGCCTGGCGTTGAGCCGCCACTTGGCCCGGGTCAGAGGGAGAATTCCGACCTCGGGACGGATCCGCTCGGTCGCGCCGATCTCGAAAAGCTCGCGCTGCTCCCAACCGAAGATCCCTGCCAGGAAGACGGCAGGTACCTGCGAGATGGTCGCGTTGTACTGGTAGATCTGCTCGTTGAAAAGCTCGCGAGGGTGGGCGATGACCGTCTCCAGCCGTTCGATTTCGTGCTGGAGGGCAATCACGTTCTCGTTGGAGTGCAGTTCGGGGTAGCGCTCGACGACCGAGAACAGCGACCGCAGCGCAACGGTGGTGGCCAGCGAGGTCGCGGCCGGCTCCGGCAGGGGAGCGGCAGGCGAGTAGGCAGCTCGCAGGCGTGTCACCGCGTCCAGCACGGTTCGTTCGAAGCCGATCTGCCCGCGGATCGCCGCGATGAGGTTCGGCACCTCATCCCATCGCTGCTTCAGTGCCACGTCCACGTTCGCCCACGCGCGGTCCGCGCGTCGGTCGAGAGCCACGACGGTGTTGTAGGTGGTGATCACGACGAAGACCACCAGTACCGCGACGAGCAGCGCGAACGCAGCCAGCCCGACGGCGATCGGCATCACAGCCCTCCGTTGATCATCAGGGCGAGCCCGGCGGCCGAGACCGTGGCCAGTCCCGCACCGGCGAGGCCGTGGTAGAACGCCGCCCGATCGCGCGCGGGCCTCGACGGGCGGACCTGCATAGATGACGAGCGGCGCCTGGCGGCCGCCGCTCACCACCAGCGTCTCGGGCGTTATCGCGAAGACCTGTTCGGCGCGGCTCGCCTGCCTGGCGTCGGCGGGTGCCATCACATTGGCTGCTGCGTCCAGGTGCGGCGGTCGGACGGGATGACCGACGCCGAACCCCGGGATCGCCGCATTGCCCCAGGCCTCTTCAGGGCTCTGGGCCAGCAGACCGGCTTCACGGGCCTCGACGAGGTCGGCGCCGATCGAGATGTCGTCGAGCGTGGCCCCAGTGAGCGCATCCTCCTCGCCGAGTTGCCCATACGGCTGGGCAGACCCCACGATCGTGACCATCTGCCCAGGCTCGAGGCGAGCCTCGCGGTAGTGGCGGATGCCGCCCGACCGGCCCAGCAGCGATGGGAAAGGTGACCCACTGGGCACCTCGACACCGCCGGGGGCAGCTGACCGCACGGTCAGGAGGTCGGCGATGGCAGCCTCCCGATCGTAGTCGGGCACGGCCATGCTGGCAGGACCGACCCGGCGCCTGACGCTGACCGGATCGTCCCCGAAGAGGCCGCTTGACTCGTCGAGGGCCGGAGCCAGCTCCCAGCGTCCACCGCGCGGCACCACGCGAACGGTGCCTGTCGCATCGCGGATCCTGAATTCGACCGAACGCCTCTTCGTCGAAGACCGTCGCTCGGCTGTTGCGCCCCGATTCCACGATCGAGCTGCGGTACCAGACGCACGCCGCGCTCTGGAGTGGCGAGATCAGCGTTGCTGCCAGCGGCTCCACCGTGCCCGTCAGGCGTACTTCGCCGACGGCCAGTGCGTCGATGCGGGACGTTGCGATGGACCCGACCACCGCGCCGCGCCGGTAGGCTGCCAGGCCGCGCGCAAAGAGCATGGCACTGCCGGAGAGCCCGGCAAAGCCGGCCAGAAATCGCTGCGGCTGCAAGACGAAGGTCATCGGGCCGCGATTGTCCGTGCCGTCGCGACTGCCTCACCCTGACCCGGAAGTACTCCGGCGCGATCCAGCCGCCACCTCACCGGCCAGCCTGGGGTCGGTGCTATTCTGTCGCGCGG
>JBBSGX010000062.1:0-11766 GCA_038253685.1 Candidatus Limnocylindrales bacterium | reverse complement strand
GTGTAAGCCCGCATGAACGGCACCGCCATCGTCACCTGGGCGCGATCGGGCAGCACCATCGCGGGACGGTCGCGGAACTTCTTGATGATGCTGAAGATGTAGTCCCAGCGACCGGCGTTCAGCCCCGCGGCGTGCTCGCGCAGCTCGTGCAGGATTTCGTCCATCTCGAAGGCGGCCAGGATCGTCTCGATGAGGACGGTCGCGCGGATCGAGCCGCGCGGAATGGCCAGCGTCTCCTGCGCCGCGACGAAGACGTCGTTCCAGAGCCGGGCCTCGAGGTGGCTCTCCAGCTTGGCCAGGTAGAAATACGGTCCGAGAGCCGGCCCACGGCCACGCTCCAGCGAGTCGCGGCCGTTGTGGAAGAGATACAGCCCGAAGTCGAAGAGGCTCGCGGAGATCGGCTCGCCGTCCACGAGGACGTGCCGCTCCACGAGGTGCCAGCCGCGCGGCCGCACGACGAGCGTGGCCGTGTCCACGTCGAGCTTGTAGGCCTTGCCTTCGGGGCTGCTGAAGTCGAGCTCGCGGCGGACCGCGTCACGGAGGTTGGACTGCGCAGCGACCACGTTCGACCAGCTCGGGGCGAGCGCGTCCTCGAGATCAGCCATGAAGACCCTGGCGCCGCTGTTGAGCGCGTTGATCATCATCTTGCGTTCGCAGGGGCCCGTGATCTCGACCCGCCGGTCGAGGAGGTCCGTCGGGGCGTCCGCCACCTTCCAGTCGCCGGCGCGCACGTGCGCGGTCGAGGCGAGGAAGTCGGGCATCTCCCCGGCGTCGAGGGACGCCTGGCGCTCAGCCCGCCGAGCCAGCAACTTCCGGCGCTCCGGCTCGAACCGGCGGTGCAGCTCCCTGACGAACCCCAACGCCTCGGGCGTGAGGACGTGAGCGTGCTCGGACGGGACCGCTGCCTGGACTTCGATGCCCGGCGGCGCCGTCACCGGTTCATGCCGGCGGCCAGCTTTGCCGTCGGACTCGCTCCCCTGACGGTGGCCGCCAGGCGCTCCAGCAGATGGACGGCGCCGAGTGATTCAAAGATGGTTCTGGCCTCGTCCTCCACGGCCGGCGCATCCGGGTGGTCTGCGCCGATCACCGCCCGCAGGTCCGCGAGGGTCATCCCGATTTCCAGACTCAACCGCAGGCTGCGGAACGACTCGAGCACCTCCCGCAGCCCCGCGGCAGCGGCGGGCCCGTCGCCGTCGAGGGCGAGCAGCAGCGATTTCGACGCGCGACGGTTGCCTGACAGCCAGGTGCCGGTGTCGCCGCGTGGCTCAATGGCCCCGAGCAGCGCGGCAGCCTCGTCGCGTTCTCCAAGCCACAGCGCCGCGCGCGTTGCCATCGCAAGCGCGACGAAGCCCTCGCCGGTGGAGCCCGGCACGGAACCTACCTCGAGGCCCAGCCTCATGGCCTCGGCCAGATTGCCGGCCGCGAACGCGTGGAAGGCGGAGTAGGCCAGGATGCTCTCCCGATCCTGCGTCGACTGCGATGCCGCCGCGCTCGCCCGTACCCCGTCGAGGCGCGCGGTCCACTTCCCGGGAGAGCCACGGAACGCCTCGACAGTGGCTGCCGGACCCGCCAGTGTAAGCTTCGTCGACTCGTCGAGATCGTTGTCAAGCTCGCCCGCGATCTCGAGGATGGACGACCACTCGCCGCACAGCAACGCACACGTGTTGCGGTTCCCGGAGATGCGTGCCGCCCAACCGTGATGTCCCACGCGCCTGCCGAGCTCGATCCCGAGGTCGGCGGTCTCCATGCCGCGCCGCGGATCGTCGGTCATCTGCCAGTTCGAGAGGTTCATCCGAGCCCGGAGCACCGTCAGGTTGTTGCCGACCCGGATGCCGAACTCGAGGCCGCCGGCCGCCAGCACCGCCGCCTCGCGGCCGCGCCCGATCAGGTCGGCCGACCAGCTCTTGGTGATGAACAGCTCAGCGATCTCTGGCTCGGCCCCCAGTCGCTCCGCGATCGCGAGGCCCCGCTCACACGCCGCGAACGCGTCGGTGCCCCGCGACGCGAAGCAGTAGGCCCTCGCCAGTTGGTTGTAGAGCTGAGCGACCGCGCGGTCCTCCGTCGATTCGGTCGTGTTGGCCAGCGCCGCGCTGACGAGCGAGGTGACCTCGTCGACGCGCGACGCCGGCAGCAGCACCTGGGCAAGCCGTACGATCGCAAGGTTCGTGCTCTGTGGATCGTCCTGTTCCTGGTACCACGCCAACGCCTCGCGAACATATCGCTCGGCGGCCTCGAGGCCCTGCGACGCTTCGGCGGGCTCGGAAGCCTGGAGGTTGAGCGCGGCCCGCTCCGCGGGATCGTTCGTGACGGAGAGCGCCTGCTCCAGGTAGCCGAGCGCGGCTACGTTGGCGTGCAGCGAGATCGCGCGGTCCGCGGCGGCCCGCAACGCAATCTTGGCCTGCGCCGCCATCGCCTCTCCGGCTTCGCCCTCCGGGAACGCGCTGTACGCCGCAAGGAAGTGGCTGGCAAGGACGCCCGCCAGCTCCTCGTCGCCCTCGGCCTCGAAGAAGCGGGCGGCCGCAAGGTGCCGGTCGCGGCGATCGCGCTTGGAAAGCGTGCCGTACGCGATCTCGCGGAACAGGCCGTGCACGAAGCCGTGCTGCCCGTATTCCGGCGATCGCGGGTCCGCGTCCAGCTGCACGAGCTCCTTGCGCACCAAGTGGCGCAGGCGCGCCTCGATGTCCGCCGCGTCGCGGCCGCTCACGGCGGAAAGTGCCGTGACCCTGAACGTCTTGCCGAGCACGGACGCGTCCTGGAGCAAGGCGCGATCGTCCGTTTCCAGGGCGTCGAGCCGCGCCGCGACGAGCGCGTGGAGCGACTGCGGCACGGCCAGGGGCGCCTCCGGGTCGACCATGCGGAAGCGTTCGCCGTCGCGCAGCAGGCGGCCGTCGTCGAGGAGCATCCGGACCGTCTCCACGGCGTAGAGCGGCACGCCTTCGGCTCGATCGGCGATCTGGCGTGCGATGGACTGCGGAAGACCGGGTGCCAGGCCGAGGAGCATCTCCGAGATGCCGTCCCATGAGACCGGCTCGAGATGCAGCGTGATGGAGGCCCTGCTGCTGGACAGCCAGCCCGGCCGCCGCTCCACCAGTTCCGGTCGCGCAAGGCCGACCACCAGGATGGGCCGCAGGCGGCTCCACTCCAGCAGCGATTCGATGAAGTCGAAGAGGCCCTGGTCGGCCCAGTGCAGGTCCTCGAACACGAGCACGGTCGTACCCTTGTCCGCGATCCGCTCGAAGAACGTGCGCCATGCGGCGAAGAGCTCCTCGCGATCGCCTGCCGGCGCCTCCTCCAGCCCGAGCAACGCCGCCAGCCGCGGCTCGATCCAGCCGCGCTCGGTCTCGTCGGGCACGAACTCCGCGACGGTGGTCGCGAGCTTGCGACGGGCTCTCGCATCGTCCTCCGCCTCGGTGATCAGGGCGCGGCGACGGACCATCTCGCCGAGTGCCCAGTACGCGATGCCCTCGCCGTATGCCGGCGAGCGACCCTGGTGCCAGAAGATGTCCTCGGTCACGCCGTCGACGTACTTCAGGAACTCCCAGACGAGGCGGCTCTTGCCCATGCCGGCGCCGCCGAGGATGGTCACCAGGCGCGAGCGGCCCTCCCGGCCGGTGGCGTGCAGCTGGTCCTTGAGCAGGCGCAGCTCCTCCTCGCGACCGACGAAGGGCGCCTCGAGCGTCTCGCTGCGGCCGAGGCCTCCGCGCTCGGCGACGACCCTGAGAGCGCGCCACGCCGGCACGGGCAGCACCTTGCCGCGCAGGGTCTGGTCGCCGGCCGGCTCGAAGGCGATCGCGCGATTGGCGGCGCGAAGCGTCGTCTCGTCGACCAGGACGGTGCCGGGGGCTGCGGCTGACTGGAGGCGGGAGCAGGAGTTGACAAGGTCGCCGGCCACCATCCCCTGACCGGTCGCGCCAACCGTGACCGCCGCATCGCCGGTCATCACCGCCGCGCGGAGCTCGACCGGGCCAGACGCCGTGGATGCCTCCTTGAGGGCAGAGACCGCTGGAGCGTTCTCGCCTCTGTTCGAAGCCGCGCCGTCCGCAGCGGGAACTCCAGCGCCCGGGCCGCCGAGTGCACGGACCGCATCGACGAGGTCAAGCGCGGCTCGGACCGCTCGCTCGCCGTCGTCCTCGTGGGCGACCGGCGTGCCCCACACCGCCATGACGGCATCGCCGATGAACTTTTCGATGGTGCCTCCGTAGCGGTCGATCACCTGGCTGGCCGCGTCGAAGTAGCGCGTCAGGAAGTCGCGGACGGCCTCGGGATCCTGTGACTCGGACCTGGCGGTGAAGCCAACGAGATCGGCGAATAGCACCGACACCAGGCGTCGTTCGAGCGCCGGGTTCGCCCCGGGCCCGCCGTCCACCGAACGCACCGGCGCGCCGACCCGCGGCCGAACGTCAGCCGGGTTCGGCCCCGGTCCAGCATCCGCGAACCGCGTCCCGCACGACCCACAGAACTTGGCACCGGCGACGCGGGCTGCGCCACAGGTCGCGCAGCGCTCGGTGAGGGCCGTGCCGCATTCCAGGCAGAAGCGCAGGTCCGGCGTGGTCGCAGCGTTGCAATTGGGACAGTTGGTCACGTGGCCCCTCCAGCCGCGGCGCTCACCAGCCGCCCTCGTCCCGAAGGAGACGATGCAGCACGCGGGCGCTGACCGTACGCCGATAGTCGGCGGTCGAGCGCACATCGTCGATGGGCTTGAGCTCTCGCGCAAGCGTCGCTGCCGCGTGATCCGCGACCGTCTCACGGGGAGCGGCTCCCTCGAGGACGCGCTCCGTCTCGGTTGCGCGGATCGGCGTGGCTGCGACCGAGCCCAGCGCCAGGCGGACGTCACGCCAGACGCCGCCGTCCTCTCGGTAGGACAGTGCCATGACGACCTTCGAGATGGCCTGGGCGCGACGCGTCCCGACCTTGCGGAAGCGCACGACGCGGCCCGACGGAAGCGGCAGGCGGATGCGGAGGACCAGCTCGTCTTCGGCACGTGCCGTGACCCGGTACGCCGTCCAGAAGGCGCGGGCGAGCACGGATCGCTCGCCGCGTGCTGAGCCAAGGATCAGCTCCGCGTCTGTCGCGAGCAGGATCGGGAGCGTGTCGCCGGCGGGCGATGCATTCGCGACGTTGCCCCCGAGCGTGCCGCGGTTCTGGATCTGCGCCGCGCCGATGGTCGCCGCGGCCTCAGCGAGGGCGGGGAGGCGTTCCAGTACCAGCGGGGAGCGGCGGATCTCCGTGTACGTGGCCAGCGCCCCGATGACGAGAACGTCATTCTCGATGCGGATGCCGCGCAGCTCCTCGAGCTGCCAAAGGTCAAGCAGGCGGTCCGGTGGCTCGCCGATCTCACCGGTGATCTGCACCATCACGTCTGTGCCGCCGGCGATGGGTCGGTACGGGGCGGCAGCCATCAGCGTGTACGCCTCGGACAGGCTCCCGGGCGATTCCACGGGCGGCTCGAGAGGCACTACCGGTTCCTCGTTGGATCCACGACAACGAGACCCTTGAAATAGCGGCGGAAAAAGCCGCGGTCCCGGGTCAGCAGCCGATCTGCGTGAGTGTTGGCATGCGCGCCCACCAGAAAGTCGGCTACCAAGCGACTCCGAGGACCCCCCACCGCGCGGTAGTGTCGCCAAGCTGCCCCCGCGAGAGCCGCACTCTCAGCCGACGATGGTCGATGAGCGATCCCGAGATCCTGCATCACCTTCTGCATGTCTTCCGGCGACTCGTGCCAGGCAGCCGTTTCGGCCCAGACGACCTCACACGCAACGAGCGACCCTTCAGCTGCGCAGCGGGCAAGCGCGTCCGCGGAGCCTTCGCCGAAAGGATCGGTGCCATGCAGGACATCCAACAGCACATTGGTGTCTACGGCGGTGATCATGGTTCCTGCGGAAACTCAGCGGGGCCTCGCATCTCCTCGATCAGCTCGTCCACGGACCGCGGTAGCTGGAGGCTGCCATACACCCTCCTGATGCGCACCATCTGATCCGACTTGCGCAGCACGAGCCCGTTGTCCCCCTCGCTGAACTCAACCTGCTCACCCGGCTTGATACCCAATCGGTCTCGCAGATGCTTTGGGATCGTCACTTGGCCACGTTCGCCTACTGTTGCCTTCATACCGAGAGAGTATGCATTTTCTGGTATGACGTCAAGGCCTCTGGACGGGACGTCGCTCCGTGGCCAGCGCGATGGCTTCGATGATCTTGGTGTAGCCCGTGCAGCGGCAGAGGTTTCCCGCGATCGCCTCGCGGATGTCGGCATCAACCGCCGCGCCGCCTGCGTCGAGGTAGGCGCCCGCCGCCATCAGCATGCCCGGCGTGCAGATGCCGCACTGCGCGCCGCCGGTCTCGAGGAAGGCCTGCTGCAACGGGCTGAGGTGCTCCGGGTCGCCCAGGCCCTCGACGGTGCGCACATCCGCGCCCTCGAGCTGGCAGACCGGCACCAGGCAGCTGTCCACGACCTCGCCGTTGACCAGCACGGAGCAGGCTCCGCACTCGCCCTCGCCGCAGCCCTCCTTGGTGCCCGTCAGCCCGAGGTCCTCGCGGAGCGCGTCGAGCAGGCGCCGCATGCCCGGAACCGGCAGCTCGACCGGCTCGCCGTTGACCTGGAAGCGGTACGCGGCTGTCACGGCTTCATCGCCGCAAGAATCCGTTCCGGACTGGCAGGCAGCTCGTGGATCCAGACGCCGGTGGCGTCGTGGATGGCCGCGACGACGGCCGGCGCCACCACGTCCATGGGCAGCTCGCCGACGCCCTTGGCACCGTGCGGCACGCCGCTGAATGGCTTCTCCACGAGGATCGCCGTGATGCGCGGAGCGTCGAGCGACGTGGGGATCATGTAGGTCGCCAGGCGATCGTTGAGGTAGCGCCCGTTCTCGAGCTTGATCTCCTCGATCGTGGCGTAGCCCACCGCCTGGAGCGTGCCGCCCTCGACCTGCCCCTCGGCCATGATCGGGTGGATCGCCTTGCCGACGTCGTCTGCCGAGACCACGGAGCGCACCGTCACCTCGGCCGTGTCCAGGTCGACGTCGAGCTCCACCACCGCCGCGGCCCATCCGAAGCATGGGTAGGCATCGCCTCGGTAGGTCTTGTCGTCGAAGTTCACGCCGGGGAAGGGCTCGAAGCGCTGGTCGACGCGCGTGGCACCGTTGGTGCGGGCATCGTCGCCGTACGACTCGGCGAACGGGCGGCCCGTCCGCTCCTCCACCTGCGCCTTGAGCCGCCGGCACGCTCCGACGACGAGCCCGCCGACCACCATCGCGGTGCGCGAGGCCACGGTCGGGCCGCTGTTCGGCACGATCGAGGTGTCCACGGGCGCCATCTCCACGTCGTCAAATGGGACGCCCAGCTCCTCGGCGGCGAGTTGCGGAAAGATCGTCCTGGTGCCCTGGCCGATCTCCGTGGACGCGACCAGCACGCGGATGCGGCCGTCCGAGCCAAGCTCGACGCCGGCCACGCTTGCCAGGTGGACTTCGCCGCTCCCAGTGAACCCCGCGCCGTGCCACACGAGCGCCATCCCGATTCCGGAGGCCGATCGCGCGTCCCGAGGCCGAGCCTCGCGCGCACGTCGCGTGACAGCCCGCACGCGCTCGAACTCGGACGCCTCGACGGCGCGCTCGAGGACCTCCTCGGCCGCGACGGATTCGCGCAGGACCTGACCGGTTGGGGTGACATCTCCCTCACGGTAGGACCAGCGCCGCCGCAGATCGGCAGGGGAGGCGTCAAGCGCCTCAGCCGCTCGATTGACCTGCATCTCGGCCGCGAACTGCGTCTGTGGTGCACCGAAGCCGCGAAACGCGCCATTCGGCGGAGTGTTCGTGGCCATCGCGCGGCCGCGCACCCGCACGTTCTCGCAGCGATAGGGACCCGCGGCGTGCAGGATGCCGCGCGACAGCACGACCGGCGAGAGCGTGCAGTACGCGCCGCCATCCATCACCACCTCGATGTCCTGCGCCAGCAGCCGGCCATCGCGCGAGACGCCCATGCGGTGCCGCACGATCGCCGGGTGCCGCTTCGTGGTGGCCGCGATATCTTCATGGCGGTCGTAGATCATGCGCACCGGCCGGCCGACCCGCTGCGCCAGCAGCGCCGCGTGGATCGCGATCATGGAGGGGTACTCCTCCTTGCCGCCGAAGCCCCCGCCGGTCTCCTCCTGGATGACCACGGCCTGCGAGTCGTCGAGATCGAGGGCCCGCTTGAGCGCGGTGTGGACGTAGTACGGGCACTGCATCGAGCCGTGGATCGTGATCCCGCCGTCGCCGCGCGGGACGGCGATCATCGCGTTGTTCTCGATGTAGAGCTGCTCCTGGTGGCCGACGCGGTACTCACCCTCGATCACCACGTCCGCCGCGGCCAGCGCCGCATCGACGTCTCCACTGCCGATCTCGTACGTCGCGAAGACCTGGGTCGCTTCGAGCGGGTCGAACACTGGCGGCAACGGAGTCGTGTTCAGGGCGATGCGGCGCCTGGCCTCCCGCAACGTTCCCCGATCCGGCGCCGCGATCAGTGCGACTGGCTCGGCATGGTGGCGGATCTCGTCGATGACGAGCGCCGGCTGGTCCTCCTGGATCGAGGAGACGACGTTCACGCCCGGGATGTCCTTCGCCGTGAGGACCACCACGCGCGACCAGTCGAAGCCGGGGTCGAGCTCGACGCCGAGCAGCCGGGCATGTGGCTCCGTCGATCGGATCGTTGCGCCGTACCACGCGCCAGGGAACACGAGGTCGTCGGTGTACTTCGCGAGTCCGGTGAGCTTCGCGGGGCCTTCGCGACGGAGCGGCGCGCCTCTTGCACGGCCGATTGAGGGCACGGTGGCTGCTCCCGGCGGGTGCGCGACGACCGGTGCCTCGATGGTCATGTGACGAAGCCCTTTGCAATCTGGGTGTGCAAGCGCGAATTCTGCCTCATCGCTGGTCGTTCACCACGCTAACGTATCGTTCGATCGCCCAGAACGATCGGTCGCACTGCCAGAGGACCGCGCATGGTCTTCGACTCCAACCTGCTCGTCGTCCTGTTGTTGCTGCTTCACGTCGGCGGAGCCATCATCGCCTTCGGGCCGACGTTCACGTTCCCGTTCATCGGCGCCATGGGCGGCAAGGAGCCGCAGCACGTCAACTTCGCGCTGCGGCTTGCCGAGAAGCTCGAGACGCGCCTGGTCCTGCCGCTCGCGATCTTCCAGGGGGTCACGGGAGTGGGCCTGATCTGGGTCCTCGGCATCAACGTCGTCGACGTCAAGGCGTTCCTGTGGCTCGACCTCGCGATCATCCTGTACGTCATCGCCCTGGCGATCGTCTTCCGCGTTGCGATCCCCACGACGGTCGCCCTGATCGAAGCTACGAACGCGCCGCCGCCTCCACCGGCACCGGGCTCTCCGCCGCCTTCCGGGCCGCCGCCCCACATCGCCGCGCTCGTCAAGCGCCAGCAGCAGTTCGGCCAGATCGTGACGGTGCTGCTGGTCCTGATCATCATCCTGATGGTGACGAAGCCGCACCTGACCTGACGGGTTGGCCGCGGCGCTGGCCCGCATTCCTCGATGAGGACCTCAGGCAGCCTGCCCGCGCCGCAGCGCGCGTCCCGGCATTGCGCCGGTGTGCTCCCCGCCGTCCACGACCAGCTGCCCGTTCACGATGACCCACGGAATGCCAATCGGAAACTGCTTCGGGTCGTCCCAGGTGGCCGTCGCGCGGACGTTGGCGGCATCGAAGACCACGATGTCCGCCTTCATCCCGTCCGCGAGCCGGCCACGATCCGTGATGCCGAGCCGCGCCGCGGGTGCCGACGTCATCTTGCGGACCGCCTCCTCGAGCGGCATGAGGCGCTTGTCGCGCACGAACTCCCCGAGGATCCGCGGGAACGAGCCGTACGTCCGCGGGCTTGGCTTCGCGCCGAGGAAGGTCGAATCCGTGCCGACCATGCCGACGGGATGCGCCAGGAACGGCGGCAAGCCGCCCGTCCACGGTCCCGGCGTGACCTGGCTGACCCCGAGATCCTCGGCGAGCAGGAGGTCAGCAATTGCGTCCACCACGTCGTGGCCGGTCTCGGCAAGGTACTCGCCGAGCATGCGGCCTTCCCACTGCATCAGCTCGGGGCGGCTGAAATTGCCGAGCCGCAGGTCGTCCCAGGGGTTGCTGCCCGCGTAGCTGCCGGCTCGCGCCGTCACCTCCTCGCGCAGTCGCACCCGGATCGCCGGATCGGCGAGTCGCTCCTTGAGCGGCCCGGGCCCGCCTTCCTGGACCCACGGTGGAAACATGATCAGGAGCCGCGTGCTGGCCCACTCGTAGGGGTACGTGTCCCACGTGCAGTCGAGGCCTTCCGCGCGTGCCGCTTCGACCAGCTCGATCATCTGCTCGGGCGTGCCCGGAAAGATCGCCCGGTGGTAGAAGTGGGTGATGTGGACAGGGCCACCGCTCCGCCGCCCGATCTCGATCGCCTCGCGAAACGGATCGAGGAAGCGATCGCCGAGCGAGTAGCGCACGTGGGTGTGGTAGATCCCGCCGAGCGCGGCCGCCTCCGCTGTGAGCTCCGCCAGCTCATCCGTCGAGGCGTAGGCACCCGGCGGGTAGTCGAGCCCCGATGAGACGCCGAACGCGCCGTCCTGCATGCCCTCGCGCAGGTTCGCGCGCATGCGATCGAGCGCGGCCCGGTCTGCGGGCACGTCATCCCAACCGAGCGCATTGATGCGGAGCACGGAGTTGCCCACGAGGTACCCGACGTTGAGGCTGACCTTTCTGTCGAAGCGGGCCAGGTATGTCGCCACGCTGTCCCAGTCGTAGTCGATCTCCGGCCGGCCGTCGAGGCCGGAGTTGAGCTCCACGAAGCTGAGCAGGTCTTCGTGGCGGCGGAACGGCGCGTAGGCATTGCCGTCCACCCCGAAGATCTCGGTGGTGATGCCCTGGCGGACCTTCGGCTCGTGGCGCGGCGCGGCCAGCATCATCAGCCCGGAATGCGAGTGCAGGTCGATGAAACCCGGTGCGACGGTATGGCCGGTGGCGTCGATCCTGCGGACGGCATGGATGGCGCTCGTGTCGCCGCGCACGATCCGGACCTGGTCGCCGGTCACGGCCACCGCGGCCGCGAAACCGGCCGCGCCTGTGCCGTCGACCACGGCGCCGCCCTCGATCAGGAGATCGCAGCTGTCCACTCAGCAAGGCTAGCCCAATGTCAGGCAGTGGACGGCTCTGTTGCGTCCGCGGCGCTTGACCCCGACCACTCCCGTTGTAGCCTGACGCCGACGATCAGACGAACGAAAACTCGAGAGAGAGGCGGTCAAGACCAACCTGCACAAGATCACGGTTCGCCGGCCCGTCATCTTCGCCTTTGATCGAACCGTCGCCATCGATTCGCAGTAGACGTCCCGTCCGGGCTACCGATCGAGCATCCGCCCGCGCACCCAGGCTGCGCGCACCATCTCGGGGTGTGAGCGGAAGATGAGCCGGCTCAGGAGCGCGTCGGGATCGTCCTCGTCGGCTACTTCGGGGAGTGGGGCGGTCAGGCTCGGGTCGACGGCGATCAGGTCGGCTTCCTTGCCGGTCTCGAGCGAACCGATCGAAGCTTCCATTCCAAGCGCGCGCGCGCCGTCCAGGGAGCCCATTCGCAGCCAGCCCATCGGATCGAGGATGGGCTGCGTGTCGCCGGTCGCGACCCGAAGGGCGTTCAGTGCGTAGAAGCCGGTCCGCATCTGCGTAAAGATCGACGGATCCGGAGCCGCGGCAACGTCCGAGCCGAGGCCCACGACCATGCCCGATTCCATGTAGCGCGCCAGCGGCATTACGCCGCTTGC
>JBBSGX010000061.1:0-12033 GCA_038253685.1 Candidatus Limnocylindrales bacterium | reverse complement strand
GCCGGCGGCATCCGGATCGAGGGCGAACTGTAGCCCGCCGCGGCCGACGTTCGGACAGCTGATGTTGAGCTCGATGCCGGCCACGCCGGGCACCCCGTCGAGCTTCCGCGTGACCGCCACGTAGTCCTCGACCGACTCGCCGGCGACGTTGACGATGACGGGCACGGACCAGCTTGCCCAGCGCGGCGCGTAGCGCTCCAGCACCACATCCACACCGGGGTTCTGGAGACCGATCGAGTTGAGCATGCCGGCCGGCGTCTCCGTCACGCGCGGCGGGAGATTGCCGATCCGGGCTCGCAGCGTGGTGCCCTTGCAGCAGATCGCGCCGAGCCGCTCGACGTCGACGACCTCGCCATATTCGATGCCATACCCGAACGTGCCCGATGCGACGAGCATGGGGTTGCTCAGTACCAGCGCCTTCGGGCGGCGAGGCGCCAGGTCGACGGACAGGTCAACCTCGACGAGCGTGAGCGCCACCGGCTCCGGCGATGGGGACGCCGCGATGACCGGTCTGGCGGGTCGGGCGTCGGCGACCCGAGTGGATGTCCTGGGGCGGGATGGGCGCGTGTCGGATGGACCTGCCAGGTGCTTGGGCACTCGAGCGGCCTTCGAGCGTCCGGTCAGGACCGACTTCTTGCGCCTCACCCCGCCTCCTCCCAGGCGATCTCCTCGGCCGCGAACACCGGGCCCTCGCGGCAGACACGCTGCGGACCGTGGACGCCGATAACGACGCAGCCGAGGCACGCGCCGACAGCGCAACCCATGTTCTGCTCCATGCTCACCTGGAGCCAGGCCTTGCGGCGAGCCTGTGGGGAGCCCGGTGCGGCGGGCCGCGTGCCTCCCTTGCGACCGAGGCGCGCGACGCCAAGGCGGGCATTGCGCCCTGCGGCCAGCTTTGCGAGCGCAGCCAACATCGGTTCGGGACCACACGCGAAGGCCTGGTCGGCCCATGCCTCGTATTGGGGAACGAGGTCGGTCACGCGGCCGTGGTGGCCGAGGCTGCCGTCATCCGTCGCAACTACGTATTCGACTTCATCGGGCAGCAGCGACGAGGGGTAGACCTCGGCTGCGGACGTCGCGCCGAACAGCAGCGCGACACGCTTGCCGGCCGCCAGCGCCTCGTCGGCAAGAGACCGCACACCCGCCATGCCGAGGCCGCCCGCGACCAGCAACAGGTGACGGCTGCGCGGGTTGACTTCGAAGCCCCGTCCGAGCGGTCCCAGCATCTCGCTGCGCTCGCCCGGCCGCATGCGGGCCAGCCACTCGGTGCCCTTGCCGGTGACGCGGAAGTGGATCGTGACCTCGCCCGTGGTGCGGTCGAATGTGTTCAGGCTGAACGGACGCCGCAGCACCAACCCCGAGTAGTCCGGGGTCCGGACATGCACGAACTGGCCCGCATGAGCGCCGACGGCCAGCCAGGGCGCGTGATAGGCCTGGAGCCACTGTCCCGCGAGGAACTCACGCGATGCCAGGAGCTCTGCGTCGAGCAGCTTCACGGCGCTTGCGGCCCTGCGCGACGCGGATCCGTCCGGTGAGGCTGCGTCCCGCTGCCTCAGGCCGGGCTGGGCTTGCCGTCGGGCTCGCCGTCGTCGTCGCCGGCGTCCCCGTCGTCCTCGTCGTCTGCCTCGTCCGCGGCGGCAGCGTCGTCATCCTCCTCGTCGTCCGCGTCTTCGTCGTCGTCGGTGCCTTCTTCCTCGTCGGACTCGGCGCCGGAGGGCGGCGCGACCTCGGGGTACGTCTCGGCGAGGGACTCCGCGAGGTCACCGAAGAGGTCCGTCGGATCGTAGAACTGGACCATGTCCTCGGGGCTCTTGAGCGCCGACCACTGGCCCTCGGCCGCGTCGTCCTCCTCGCGCTCGGGCAGCACCTCGGCTTCGAACGAGCCCGTGGCGCGGAACCACAGCCGCTCGTCCTCGTCGTCGAGGAGCATCTGGTCACCGAGGACACGGGAGAGCGGCTCGGCCGCCGACTCGAACTGCTCGATGAGCCGTGCCTCTGAGAGCTGGCTGCGCTCCTGGAACGTCAGCGCGAGGTCGTAGAGGCGCCGCGCTGCGTCGGTTGCGTCGTCAGGCTCGAGCGTCTCGTCCTGCGCGGCAGCCCAGTCATCGGCGGCCTCCGCATAGGGATCGACGGGCGCGCCGACAGTTTCATCCGGCGAGATCCCGGCGGCCTCGAACAGGTCCTGCGCGCCGGTCGGCTCTGCGACCAGGCCGGCTTCGGCGCGGGCTGCCTCGGCAAAGGCGGAGTAGATGTCGGCAGGGTTGTAAAGCTCGACAAGCTCCGATGCGTTGTCGATCACCTCGGTCTCGGAGACCCACTGACCGGTCACGTCGTCCTGGTAACGACTGCGCGAGCGGAAGGTGCCGTCGGGCGCGATCGAAAGGTAGTCGGGATCGTCGTCGATCAGGACCATGCCGCCCAGCTCGCGGATGTGGTCCTTGTTGGCGTCCAGGAAGCGGTTCAGCTGATCCGCGGCGTCGGTCAGGAACGTGTTGCGCTCAATGCCGGCTTCCGTGGCGATCTCGCCGAGGATCGCCGCTCGTGCGTCGCTCATGGTTGCCTCCTCACGGGTGGTATTCCAGGTCGGGTCCCATCCGCTCGCGGAGGAACATGGAGTGATGGCGTTCGAACATCCACTCGCCGGCGCGATGGCCGACCGCGCGGGCCCGCTCGTCCGCCTCCAGCTTGTCGATGGTGCCGTAGTCGGGCACCTCGAGCAGGATCACGTTATCGAAGTCCCAACCGTAGGCCACGTTGTACCAGCCCAAGAACCGCATGCCGAACTCTTCTTCGTAACGCTTCACCTGGCGCGGGAAAAGCTTGCGCATGAAGAATTTGAAGAATGGGTCGCGCCCACGGCGGACCGAGAAGAAAGTGGCCAGGACGGGCACGGGACTCGGCCTCCTCAGGGTCAGGCGGTTGGGCAGATGATCTGGAGGGGCTTGTGGACTCGTCGGAGACCTCGGTCGCGGCACGGGCTGCGCGGCGCCACATTGTCGCATGCCGGAGCGTGGCCGCTGGCGTCCCGCCACGAGCGGGCGGCGTCGGATTGAGCAGGACCTGTTCACTGATCGTGAGCTCGTGCGCATCTGCAGGTCGTGCCCCGTTCATCGGGCGACAGGATCTCCCGCGAGGCAGCTCACGTTAGGGGGTCGGCGTCCTCAGCGTCCGCGGCACGCTCGACCTTTGTCCCATGCGTCTCCCGGGTTTCGTCCTCCAGCATCCCGACCGTCTTGCGAGCGGCGACACTCATGGGCCGGCGGCGCGTTCTGCGGTCCGCGGCCACGAGGCGCAGCAGGAAGATCACGGTCTGGCCGGCGAACAGCAGCAGCACGAGCGTCACGATCAGGAGCGCGGCGCTGACCCAGGGTGGAGACGCCCACACGACGGTCAGCGGCGTCAGTACCAGCAGGATCGCCAGCAGGACGACCTGGAACCAGAAGCAGCCAAGGCCTGGCCCTCGTTCGGCATCGAGCGGCTCGCCCTTGTAGAGCGGCGCCTCGCCCGGGCCACGCGGCCATCCCGCGTCCCGCTGCCCACCCCGGTCACGCGGCTCGCCCTTCGACTCGGCGGTGTGCGGCGCTCCATTGCGGAGCGGCAGATCCTCCGGTTCCGGCACCTCATCGATGAGCGGAAGGTCCTGCGTCACGAGTCTCCGCCTTGTTGCGTGGCGGTGGCAGCAACGACCGATGCCACGGCCGGAACCTTCGTCCCTCTCCGTGACCAGCGATCGGCGAGCCGGAACCACTCGCCAGCCAGCGGCAGGAACCAGGGCCTTCCGCGGTACGCGGCCGGGATCAACGGCGCGCCCGGATACGGGATCCGCTCGAACGGGCTTGATTCGTAGGCAACATCAGAACGACGGCCAAGGCGCTCGGCCATCTTCAGCCCGAAGCTCGTGCCCAGCGCCAGCCCGCTCCCGCAGTAGCCCAGGGCGTAGTGGATGCCGTCGTGCTCGCCGAGGTGCGGCAGTCGATCGAAGGTGAAGCCGACGTTGCCGCCCCAGGCGTAGTCGATCCGCAGCCCGGCCGCCTGGGGGTGGACCTGCCGAAGCGCGCGGGTCAGGATCGCGGCCGTCCGCTCGACAGACGTCGGGACGAACGAGGCCCGGCCGCCGAAGACAAGGCGTCGCTCGGCGTTGACGTGCCAGTAGTAGAGGAAATTCTTCGAGTCGAAGAAGGTGCGACCGCGCGGGCTCACGGACGCCGCGAGATCCTCGGACATCGGCTCCGTCGCCACGATGTAGCTGCCGATCGGCATCAGCCGCTGCCGCAGCCACGGCACGGCGCCGTCGGTGTACCCGTTCGTGGCCACCAGCACCGCGCCGGCGCGGATCGGCCCGACATCGGTCACCACCACGCGATCGGGCCCGTCGCGCTCGACGGCGCGCGCCATCACGCCCGTATACAGGTCAACCCCCGCCTCCACGGCAGCCGTTGCCAGACCGGCGAAGTAGCGCCCCGGGTGGATCATTCCGGACTCCTCGACGACCATGCCGCCCGGGTAATGGCTGCTGCCGACCTCTTCGCCCACCTCCGCTCTTTCGAGCATGCGCCCGGTCATCCCCTCCGTGCGGAATTCCTCGAGCTCGTGCCGCAGCCCATCCATGTGGCGCGCCGACCACGCCAGGATCACCAGGCCGCAACGTCGGTAATCGCAGTCGAAGCCCTCGCCCTGAACGAAGCGCTCTCCGGTCGCGAAGGCATCCACCCCGGCGCGGAAGATGGCAGGCCCCAGGTCCGGGCCGTACCGCTTGACGAGGGCGGCGCGCCCCCACTTGAGTCCCGGGTGGAAGATCCCCCCGTTGCGCGTGCTCGCTCCCCAACCCAGGTTGTGCTTTTCCAGCAGCGTGACGCGAGCACCGCCGCGCGCCAGCCCGAGCGCCGCTACGATCCCTGTGTAGCCACCGCCCACGACCACCACGTCCGCCCGCTCGGCGAGTGGCCGGCCGTCGAAGCGAGGGATCGCCGGCATCGTGTCGTGCCAGTAGGGCCGTGGCGTCCAGGAGGGGCCGGGCTCGGGGCTCATCGTCGGTATGATCGCCGAAGCTCAGAACGGAGGAAGCAATGGCCTGCACGGGGCTCGTGCGCCTGCGCCGCGCTGCCGTCAACGATGCGCCCGGTATTGCGCAGGTCCACGTCCGGACCTGGCAGTCGGCCTACCGCGGCCTGATGCCGCAGAGGCTCCTCGACAGCCTGACCTTCGAGCGGCGCACCGGCTGGTGGACGGGCCAGCTGGAGCTCCTGAAGGACGATCACCGGCCGTGGGTCGCGGTCGACGACGAGCGTGTCGTCGGCTTCGTCCACGCGGGACCCAGCCGCGACGACCCAGAGGGCAGCAAGGTCGGCGAGATCTACGCGATCTATGTCGATCCGGAGTGCCAGGGCCGGGGCATCGGGCGCGACCTGCTGCGGCACGCGATCCGCGACCTGCGAACCCACGGGTTCCTCACGGCCATCCTCTGGGTGCTCCTCGACAACCAGCCGTCGCGCCGCTTCTACGAGGCCGCGGGCTGGTCGCACGACGGTGGGGAGCGCGTCGAGACGCTCGGCGGGTTCGGGGTCAGGGAGGCGCGCTACAGCGTCGCGCTGAACTGAACCGTCGCGGTGGTCGCGGCCTCAGTCGAGTCCCGGATCCAGGTAGGCCACCCGGCCGTCAGCCACGGTCAGCAGGACGCGGCCCGGCAGCTCGCGCCCCAGCAGCGGCGTGTTGCGGCCTTTCGAGCGAAGCGCATCCGCGGTCACGCTCCAGCCTTCCCCGCGATCGAAGGCGACGAGATCGGCGACGACGCCGGCTTCGAAGGACGACGCTCTCCGCTCGGGCAACCCACGGCCGAGGACCCGGCGCGGACCGACGACCAGGGCACGAACGGCGGTCGCAAGGGAAAGGTGCCCGGCATCAATCGCGAGAAGGAGAAGGGAAAGCGCCGTTTCGAGGCCGCTGATGCCGGGCAGCGCCTCTCCGAAGGGCACGTCCTTGTCGATCGAGCGGTGCGGAGCATGGTCCGTGGCGATGGCATCCACGCTGCCGTCCTCGAGGCCGGCGAGCATCGCCAGGGCATCCGCGGGCGATCGCAGCGGCGGGGTGACGCGCGTCGACGGGTCATAGGGCGGCGCGGTGGTCGGGCCGCCTGACCAGGGCGAGCTCCCCACGTCCCACGCGAAGCGGCGGTCGCCTCCGACCCACCCGTCGTGAAGCGCGAGGTGATGCGGCGTCACGTCGCAGGTGAGCGGCAGGCCCTCCGCCTTTGCGCCACGTACAAGGGCGAGCGCATCCGCGACGGATACGTGCGTGAGGTGGAGCCGCGGCCGAACGGCGGCAGGTGCCTCCGCCACGACCTGCCGCAGGACGGCGATCGCGCGGCCGACCGCTGCCACCTCGGCTGCCGGTGGTGCGCCGGCCAATCCCAGGATGGTCGCGGCCAGCCCTTCGTTGGCCTCTGCGCCCGCCGTCTGCAGGCGGTCCTCGGGATGCTCCACGATCGCCAGCCCGAGTGCCCCGGCCTCGGTGAGCGCCGCGCGCAGGAGTTCAGGGTCGTCGACGGGTGCCCCATCGTCGCTGAAGCCGCCCGCCCCCGCCGCAGCGAGCGCCGCCATCGGCGCGAGGGCATGCCCCTCCCTCCCGACGGAGATCGTTCCATAGGGCAGTGCGCGCACCGGCGACCCTGACGCAGCGGCCGCCGACAGGGTCCGCGCGATGCCTTCCGGACGATCGATCGGCGGGCTCGTGTTCGGCATCAGGCAGACGCTCGTGAAGCCGCCGTGAGCCGCAGCCGCCAACCCGCTGGCGATCGTTTCGGCATCCTCGCCGCCGGGCTCCCGCAGGTGGGCGTGCAAGTCGAAGAAGCCCGGAGCGACCACCACCGACGGCGCCTTGCGCGAGCCGCGCCGCGCCCAGTCGACGTCGACGACCCGCCCGTGCTCGACCAGCAGGCCGGCAGGGCCCTCGCGCCGGTTCCCCGGGTCGACCAGCCAGACATCCTCGAGCTCCAGGCGCTCGACCCGGTCCCCGACGGCGAGCTCAGGCCTGGCCATGGCACCCGCACAGGATCGACAGGACGGCCATGCGCACAGCGACCCCGGTCGCGACCTGCGTCGCCACCAGGGAACGCGGGCCGGCGGCCACGGCCGGATCGATCTCGACCCCTTCGTTCAGCGGACCCGGGTGGAGCACCACGACGTCGGGCCGGCAGGCCTCCAGTCGCGCTTCGGTTAGGCCGTAGCGTGCCGCGTACGCCGCCTCGGACGGAGCACCGGCGCCCTGGAGGCGTTCGCGCTGGACCCGGAGCGCCATGACAGCCGAGGCGTCACGGAGCGCGAGATCGAGCTCGGTCGTGATCGTCAGCCTGCGATCGGATGGCAGCGCGCGAGCCCATGCCTCGAAGCCGCGCAGCAGGCCCGCGGGCCCCGTCAGCCACAGGTCAACGCCCATGGCGGTCAGCGTCCAGATGTTCGAGCGTGCCACCCGCGAGTGCAGCACGTCCCCGACGATGGCCACCTTCGCGCCGCGCAATCGCTCCCCGGGGAGCACCGATCGCAGCGTCGCCAGATCCAGCAGGGCCTGCGTGGGGTGGGCATGCCATCCATCGCCTGCGTTGATCACGTGGCCGCCGAAGTGCCGCGCGGCCAGCTCCGCGGCGCCGCTCCGCGGATGGCGCAGGACGAGAACGTGAGCTCCCAGGGCCTCCAGCGTCCGCAGGGTGTCCGCGAACGACTCGCCCTTCGTCACCGAGCTGCTCGCTACCGCGACGTTGACCACGTCCGCGCCGAGCGAACGCGCCGCGATCTCGAACGAGACCCGCGTGCGCGTGGATGCCTCGTGGAAGAGGATCGTGACGCCGCGGCCCTTGAGCGCGGCAGGGACGGTTCCGGCTCCTCGGGCCGCCGCCATGGCGCCGGCCTGCTCCAGCACCACCTCGAGCTGCGACGCACTGAGATCATCGACGTCGAGGAGATGGCGATTCGGCCACGCCACGCGATCCGCCAATCCGGTCGCGCCCGCGGCGGGAGTCACTCGAACCGTCGATCCCCGGCGGCGGCTGGCGCTGCCGCTGCAGCCGCCTCCAGGCGCTCGATGACGACCTCGTCCGCACCGCCGTCGACCTCGCGCAGATGGACGCGAACCAGCTCATCGCGCGATGTGGGCACGTTCTTGCCGACGTGGTCGGCGCGGATCGGCAGCTCCCGGTGCCCGCGATCCACGAGGACCGCGAGGCGCACCGCAGCCGGCCGGCCGTGATCCATCAAGGCATCCATCGCCGCGCGTACCGTGCGACCGGTGAAGAGCACGTCGTCGACGACCACGAGCGTGGTCGAGGCGAGGTCGAACGGGAGGTCGGTGCCCTTGACCTCGGGTTGGCGGCCGATTCGGGAAAGGTCGTCGCGGTAGAAGGTGATGTCCAGGGTGCCCACCGGGACCCGCACGCCCTCGTTGGCCTCGATCATGTCCGCGACCCGCCGTGCCAGCGGCACACCGCGCCGCTGGATGCCGACCAGCGCCATGCGCTCGGTGCCGCCGTGCTTCTCGACAATCTCATGCCCGAGGCGGACGAGAGCGCGCCGCACTTCGTCGGCGGTCATGATCTGCCGAGAGCTCACCGGCTCCTCCTCCTCGCCGGGCTCGCCGGGCCGGACCGTGGAAGGTCCGCGTCAGGATAGCAGCGGGCACGTCACTCAGAACGCGGGCACGTCACTTAGAACGCGGGCACGTCACTTAGAACGCGGGCACGCCGCCGTCGACGTTGAGGTCGTGGATGCGCAGGCCGCCGTAGCCGTGCACGTCCCAGGTGCGCAGTCGCAGCTCGCCGGCAGGCTGGTCGTCCGAGGCAGCCACCCACGCGACGCGGTCGGACCCGAGCGAGAACGAGCGCTTGGCGAGCGTCGGATCCAGCAACGGAGTTCCGTAATCGATCCCGCCGGCGGCCGGCAGCAGCCGGAGGACGGCCAGGCGGCCCCAGTTGGCGCCCTGCCCGTCAGCGATCCAGAACCCGAACGTGCCGCCGCTGTCCGCCCAGCGAACCTGCCAATCGAGCACGGGATCCGTGGTCTCGTTGCGGGCCGGCTCGATAGCCTGGGGAGTGACGGTGACGCTGGGCGTGCCCGTCGTGTTGATCGCAGGCGCGGAAACCGATGGGCTCGGGGTCGTGCCCGGGTGCTTGACGTGCCCCGGCCGATGGCTACGGGGCGTGCCGGTGGCTAGCGGCGTGATGCCGCGATGGCCAGGCCCCTCGGCATCAAGGTACGGCGTGGCGGTCGGAGCCACCATCGCCTTGTGGTCGACGAATGGGTCCACCAAGCGCCAGTCCACGAGGTACAGCCCACCGGTGGTCGGCGTGACGTTGCTGCCGGCAACCGCCAGCGATCCCATCCAGCTGACAGCCCAGCGATCCTTGCCGTCGACCGCGGGTAGCCACATCCGGTTGACCGGAACCTGCCGGCTCTCGCCGCTGGCGGGATCCAGCACGAAGGTGCCGGTGGCAGGCCCCTTGCCCTTCGGCAGCGGCATCACGCGACTGATCACGATCCGCGACCCGGCCCACGAGGCGAAGTAGGAACGGTGGTCGCTGGTAAGCCGCTGGGCCTTGGCGTCACCCAGCCGCCACACGTAGACGTCCGGACCGGTGCTGCGATCGGCGGGCATGGCGCTGAAGGCGAGCATCTCGCCGTCGGGGGACCACGCGGCCGGCGCGCCTGCCGTTCGGACGTGATCGAGGATTGCAAGCGCCGTTGTCGCCGAGCTTCCAGTCGGAACCGGAGAGCCGGGTGGGGCGCTCTGTGTCCCGCTCGGCACCGGCGTCGCCTTCGGCGTGGGGACAGGCGACCGGGGCGCTCTCGTCGGCCTGCTGGTCGAGGACGGCGAGAGCTGGGGATGATTGGGCGTCTCCTGGATGACCTCGGTCGGTGCAGGGGAGGTCGGGCGATGGGTTGCGCCGGGCGTCGGGGTGCTCCCGCGCGGCGTCGTGCCCGGGCCCGGACCCGAGGACCCGGTCGCTGCGCTGGATCCGCTTCCCGTTGCGTTGGCCGGCAACGTGACCACCGAGATGGTCTCCTGGCCGATGTCGTTCACGGCAAGCAGCGCCATGCGGCCCTGGCCGGACTGGACGGCCATGCCGCTTCGTCCACCGCTACCCGGGATTCGCAGCACCGGGTGGGTACCGGTGTCGGCCGCAGAGCACTCGATCGTCGGCGTGGGGCAGACCTGTCCGACGTTGGTCTGGTAGACCGTCACGCCATCCGCCGAGAAGTCGGCGACGAAGACGGGCTCGGACTGAACGTCGAATGGCGTGGGTCCGGCGGCCTGCGGACCTGTGGTCGGTACGACGGTCACGCCCGTATTGAGCTGCGTCGCGATGACCACGATCGCCAGGGTCAGGCTGGACACGGCCGACAGAGCGAGCAGCCGCGAGGTCGGGCCGCGATCAGCAACGCGATCCTGGCGATCCGCGCGGCGCGCGGCTCGCGGCGAACGGGCCATCTCCGTGTCAAGGGCCGCCGACGTGCGTGCCCACAGGTCGCGGGGTGCGGGGATTGTCGGCAGGGCTGCGAGGCGGGTCTGCTGAGCGCGGTAGTCACGCTCGACAGAACGGCACCGACTGCAGCGCTCGAGGTGACGCTCGAGCTCCGCCTCCGCCGTTGCGTCGAGCGGCCAATTGAGCCGCGTGGAGATCATCTCGCGGTAGCGCGCGTGTCCGTCGACGGGGAGCTTCACTGGTCGCGCCTGCGCCCGGAGCGCCAGCGCCGCAGGGACGGAGGCGTGTCCTGCCTGACGGCGACCTCGCGCACCCCGCGATCGTGCGATTCACGGACGGCGCTGCGCGCATGCTCGACGGCGAGAGACTGGCGCAGCGACTCACGCGCCCTGGTGAGGAGTGCGCGCGCGGCCACGTGGGACACGCCCATGGCCTCGGCCAGTTCGAGACCGCTCAGCTCGTTCACCTCGGTGAGCAGGAGCGCCATGCGCTGTCGCTCGGGGATCGTGGCGAGGGCTCGCTCGAGCTCGCCGTTGAGCCTGCCACCGAGGGCGATGTCCTCCGCGGAGGAGGCGACGCCGCGCGATTCGCCCGTCCATGGCACGAAGCGCACGATCTTCCTGCGACGCAGCTCGTCGAGCGCGGTACGGCCGGCGATCTGGTACAGCCAGGCGCGAGCCCGGTCCTGGTCGATCAGCGTGTCGTACGCCCGGAAGGCCTTCACGAAGGTTTCCTGGGCGAGGTCGGCCGCCAGCTCGTCGTCACGAAGCATCCGGCTGAGATAGCTGTAGATCTCGGCGTGGTGAGCCGCATACAACTCCTCGACGCAGGCACGGGCGGCTGCCTGGTCGCGCGTCAACGCACGAGCCTCGCGCATCTCGATGCGGCGGACAACTCCACTCCCACCTCTGGATAGCAATCGAGACGTACGGCCGCAGGGACCGAGCGCAACGCGTTCTGGTATTGATGAACGCGATGTGCGGCTCTGTGACGGACGAGCGCCATGCCGTGTGACGCGCGGCGCAGGTCGGCCGTTCCCTCCTGCACGTCTCGCGAGAGGATGCCGGTCATGGGGCGCTCCGCGGAAACGAGTCCCAGGAACGGCCGCCCGTGGCAATGCCGGTCTCGACTTCCGGGCCCTGGCCCCGCAGTTCCGTCAGCAGCTCCTCGACGGCTTCCTCCGGGCTGACCGGATTGACCGGGAGGCCCGTGCCGAGCTCAAGCCCGGCGATCTCGCGCAGACGCGGATGGATCTCCCAGTGCCAGTGGTAGGTCTCGTCGACGCGCTCGTGGAGCGGCGCCGTGTGCAGCACCAGGTTGTACGGCGGGCCGTCGAGCCGCGACAGAAGGCGCAGCACCTTCTGGAGCGTCTCGGCAGCGCTCGTGAGCTGCGCGTCCGTGGCGCGTCCGAAGTCGGCCTCGTGGTGACGCGGGACGACCCACAGCTCGAACGGGGAGCGCGACGCGTACGGGGCGAAGCAGACGCTCGCCGCGTCCTCGAAGACAAGGCGCTCTCTCGACGCGATCTCGTCTCGTACGAGGCGGCAATAGGGGCACACGCCCTC
>JBBSGX010000060.1:0-12468 GCA_038253685.1 Candidatus Limnocylindrales bacterium | reverse complement strand
GACTGCTTGACGCGGGCTAACGTCCGCGCGCACACTCCGAAGTAATCGTTTGCATGCTGCCCGCCGGATAGCCCGTTGCGGGTGGCGCGGTTGGGGGGACCGATGCAACCAAAGGTCACGGACCCAGAGGGCGAGACGGCGGCTGAGGAACGATCGGCCCAAACGCCCGGGCCGCCCGAGGCAGCTGCGAAGCGCCACCTCACCGGGACGCAGATCCTGGTCGAGTACCTGGTCCGCCAGCACGTGCCGTACGCCGTGGGCATTCCCGGCCACGGCTGCTGGGCCCTCACCGATGTGCTGCTCGACCATGCAGAGCAGATCCGCACGATCCAGGTGATGCACGAGCAGTCGGCGGTGCACGTCGCGGACGGCTACTTCCGAGTCACGGGCCGGCCGCTGCTCGCTTTCACAAGCATCGGTCCGGGCCAGGCCAACACGGTCGTTGGCATGGCCACGGCCTTTGCCGACTCGACGGCCGTGCTGCTGATGACGGGTTCCGCCCATACCTACATGCGCGGCCATGGGCTGTTCCAGGAGATCGAGCGCCGCCACCAGGCCGAGAACCCGCGCATCTTCGATCCGGTCGTCAAAGAGTGGTGGCAACCGTCTCGCGTCGACGAGCTTCCCTTCGTGCTGCACCGCGCTTGGAACCAGATGCTCTCTGGCCGTCCCGGACCGGTACTCCTCGACATGCCGATGGACGTGCAGGTCGAGACGGCCGACGTCACCATCCCGGACCCCGACGAGCGCGAGGCGACCAATGGCCCGCGGCCCGCGGCAGACGACGTCGAACGTGCCGCGGCGCTGCTGCGCGAGGCGCACCGGCCCGTGATCGTGTCCGGAGGGGGTGTCCTGCTGGCGGGCGCGTCACGTGAGCTCACCGCCCTGGCCGAGCGGCTCGGCGCCGCCGTCGTGACGACCTGGCAGGGCAAGGGCGCGATCGACGAGACCCACGAGCTGAACGCCTGGAGCGTCGGCGACACCGCCTCAAGCTCCGGCAACCAGCTCGCCGCGTCCGCCGACGTGCTGCTTGCCGTCGGCTGCCGCTTCACGGACTGGTCATCGAGCTCGTGGCGCCGCGGAATCACCTACGCGATCCCGCCAACTCGCCTGATCCATCTCGACATCGATCCTCGCGAGATCGGCAAGAACTACCCGGTGGAGGTGCCGCTGCTCGGCGACGCCCGCGCGGGGCTGGCGGACCTCCTCGCGGCGCTCGGCCCGGCGCCGGGACCCGGCCACTACCGCGACGGCGGCTACTTTGCCGAGATCCAGGGCCGCAAACAGGCATGGGGCGAGCTCAAGGGGCGCAAGGAGTGCTCAGACGCGGTTCCGATGACCCAGGCGCGCGCGATCCACGAGATTCAGGCCGCTTCCCGGCCCGACACCATCGTCGTCACCGGGGCCGGCCTGCCGCAGGCGATCGTCAAGCAGAACTGGGTGACGCGCGAGCCCCGCACGCACATCACGTCAGGCGGCTTCTCCACGATGGGCTTTACGCTACCGGGGGCCATCGGCGCAAAGCTGGGGCGGCCCGATCGCCAGGTCGTCGGGATCGCCGGCGACGGGGACTTCCTGCAGACGATGCAGGAGCTCGCGACGGCGGCCCTGCTCGATCTCCCGGTGGTCGTCGTCGTCCTCGACAACAGCGGCTGGATGAGCATCAAGGGCGGACAGCAGAACTTCTTCGGGCGAAGCGCCGCGACGGACTTTCTGCGGCCCGACGGCTCCGTGTACTCGCCGGACTACCGCGCGATCGGCGCCGCATTCGGGCTCCACGCGGAAGCGGTGGATCAGCCGGGACTGGTCCGTCCGGCGGTGGAGCGGGCGCACGCCTCGGGCGGCCCGGCGGTGGTGCACGTGCGCGTCGGCCGTGGACCGGAGCACGCGCTCGACAAGACCGGCTGGTGGGACGCGCCGGTGCCGGAGATGCACCCGGAGCAGCGGGCGCGCTACCTCGCCGGCCGTTCCGAGGAGCAACAGTGACAGCGGCCACGGCAACCGCCGGGATCTCCGCCGGGAACGGCAACGTCGCGACGAGGCCGCTCTCGGGCGCCGCGATCGGCGTGAACCAGATCCTCTGGGCGAACGACGACCTGCCCGACCTGATGCCAACCGTCGATCCGCTCGTCATCCTCGACGAGATTCGTCGGCTGGGATACGCCGGCAGCCAGCTCGGCACGACGTATCCTCGCGGCGCGGTTCTCCGAGATGCGCTGCAGGCACGCGGCCTCAGGATCGCCGAGGTATACGCGAGCCTGGAATGCGATCGCGAGGGTCCCCTTCCACTGGCGGTCGAGGCCGGGCGCGCCAGGCTGGCCGAGCTCCACGCGGCCGAGGGAGACGTGCTGGTCGCCGCGCTCGAGCTCACGGCCGACCGGATCGAACTCGGTGGCCGCGCTACGGCCGACGGCGTTCCGCGCATGAGCGATGCCGGCGTCGAACGGTTGGCCAATCTCCTCGAGTCTCTGGCGCGTGAGGCACGCGCGCTCGGCCATCAGCTCACGTTCCACAACCACGTCGGGACGTATGTCGAGACGCCGGACGAGCTCCATCGCCTGATGGCCGCCTCCGACGCCGGCCTCGTCGGTTGCTGCCTGGACGTCGGTCATTTCCTGCTCGCCGGAGGCGACCCCGTGGCAGCGCTCCGAGGCTATGGGGAGCGCGTCCGCCACGTGCACCTCAAGGACGTCGATCCGCGCGTCGCAGAGCGCATGCGCAGCGGCGAGTTGGGCGGATTCCTCGACGGCCTGCGCGCCCGCGTCTTCACCGAGGTTGGGGCCGGCTCGCTCGACCTCGCAGGCGTGCTGGCGACATTGGCCGAGCGGGACTACCGCGGTTGGATCGTCGTGGAGCAGGACACCACCTGGCGGCCCCCGTCGGAGAGCGCCGCGATCTCGCGAGCCGTCATCGACTACGCCCTCCGCGGGCTCGCCCGCGACACGGAAGGAGCCGTCAGCTGACCGGCCCCCGACGATCTGGACAGCAGCAGGCCGGGAGGCCAGCGTGAGGATCGCGCTGCTCGGCGCCGGGCGCATCGGTCACCTCCACGGCCGCCTCCTCGCGAGCCAGCCCGACGTTTCGCTCGTGGTGCACGACGTGGACGAGGCGCGCGCCACGGACCTGGCTACCGCGACCAACGGCATCGTGGCGGGGAGCGTGGACGATGCGCTCGCGCAGGCTGATGCCGCCGTGATCGCCGCATCGACCGACGCGCACGCCGCGCTGGTCGCCAGGTCGATCGAGCGGAAGCTGCCCACCTTCTGCGAGAAGCCGCTGGCATTCGACCTTCCGGAGACGCGCGCCCTCGTGGAGCAGGTCGAGCAGGCCGGCGTGGCCCTCCAGGTCGGATTCCAGCGCCGTTTCGATCCGGCCTACGTCGAGGCCCGGCGCCTGGTGGAGTCCGGCGAGCTCGGCACGGTCTACCTGGTCCGCCTGATCGCCCACGATCACGAGCCGCCGCCCGACAGCTACATCCAGGTCTCAGGCGGGCTCTTCCGCGACTCCTCGATCCACGATTTCGACTCGCTGCGTTGGGTCACCGGTCTCGAGGTGGAGGAGGTCTACGCGCAGGGCTCCGTGCGCGGCTTCCCGATCTTCAACCAGTACTACGATGTCGACACGGCCGGCGCGATCCTCCAGCTCAGCGACGGAACGCTCGGCGTGCTCAGCCAGACGCGCCACGATCCGCTTGGCTACGACATCCGCATGGAGATCGTCGGGTCGCGGGATAGCGTGGCCGTGGGGCTTGCGGCGCGGACGCCGCTGCGCTCGCTGGAGCGCGACGCGCCGCCGATGCCTGGTCCGGCGTGGACCACGTTCCTGACGCGCTTCGAGGAGGCCTACCGCCTCGAGCTCCTCGCGTTCGTAGCGGTTGCGCGCGGCGAGGCAGCCAGTCCCTGCACGGCGCGCGACGGCCTGGAGGCCATGCGCATCTCAGTTGCGGCCGGACGCTCCCGAATGGAGCGCCGGCCCGTACGTCTCGCTGAGATCTGAGGGCGGACGCCCCGAGCCGACAAAGGGAGGTGAGGCCAGGGAAATGTCGAGAGAGGACAGGAGATCGCCACATTGGCGATCGCTGACCATTTGCGCAGAAGGAGGATCGATGAAGTCCCACAAGTGGCTCGCCAAGTGGCTCGGATTGTTCGTCCCGATCGTGCTGGTCGTGACGGCATGCTCGAGCGGCAGTACCAGTCCCTCGGGCGGCGGAGTCACCCCGGCCGGAGGCACCCCGGCCGGAGGCACCCCGGCGGGAGGCACCCCGGCAGCGGGAACGCCCGGCTCGAACGTGAAGCTCACCATCGCAGCCGTGCAGGGCGTCGAGGACGCCGGCCTCAAGGCGCTCGCGCCGATGTACACGGCCAAGACGGGCGTGCAGATCACCATCACCGAGTCGCCGTATCCGGATCTGTACACGAAGCTCGTGAACGCCTTCGGGTCCAACGACGCGACCTATGACCTCTTCATGATGGACGATCCCTGGATGCCGAAGTTCGGCACCATGGGCGCCCTCAGCGACCTCGGCGCCCTGGGCGTGACCAAGGACCCCGACGTCGCCCAGATCGTGTGGGACGTCGGCACGTGGCCGCCGCCGCACGGACCGGTCCCGCCGAGCGAGAAGGCGAAGACGGCGCAGCTGCTCGGCGTGACGATCGTCGGCAACGTCGAGATGTTCATGTACCGCAAGGACATCACCCCGACCGGGCCCGCGTCCTACGACGAGGTGCTGGCCAACGCGACCGCACAGAACAAGGCGAACTTCGCCGGCTACATCATCCGAGGCAAGGCGACCAATCCGGTCGTCGCCGACTTCCTGCCGATCCTGTGGTCGTTCGGCGGCGACGTCTTCGACGACAACTGGAACGTGGTCTTCGACAACGCGGCATCGCTCAGCGCGGTGCAGTTCCTCGTGGAGAAGCTGAAGGCCGTCGCGCAGGCCGACCCGGCCAGCACCGACGCATCCGACCGCGACCGGCTGATGGCCATCGGGCAGGGCTACCAGTCCTCGACGTGGCCGGGCGAGATCAACACCGCGGTCCTCGGAGCAGGCACCACGGTCACCGGCAAGGTCGCCTTCCAGCCGATCCCCAAGGGCCCCAGCGGCAAGGGCATCGGCATGATGGGCAACTGGATGCTTGGCGTTCCCAAGGCCTCCAAGAACCAGCAGGCCGCCGCCGACTTCATCAAGTGGATGCTGCAGGCGGATACGCAGAAGACGTACGCACAGAACAACGGCATCCCGTCGCGGACAAGCGTTCTCAAGGACGCCTCGCTCCAGGCGGCAAACCCCTACTTCTCGGTGCTCGCAGACGCCCTCGCGGCACCCCCCAACTGGCGGCCGCGCACGGATCAGTGGAACGCCGTGGAGACCATCCTCGGCACCGAGCTGAACGCTGCGCTCGCCGGCCAGGAGAAAGCACAGGACGTTGTGTCCAAGGCATCCAGCCAGATCCGGACGCTCATGAAGAACGCCGGATACCCGACGACACAATAGTCCGCGGAGTGGACATCGGGAACGGGTGGGGGAGGCGGTCGCACCCCTCCCCGCACATCCGCGAGCGATGACCGTCTTCGCACGCCGGCGGTCCTCCTGGGCCGCACGCAGCCGGCAGGAGCGCCTTGGACTCAGGCTGCTCCTGCCGGTGCTCGTCGCTGTCGTGGTCGTCGCCACGATCCCGTTCATCCTGGCCGTCCTGCGTGCGCTCACCACGGACGCGGGCCAATTCGTCGGGCTCGACAACTTCATCCACGCCTTCGAGAACGGGCAGCTGATCGACGCGGTCAAGCAGACCGCGATCTACGGGGCGATCGTGCTTCCATCCGAGATCCTGCTTGGGCTCGGGCTCGCCCTGCTGGTGCATCGCGAGGTCAAGTCGCCCGGCATCCGCGCGGCGATCTACGTGGCGGCCATGATCCCGATCGTCATCCCACAGATCGCGGTGGGCGTCGTCTTCCGGCTCGTGTTCGGGCCCGACTACGGCGTCATCAACGCGGCGCTCGGACTCCAGGGCCATGACCAGATCCTGTGGCTCTCGCAACCCGCGCTGGCGATGCTCTCGGTCGCGAGCGTGGACATCTGGCAGTGGACGCCGTTCGTGTACCTGATCATGTTCGCTGGGTTCCAGACCGTTCCGAGCGAATCGGTCGAGGCGGCCCAGGTTGACGGCGCGACGTCCTGGACGCAGTTCCGCCATATCGAGCTGCCCTACCTGCGACCGCTGCTGCTGCTGGTGCTGTTCTTCCGGCTCGCCGACGTGCTGCGCGTCTTCGACGCCGTCTACGTGCTGACCGGCGGCGGCCCGGGCGCCACGACCCAGTTCCTGAGCCTGTACCTCTACAGAATCGCGTTCCGCTTCTCCGACCTCGGACAGGCCTCGGCACTGGCTGTCGTGGTTATGGTCGCGATGACGCTCTTCTATACGGTCATCAGCCGGTTCCTGCCGGTGGAGCGCCGCTGACATGCCCCGCTTCCTCAAGCGCAGCATCACGGTGGTGATGCTCGGCGCCGCGCTGGTGGCCTTCGTCTTCCCGCTCTACTACCTTGTTGTCACGTCGCTCAAGGGCCAGGCGGAGCTCTACTCGGCGGTGCCGACCCTCATCCCGCGGGACCCCACGCTCCAGTCGTACACGAGCGTCCTGTTCGATCGCCAGATGCTCGGGCTACTCGTCAACAGCATCGTGGCGGGTGTCTCGGCGACGGTCCTCGCGCTGATCATCGCCTTTGCGATCTGCTACCCGATCACGCGGTTGCCGGTATCGCGTCGCGTGAGCTCGTTCGTCCTCAACTGGTCGCTGTCGCTGCGATTCCTGCCGCCGATCGCCGTCGTCATCCCGTACTACACGATCGTGCGCGCGCTCGGGCTCTACAACCAGCTGCCGGCGTTGATCATCGTCTACACGATCTTCAACCTCCCACTCTCGATCTGGATGCTCAAGGGATTCCTGGAGGAGATCCCGCTCGAGCTCGAGGAGGCCGCCCAGGTGGACGGCGCGAGTCGTCTGCAGGCATTCCTGCGCGTGCTGCTGCCGCTGACGCGCACTGGCGTGCTCGCGGCCGGCGTCGTCGTCTTTGCCTTCGACTGGGCGGAGTTCCTCTTCGCCTTCATCCTGACCGCGACACCGCAGGCGATGACCTTCCCGGTCGGCGTCCAGGGCCTCGTCACACAGTTCGAGATCATCTGGAACGATATGGCCGCCGGGGGCGTGATCGCGATCGCGGTGCCGCTGGCGCTGATGCTGGTCGCTCGACGCTACGTGGTGGCCGGCCTCACCTTCGGCGTCATCCGCGACAAATGAGTGCGTCCGACGTGTATCTCAACGGCGCGACGATCATGACCACGGCTACCGATCGGCACGTGGAGATCGCGCGCGCAGCGGGCTACCAGGGCGTTGAGGTGCGTGCCGAGCGGCTGCTCACCGACGCGGAGGAAGTCCGCCGCGCGGCGGAGATCGTGCGACCCGGCGAGGTCTGGAGCCTCAACGGGATCCAGGTCAAGACGGCGCTGGACGGCTCGCTGCGCCGCGACATGCTCGACGAGGAGCTCCCGCCGCGCCTGGAGATCTGCCGGCGCGTCGGGGCCGCGTACCTGCTGGTTGTGCCGCCCCGCATGGCAGGCGTGGACGTCGATGCGGCGATCGCCGGTGTTCGCGACGGCGTCGCGCGGATCCGCGACGGCCTGGCCCGCGACGGCATTGGCGTTGCCTTCGAGTTTCTCGGGTTCGAGGACTGCCCGATCGACACGCCGGAGCTCGCGGGGCGCGTCGTGGACGGCCTCGATGGCGTGGACGTCGTCCTGGATTCCTGCCACTGGCACGCCAGCGGCTCGGGGCCGCTCGACGCGTTCCCCGTGGAGCGGCTCGCGATGGTGCACCTCAACGACGCGCCGCCGAAACCGCCCCGCGAGGTCGAGGACGCGGACCGGCTGCTGCCGGGCGACGGCGTCATCCGCCTGCCCGAGCTCATTTCTGCCCTCCGGTCGCGAGCGTTCGATGGGCCATGGAGCCTCGAGACGTTCAACCCGGGCTTCTGGAAGCGTGACCCCATGGCGGTCGCGCGCGAGGGCCGTGCGCGACTCTCCCGACTGCTGGATCCCTCCGCATGACGGACCGCCGCCACGCACCGACGATCCGCGACGTCGCACGCCACGCCGGTGTGTCGACCGCGACGGTGAGCCGTGCGCTGTCGGGCCTCAGCACGGTGCGTCCTGCAACGCGGGATACGGTGGTGGCCGCCGCGACCACACTCGGATACCGGCCTTCAGGAATCGCGCGCTCGCTGAAGCTTCGCTCGACGCGCACCTTGGGCCTGCTGGTCACAGACATCGCGAACCCGTACTTCCCGGAGATCGTGCGGGCCGTCGAGGACGCGGCCCTGGAGCGCGGGCACACCCTGCTGCTGTGCACCGGCGCGGAGGATCCGGGGCGGGAGGCCATGTACCTGGAGCTCCTGGCCGAACGTCGCGTCGACGGCATCATCATCGCGTCGAGTGGACTTCAGGAGCGACACCGGGAGTGGCTCTCCGGGGCACGGGTGCCGGTGGTCCTGGTCAACTGCACGTCCGTCGGTCCGGCCCTTCCCGCGATCCTGAGCGACAACCAGTCTGGCGGCCGGCTGGCGGCCGAGCATCTCCTGGGACTTGGTCACCGGCATCTCGGTCACGTGTCGGCACCGCGCCGGTACACCGCAGCCGGCGAACGGCTCGCAGGAATCGAGGAAGCAGTGGCCGCATACGCGGACGCGGAGCTCGCCGTCGTGGAGGGAGACGCACATGTCGAAGGAGCAGAGACTGCAACGCATGCGCTCCTCGATCGCCATCCCGAGACGACGGGAGTCCTCTGCTACAACGACCTGTCGGCCATCGGGGCGCTGCGGGCGTTGCGGGCGCGCGGCCTGCAGGTTCCGGGCGACATGAGCGTGGTCGGCTACGACGACATCGCCGCTGCCGGCTGGGTCGAGCCGCCGCTCACCACCGTCACGCAACAGACTGCCACGATGGGTCGCTGGGCAGTCGAGCGGTTGACGGAGCGCATCGGCCATCCCGGCGACGACCAGGCAGACGAGGACGTCGACGTCGTGCGCCTCGCGGTCGCGCTTCGCGTCCGCGCCAGCTCGGCGGCACCGGCACGATGACGACCGACGCGCGGACTCGAGCAGGGTCGCCGCTCTTGCGGCCACCCTCGGCGGACCCGGGCGGCCTGATCCATGCGATCACGCCCGCCGAGGCCGGTTGGGCGTACGTCTCGTTCGAGGTCCGCAGGCTCGCGGCGAGCGAGCGCCACGAGCGCCAGGGTGACGCCCAGGAGGTCCTGGTCCTGGTCCTCGAGGGAGCAGCCGCGGTCACGGCCGGGGACCAGGACTTCGGCACGCTCGGAACGCGCGCCTCCCTCTTCGACGGCCCGCCGCCGCCCGTCGTCCTCGTTTCGCCGGGATGCGACGTCAGCGTCACGGCCACGTCGGGGGCGCTCGTCGCAATCGCCGCGGCGCCCGGCGGTGCCGTCCGGCGCACCGCGGCCTTCGCTCTCGCGGACGTGCTCGTCGAGTCACGCGGCAGCGGGAACACCGCGCGGCGAATCCACCATCTCCTGCCGCCGGCAGTAGAGGCGGGCCGCCTCATCGCGTACGAGGTCTTCACGCCGGGCGGCAACTGGTCCAGCTATCCGCCGCACAAGCACGACACCGAGGATCCGCCGCGCGAGTCGCAGCTGGAGGAGCTCTACTTCTATCGCTTTGCAAGGCCGGGCGGGTTCGCCATCCAGCGGGTCTACACCGACGACCGTGCCCTCGACGAGACGGTCGTGGCGCAGGACCTCGACGTGGTGCTCGTGCCGCGCGGCTACCACATGGTCGGTGCCCCGGCAGGCTATGACTGCTACTACCTCAACGTGATGGCGGGACCGAACCGCGCGTGGCACTTCACGGTCGATCCCGATCACGCCTGGCTCATGAACTGGGACCCGGCGGTCCCGACGACGCGATGACGCGTCGAGGAGGACTGCGATGACCCAGATGCTGCCCGCGCTCGTGGACTGCCCGCTCGCCCGCATGGTGCAAGGGACGGCGACCGACTACTGGAACGACTCCTGCGCGCAGGACGACCTGGCCTACGCGATCGAGCGAGGAGCCGTCGGCGCGACATCGAACCCGACGATCGTCCTCGAGGTCATGCAGAAGGAGGGCTCGCGCTGGACCGGCCGGGTCCGCAGTCTCGCGGCCGAGCACCCGGACTGGACCGAATTCGAGCTGACCTGGGCGATTGTCGAGGAGATGGCTGTCGGTGGGGCAGCGCTCCTGTATCCCATCTTCAAACGCGAGACCGGGCGCGTTGGCCGGCTCTCGATCCAGACGAACCCGTCGTTCTACCCGGATGAGGGGCGGATGCTCGAGCAGGGCCTCAGATTATCCAGGCTCGCGCCGAACAGCCAGGTCAAGTTTCCGGCCACTCGGGCCGGCATCGCGGCGATCGAGGAGGCGACCTTCCGCGGCGTGAGCATCAACGCCACCGTCTGCTTCACGGTTCCACAGGCGCTCGCGGTCGCAGACGCCGTCGAGCGCGGGCTCGGACGGCGCGAGCGCGACGGGCTCGAGGTCGACTCCATCCACCCGGTGTGCACCCTGATGATCGGCAGGCTGGACGACTGGCTGAAGGCGATCGCCGAGCGCGACGATGTCGCGGCCGATCCCAACGCGCTGAACTGGGCCGGGATCGCCACCTTCAAGCGCGCCTACGGCCTGTTCCTTGAGCGGGGCCACCGCACGCGGCTCCTGGCCGCGGCATTCCGCCACCGCCTCCACTGGACCGAGCTGGTCGGCGGCGACATCATCATGACCCTCACCCACCAGTGGCAGGTCCGCTTCAACGAGTCCGGCATCGACCCGCAGCCGCGCATCGAGGTCCCCGTGGACCCGGCCATCATCAGCGAGCTGACCACGCGCTTCGCCGACTTCGCGCGCGCCTACGACCCCGACGGCCTGTCCCCGGCGGAGTTCGACACGTATGGCGCCACGGTCCGCACGCTGCGAGGCTTCGTGAAGAGCTACCACGATCTGATGGGCTCGATCCGGGACATCGTGCTGCCCGACCCGGACAAGCGGACCCGGATCGCCCCCGGAATATGAAAAGCCCGCAGCGGGCGGTGCCGCTCCGGGCTCGTTCGCTGAGGGCGAGGCTGAGCTTATTGCAGCCGGACCATGCGATGGGCTGCCGACAGCGGAGGGATGGTTCCCTTGATGATCGTGAGGAGCCCATCGATCTGAACCAGATGGCCCGTGGCGGACGTGATCTTGATCGTCACGGTCCCGGCCTTGACGGTGGCGTACGGAGGTGTCGTGTAGAAGAGGCCGTGCGCCGTGGTGGCATTCGCCAGTGAAATTGCGTAGGGTTCCCGGCGAACGTGAGCTTGACCTTTCCGCATCCCGAGCACACGGTGACCAACAGAGCGAGCTGCTTGGCGTGCACGCCCGCGAGGGTCATCGTCTTGCCTTGTGTCGATGGCCTGGAGATCGTGCCCGGATAGTCGCCCGACACATTGCTCTGTTGCGTCCAACTCGACGAAATGGGTCATCGCCTTGTCGTCGACTGGAACCATGGTGCATTTCTGGCCGCTGTACGAGCCCGTGTTGGCGGTGTTGTCGGTGGCACGCACCGAGCAGTAGGTGAATCCCGGTGCTGCCGTGAATATGGCGGAAGTGGACGCGGTTCCCTGGAGACCGGCGACGTTCGTGAAGGACCCGAAGGTGTGCGTGTTGAACTTGGCCTTGCGCATGCGGACGTCAAAGGTTGCGACTCCGCTGCCTTTGTCATCGTTGCCGCTCCATACCAGCGCGATCCGCTTCCCGATGTTGAACGCGAGATGCGGTTCGGCCATGGCCGCGGTTGGCGGGGTCGAGTCGCTCGACTGGAAGGTTGCCGTGACGCTCTTGACGCCGTTCACGTTCATGGTGCAGTTGTTTCCGGATGGGGTGGTGCAGTTCGTCCAGCCCGTGAACGTGGAGCTGGCCGACGGCGTGGCGTGGAGGGAGACACCCGCCGTCGGAACGATGTAGTCGTGGAAGCAGGTGCCGGGGCAATTGATGAACGTGTCGGTGCTGGTCACCGTACCGCTCCCGGCTTCCGGCAAGCTGGACCGTCAGTGTGAAGCCGGCGCTGGACGCGATCGGGGCCTCCCACATGCCTTTGCCATGCGTGGCCATTGCACAACCTCGCTGCCGGTGCCAGGTTGTGCAATGGCCATGTCGAAGACCGCGACGATTGGCAGACCCGTTCCGAACGTGTCCAGTTGGTGCCACCGTCAACGGAGTGGTAGACGCCGATGTCCGTGCCGGCGAATAGGTGAAGGTGGTCGTTGGGATCGATCGCAAAGGCGTTGACGGGGATGTCCGGCAGGCCGGGGCCCTTGGAGACCCAGGTTGGCGACGCGGCACCGAGATTGGTGGTCTTCCAGACGCGCGAATCGCCGGCGGATGTGCCG
>JBBSGX010000059.1:0-12480 GCA_038253685.1 Candidatus Limnocylindrales bacterium | reverse complement strand
TTCGGAAGCGTCCGTTGCCGAGGCTCCGAGTTCGGAAGCGTCCGTTGCCGAGGCTCCGAGTTCGGAAGCCGCCGCGCCTGCGGCCCCCGCACCTGAACCCTTCGTCGACACGCGTCCCGAACCAACCACCATGGAGGAGCTACTCAGCGAGCAGACCGGCGAGATCCGCAGCCTCAAGCACGGTGACGTGGTCGAGGGCTCCGTGGTCCGCATCGACAAGGATGAGATCCTCGTCGACATCGGCGCCAAGTCAGAAGGCGTGGTCAGCAACCGCGAGCTCTACGGACGCAATGCGGAGAGCCAGCCGGCCCTCAACATCGGCGACGTGGTGCTCGTCTACGTGCTCCAGCCGGAGTCGAACGAGGGCCACGCAGTGCTCTCGCTGCGCCGTGCCGGGCTCGAGCGCAAGTGGCGCGCCATGCAGGAGCAGCTCGACGCGGGCGTGATCATCGAAGCCCCGGTCATCGACCACAACAAGGGCGGCCTGATCGTCGATTGCGGCATCCGCGGTTTCGTGCCCATCAGCCAGATCGTCGACTTCCCGCGCCGGCCGCAGAACGAGCAGCCGCGTGACGCCGCCCAGGAGATTGCCGAGAAGCTGCAGCCGTACGTCGGCCGCAAGCTCCGCCTCAAGATCCTCGAGGTCAACCGCAAGGCAAACCGCCTGATCCTGTCGGAAAAGGTCGCTCTGTACGAGGAGCGCCGCGAGAAGCGCGACGAGCTCTTCAGCAGCCTCAAGGTCGGCCAGCAGGTCAAGGGCAGCGTGCGTTCGATCGCACCCTTCGGCGTGTTCGTGGACCTCGGTGGCATCGACGGGCTCGTGCACAAGAGCGAGCTGTCGTGGAACAAGGTCAACAACCCCGAATCCGGCTACCGCGTCGGCGAAGAGGTCGAGGCCGAGGTCATCGACATCAATCACGAGCGCGGCCGGATCAGCCTTTCGATCCGCCGGCTCCAACCCGATCCGTGGCACTCCACGGTGGCCGATCTCAAGGTCGGCGACATCATCGAAGGCACGGTCACGAAGATCGTCAACTTTGGCGCGTTCGTGCGGGTCCGCGAAGGCCTCGAGGGCCTCATCCACATCAGCGAGCTGTCTCAGCAGCGCGTGGCTCATCCCGGGGACGTGGTCCACGAGGGCCAGAAGCTGCGGCTGAAGGTCATCTCGCTCGATTCGGAGCGGCATCGCCTGGGCCTCAGTCTGAAGCAGGCCGAGGAGGCTCCAGCCAGACCGGCAGGCGCGCCCGCCGAGGGCATCACTGCTCCCCGCGAGCGGCGCAGCCGATCGGAGCGCAGCTTCGACCCGTCGCAGGCCGTCCAGGAGCCCGAGGGCGGCATCGACAACACCCTCGCAGCTGCCTTCGCGCAGGTCCGTCAGCAGATCGCCGATCAGGACCGGGCCGCGGCCGACGAGCCGGAGACCGGGGAGGCTGCGCCGGCCGCCGAGGTCGAGACGCACGCCGAAGCCGAGACAGCGGCCCAGGGCGATGCACCGGCCGACGCTGAGGAGACCGCCGCCGAGCCCACCAAGGGCAAGGCCGAAGCCGCCACCGAAGCCGAGCCCGAGACGGTCACGGAGCCTCCCGCGCGAGCTTCTCGAGCGAAGAAGGAACCGGCGGCCCCCGCCGCGGACGACGCGCCTGCCACGACCGGCCCTGCCGAGCCCGCCAAGCCCGATGCCACCGTGGGCATCAACGGGGAACCTGCCGCGAGTCCCGACGTCTCAGCGCTTGACATCAATCCGGACTCGGTCGACGCGATCGAGACCGCTGCCGAAGCCACAGACACGGACGAGGCGGAGGCCGCGCCCTGACGTACGAACTTCGTACGATCGGCACGGCCCGCCCCACCAGGCGGGTCGTTCGTTTTTCTTCATCGTCGATCCGGAAGGGCCGCTCGTGGCGAATCCTGTGGAGACAGAGCACCGACGGACCTGCCCTCCGGGGTCATTCGGGCTAGGACGGTCGGGGGCTCGGCACGCTACTGCCGGGTGTTAGGATTCATTGCAGAGCGCTTGGGTGCGCTCCAGTAGAGAACGGATGTTCTGACTCGATGGACCGATTCGACAAGTTCACGGATCGCGCGAGAAAAGTCCTGACGCTTGCCCAGGACGAGGCCCAGCGGTTCAATCACAACTACATCGGCACCGAGCACCTGCTACTCGGGCTCGTCCGTGAGGGCGAGGGTGTCGCGGCGCGCGTCCTCGAGAACATGAACGTCGAGCTGGCCAAGGTGCGCACGGCAGTCGAGTTCATCATCGGCCGCGGCGATCGCCCGGTTGTGGGCGAGGTCGGACTGACGCCCCGCGCCAAGCGCGTGATCGAGCTGGCCATCGACGAGGCCCGCCGCCTCGGCCACAACTACATCGGCACGGAGCATCTGCTGCTGGGATTGGTCCGTGAGGGCGAGGGCATCGCCGCGGGCGTCCTGGAGTCGCTCGGCGTGAACCTGGACAAGGTCCGCCACGAGGTCATCCGCGTTCTCTCCCAGTCGAGCTCGGCAGGGCCTGCCGCGGAGACCAAGCGCGCCAGCAAGACGCCCACGGTCGACCAGCTGGGCATCAACCTCACCGATCTCGTCCGCGCCGGCAAGATCGATCCGATCATCGGCCGCGAGAAGGAGATCGAGCGGGTCATCCAGATCCTTTCGCGCCGCCACAAGAACAACCCCGCCCTGATCGGCGAGCCCGGCGTCGGCAAGACGGCCATCGCCGAGGGCCTCGCCCAGCGCATCGTGGCCGGGGACGTGCCGGAGTCACTGCTCAACAAGCGGGTGCTGACCCTGGACATCGGGTCGCTGGTGGCCGGCACCAAGTACCGCGGCGAGTTCGAGGAGCGGCTCAAGAAGATCATCGAGGAGCTTCGCAACACCACCGACGCCATCCTCTTCATCGACGAGCTGCACACCCTGGTCGGCGCCGGCGCGGCCGAAGGCGCGATCGACGCCGCCAACATCCTCAAGCCGCCGCTGGCCCGAGGCGAACTCCAGTGCATCGGCGCCACGACACTCGACGAGTACCGCAAGTACATCGAGCGGGATGCCGCGCTGGAGCGGCGCTTTCAGCCCGTCATGGTGGAGGAGCCGACGCTCGAGCAGACCATCGAGATCCTCTTCGGCATCCGTGCCGGGTACGAGGAGCACCACAAGGTCAAGATCTCGGACGAAGCCGCCAAGGCCGCCGCCGACCTGTCCATCCGCTACATCACCGATCGGCACCTGCCGGACAAGGCGATCGACCTCATCGACGAGGCCGCCAGCCGCGTCCGCCTGCGTCACAGCTCCACCCCGGTCGCCGTCAAGGACGCGCAGAAGGAGCTCGATCGCATCGGCAAGGAGAAGGAAGCCGCGGTCAACGACCAGGAGTACGAACGGGCACAGCAGCTTCGAGACACGGAGACCGCTGCGCGCGCCTCGCTGGACCAGTTGCGCTCCGACTGGCAGGCCGACCAGTCCGCCAACACGCCCACCGTCACCGAGGAGGACATCGCGCAGGTCGTGGCGATGTGGACGGGGATTCCCGTGACCCGCATCGCGCAGGAGGAGTCGGAGCGCCTGCTGCACATGGAAGAGGGGCTCCACAAGCGCGTCATCGGCCAGCAGGAGGCCATCGACATCGTCTCGAAGGCCGTCCGTCGCGCCCGTGCCGGGCTCAAGGATCCCAAGCGCCCGATCGGCTCGTTCATTTTCCTGGGCCCCACCGGCGTGGGCAAGACGGAGTTGGCGAAGGCGCTCGCCGAGTTCATGTTCGGCAGCGAGGACGCCCTCATCAAGATCGACATGAGCGAGTTCATGGAGCGGCACAACGTGAGCCGCCTGGTGGGCGCGCCTCCCGGCTACGTCGGTTTCGAGGAAGGCGGCCAGCTCACCGAGGCTGTGCGCCGCAAGAGCTACTCGGTCGTGCTGCTCGACGAGATCGAGAAGGCACATCCCGAGGTCTTCAACATCCTGCTCCAGATCCTCGAGGACGGCCACCTCAGCGACGCCAAGGGCCGCCGCGTGGACTTCCGGAACACGGTCATCATCATGACCAGCAACGTCGGGGCCAAGTCGCTGCTCAAGGACACGTCGCTCGGCTTCAAGCCTGTCAGCACGAGCGACTCGCAGCTGAAAGAGCAGCAGTACGACCGGATGAAGGAGAAGGTCCTCGACCAGCTCAAAACGCAGTTCCGGCCGGAGTTCCTGAACCGCGTCGACTCGCTGGTGGTCTTCCGCTCGCTGAGCGTCGATGAGATCCGCGAGATCGTGGACCTGCTGCTCAACCGGGTGCGGGTCCAGCTACAGGCGCAGCAGATCGACCTCGTCATCACCCAGGAAGCCAAGGACCACATCATCAAGCTCGGCTACGACGTGGACTATGGAGCACGGCCGCTGCGGCGCGTGATCCAGAACATGGTCGAGGACCCGCTCGCAGAGGCCCTGCTGCTCGGCAAGTACTCCATCGGCCAGACCGTCGTGGTCGACCGGGGACAGGACACCGGCCTGACCATCGAGCTGCTCGCCGAGAAGACGCCGGTCGAGGCGCTCTAACCAGGGTGGCGCGGCCCGAGAGCCGCTATGTCTGTCAGGCCTGCGGCGCCTCCACGCTTCGCTGGGAGGGCCAGTGCCGCGACTGCGGCGCGTGGAACACCCTCGTCGAGACACTCGTTCGACCCGACGGAGGTCCTGCCACGAGGCGGCGCCGTGCTGTGGGCACAGGCATCGAGACTCCCGCGCGCCGGCCGCTCAACGCGATCGGATCGAGCGCGGCTCAACGCATGCCCGTCGGAATCGGCGAGGTCGACCGCGTGCTCGGTGGCGGCTTCGTGCCGGGTGCGCTGGTGCTGCTGGGCGGAGAGCCCGGGATCGGCAAGTCCACGCTCGTGATGGAAACCGCTGCCGGAGTCGCCACGAACGGCATGGAAGGTGGCTTCGCCAGCGTGCTGTACGCCTCGGGTGAGGAGTCGGCCGCGCAACTCCACCTGCGGGCCGAGCGGCTGGCCCTGAATGCCTCTCCGGCTGGAGAACGCATCGAGGTGCTGGCCACCGGCGAGGTTGACGCGATTCTGGCGGCCGTTCTGGAGCGTGCTCCGGACCTGTTGATCGTCGACTCGGTGCAGACGCTGACAGTGGAGGGCCTCGAGGGCCCGGCGGGTTCGCTCGGGCAGGTTCGCGAGTCGACCGCGCGTCTCGGCGCCTTTGCGCGCGGGGAGGGAGTGCCGGTGGTGCTGGTCGGCCACGTCACCAAGGACGGAAGCCTGGCCGGGCCGAAGACGCTCGAGCACCTCGTGGACGTGGTGATGCTCCTCGAGGGCGATCGCTACGGGTCGCTGCGGCTGCTGCGCGCCACCAAGAACCGCTTCGGCTCGACCGAGGAAGTCGGCGTGCTGGAGATGACCGGTGCAGGGCTGCGGGAGGTCCTGGATCCCGCGCGCGCATTCCTCGGCGAAAGCACGCGGGAAGCTCCGGGCGTCTCGGTTGCGGCCACGCTCGAAGGGAGCCGGCCGCTGCTCATCGAGGTGCAGGCGCTGGTTGCCCCGGCCTCGGGCTACGGCATGCCGCGCCGCACGGTGGCGGGCATTGATGCCAATCGCCTTGCCCTGCTGGTGGCCGTGATCGGCCGCCGTGCCGGCATCAACCTCGGGAACCAGGACCTCTACGCCAGCCTGGCCGGCGGCGCATCGGTCGAGGAGCCGGCCGTCGACCTGCCGCTGGCGCTGGCGCTCGCCTCATCGTTCCGTGACCGGCCCGTTCGCCCGGGGACCGTGGCCTGCGGCGAGGTTTCGCTGCTCGGCGAGCTGCGGCCGGTTCGTGGCCTCGAGCGGCGGTTACGGGAAGCGGCCCGGCTCGGTTTTCGCCGTGCCATGGTGCCACTCGACCGGGGCGGCGAAGCGGTCAAGGTCGAGGGCATCGAGATGGTCGCCGTCGGCACGCTGGTGGAAGCCCTGGCCGCGGGTCTCGTGAGCGCGTCCGGTACCTCTGGGGAGGGCTGAACAGGACCCGCCGGCTGCTAGGCTCGGCCCCGTCATGATGCGATTCGTCCGCAGATCGGGCGGCGCGCTGGGAGTCATCCTCGCGATTTCCCTGCTCGGCCTGCTCGATCGCAACAATACGATCTTCGATCCTTCGATCTTCGGGCGTGTGCTCCTGATCGCCTGGATCTTTGCCTGGTTCGTGGTCGGCTACGCGATCATCCCGTACATCACGGTGGAGCCTGCGAGGCGCGTGATGCGCGCCGTCGGGGAGCTTTCCACCGGCGAGTTCCTGGCCGCTGTTGCAGGGCTGTTGCTGGGCCTGCTCATGGGCGTGCTCCTGGGACTGCCGCTCGCCAACTTTCCAGACCCGTACCGCTGGGTGCTGCCGCTCGGCGTCTCGATCGTGATGGGCCTCGGCATGATGGGTCTCACGGTTGCCAAGCGCGACGACCTGCGCGAAGCCGCCAGGGCCTCCGGCCTGTTCAATCGCCGGGTGGACGCCGCATCTCCAGCGGACATCGCGGTCGATGCGGGGCCGATCACCTACGTCGACACCAGCGCCATCATCGATGGCCGCGTGGTGGACGTGGTGGCGTCGGGTTTTCTTTACGGCACGCTGGTCGTCCCACGCTTCGTGCTCGGCGAGCTCCAGCACATCGCCGACGACTCGGAGCCTGGTCGACGCGCGCGCGGTCGCCGCGGCCTCGAGATCCTCTCCGTGCTCCAGAAGGACCATCGTGTGGCGCTCGAGCTGACGAACGAGGATGCACACGACGTGAGCCAGGTCGACGCCAAGCTCGTCGCGCTCGCCCGTCCCCGCAACGCCGCCGTGCTGACCACGGACTACAACCTCAACCGCGTCGCACAGCTCCAGGGCGTGCGCGTCATGAACCTCAATCAGCTCGCCAATGCCATGAAGCCGGCCTTCCTCCCCGGCGAGGCGATGAAGGTCAAGGTCATCCAGCAGGGCAAGGAGCCGGGCCAGGGAGTGGCGTTCCTCGAGGACGGCACGATGATCGTGGTCGAGGGCGGCGGCTCGTACCTCCAGCACGAGCTGGACGTGACCGTGACGCGCGTCCTGCAGACAGTGGCCGGTCGCATGGTGTTCGCGCAGCCCAACCCGTAGCGCCGGGGCGGACTCAGGCTCCGCACGCGAGAGCCCTGCGGGATCACAGCAGCCGCGCGCACCCGTCACCATATGGGTCGTGCACACCGACCAAAGACCTTTTGCCGATGCAGTCGTCGTGGCCGCCGGCACCAGCCGGCGCATGGCCGGCACGGACAAGCTGCTCGCCGATCTCGGCGGCCGACCCGTGCTGCGCTGGGCGCTCGACTCGATGGCCGCTGCACCTTCCGTGCGGGACATCGTGGTGGTGGCCGCACCCGACCGCGTGTCCGCCCTGTCGGCTCTTCCCTGGCTGGCGGCGCTACGCGCCCGGGTGGTGGCAGGCGGCGAACGGCGGCAGGATTCCGTTTCGGCCGGCGTACACGCCACGGACGCGGAGGTGGTCCTCGTCCACGATGGGGCGCGGCCCTTCGTCGCCGCGAGCGTCGTCGAAGCCGTAGCCGCAGCGGCCCGCGAGCACGGAGCAGCCATCCCGGTGCTGCCTGTGGTTGACTCGCTGAAACGCGTCGAGGCCGGTGCGATCATCGCAACCGCGCCACGCCAGGGCCTGTTCCGCGCCCAGACACCCCAGGGCGCGCGCCGTGAGCTGCTGCTGGCAGCGACCGAGGCGTTCGCCGCGGGTCCCGAGGAGTTCGGCGACGAAGCCGAGCTGCTCGCGCGCTACGGTGTCGCGGTGGCGACCGTCGCAGGCGATGCGGCCAACCGGAAGCTGACCGTTCCCGCCGACCTCGAGCTTGCGCGCGCGTTGGCCGCAGGTCGCACAGGCGCGCCTCGCGTCGGCTTCGGGACGGACTCCCACCCCTTCGGGCCCGAGATGGGTCTGCGCCTCGGCGGCATCGAGCTCGCGGACGCTCCGCGGCTGGCGGGCCATTCGGATGGCGACGTGGTGCTCCATGCGATCTGCGATGCGCTGCTCGGCCTGGCTGGCCTGCCGGACCTCGGGCGGACGTTTCCTGCCTCGGATCCGGCGACGCGCAGCATCGCCAGTGGTGACCTCGTCCGGCAGGTGGTGCAACGCGCGGCGTCCGCCGGCTGGATGCCCGCCTCGGTGGACGTGACGGTGCTCGGTGCGCGCCCGAAGCTCGGTGGAAAACGGCTCGACGCCATGCGTGAGGCCATCGGTGGGCTGCTCGATGTGGATGTCGAAGCGGTCGCGGTCAAGGCCTCGACCGGCAACCTCTCCGGCGACGAAGGTGCCGGGCGCGTGATTGCCGCGACGGCGGTCGTCAGCGTTGTGCGGCGGTGAGCCTGACCTTTCGGAATACGCTCGGCGGCGAACTCGAGCCCTTCGTTCCCATCGAGGAAGGGCGCGTCGGGATGTACACCTGCGGCCCCACCGTCTACGCGCCTGCGCACGTCGGCAACTTCCGCAGCTTCCTCTTCGCCGACCTCCTGCGCCGCTACCTGGCGTGGAAGGGATACGCCGTCACCTGGGTCATGAACATCACCGACGTCGACGACAAGATCATTCGCGACGCGAAGGCGGAGGGCATCCCGATCGCCGAGCTCACCGCGCGCCACACGCTCTCGTTCCTGGAGGATTGCCGCCGCCTGCGCATCACCCAGCCCGATGCGCTGCCTCGGGCGACGGATCACATCCCGGGCATGGTTGCACTCATCCAGGCGCTGCTCGAACGGGACCACGCCTACCGCACCGATGACGGCTCGATCTTCTTCCGGATCTCCAGCTGGCCGGCGTACGGGAAGCTGGCGCGACTGGACCCGGAGCAGCAGCGGGTCGGGGAGCGCGTGGAGGCCGACGAGTACAGCAAGGACGACGTGCGGGACTTCGCGCTCTGGAAGGGACCGAAGGAGGGCGAGCCCAGCTGGACCACGGCCATCGGCGAGGGCCGGCCCGGCTGGCACATCGAGTGCTCCGCGATGAGCATGAATTACCTCGGGCCGAACTTCGATCTGCACACCGGCGGCGTCGACCTGATCTTCCCGCACCACGAAGACGAGATCGCGCAGTCCGAGGCTGCCACCGGGAAGCCTTTCGTGCGGACATGGATGCACTGCGCCCACCTGCAGATGGGCGGCCAGAAGATGGCCAAGCGGACCGGCAACTTCGCGCGTCCGGCCGACCTGTACGAGCGTGGCACCTCGCCTCGGGCGCTGCGCTACGCGCTCCTGGCGGCCCACTACCGCGCCGGGCTCGAGCTCAGCGACGACTCGCTGGCTGCGGCTGAGGCCGCCGTCACGCGGCTCTCGACGGCCCTTGCCGCACTGGACGCCTACAACGAGGACCATAACGACGACCCTACCCTCGAACCGGTGCTCGTGGGCGCACGCGCGGCCTTCGAGGCAGCGCTCGATGACGATCTCAATGCCTCTCCGGCCCTTGCGGCACTGTTCGACGTGGTCCGGGAGCTCAACCGCCGGGTGGCCGAGCGGACGCTCTCGACTGCCGACGCCCAGCTCGGAGCAACGCTGATCCGTGACCTGGATTCGGTGCTCGCAGTGGCGGAAGAAGAACCCGATGAACTGTCCGTCGAGGCGCAGCGACTGCTCGACGAGCGCGCTGCGGCGCGAACTGCGCGAGACTGGGCGCGATCCGATTCGCTGCGCGCAGACCTGGCGCAGCTCGATGTCCTCGTCGAGGACACCGCTGACGGCCAGCGCTGGCGCCGCGCAAGCGAGGTGACGCGTGGCCCAGGGTGACGACCCGAACGAGTCGGCAGGCGGCGAGGAAGAGCCGCGAAACTCCGGAGGATCGAGCGGTCCCGGTGACCTGAATCGCCGCGCCGGCGACTCGCGAAGCTCGGGCCCTGGTGGTCCGAGGCGATCCGGGCCGGGAGATCGCTCCGGTCCTCGCCGGGACGATCGTACGGCGGGATCGCGAGGAGGCCGCCCGTGGGAGCCGCGAGGGGGTGGAGGCGCACCGGGACGCGGGCGTCCGTACGCAGATCGGGGAGGGGATTGGCCGGGGCATGGGTCAGCTGATCAGGCAGGGGATCGTCCGTCGTTCGGCGGCCCGGATCGCCGACCGCCCTTCCAGGGTCCCGGAGGCAGGCGGCCCTTCGACCGACCGCAGGGGCGCCGCCCCTTCGGCAATGCGGGCGACGGCCCGCGATACGATCGGGGGGGTCCGGGCCGGCGGTTCGAGGGCCCGGACGATCGACCACCGCGCCGCGAAGGAGATGCTCCCCGCGGCGGCCAGCCCTTCCAGCCGCGGCGCTCCGGTCCGCCGTTCCACTCGGGCCCCGATCGGCGTCCGTTCGAGGGTCGCCCGGAGCGGCGGCCATCCGGCCCTCCCGGTGAGCGCCAGCGCTTCGGCGACGGCGGTCGGCCGCGGTCCTATGGCCCGCGTCCGCCGCGCAGATTCGACTCCCCCGGTGGCGGACGTCCCGGCATGCAGGACCGTGGCCCACAGCAGCAGCGCTCGCCGGGCGGCTGGCAGACGCGGCCGGAGCGCGATGAGGGTTGGAGTCCGGACCGCGAGTCGCGCCCGAGGCGGGAGCCGTTCCGCGAGCGCCACGAGCCATCCGGGGAGCGTGGCTTCGACGCAGGCACTGGAGGCCGCCGACCCTATGACGACCGAGGCGCCGAACCCCGGACGCCTGCCCATGGCGAGGAGGCTCTGCCGCGGGCCGATCTGCTTGCGGAGGACGAGGAACTGGTGGCGGGGCGCCGGCCGGTGGCCGAGGCTTTCGCCGCGCATCGGCCGGCGAAGCGACTGCTCGTCGTGCCGGAGCGCCGCGCCGGGCTCGAGCAGCTCGTGCTGCATGCCACTTCGCTGCGCATCCCGGTCGTCGAGGTGGAGGGCGGGACCCTTACGGCGGTCAGCGGGTTCGACGGCCACCAGGGCATCGCACTCGTGGTCGAGCCTCGCCGCTGGGCCACCCTCGACGATGTCCTTGCCCGCGCAAAGGAGCGCGGGGAGTCCCCATTCGTGCTCGTGCTGGATTCGCTGGAGGACCCGCAGAACGTCGGAACGCTGCTGCGAACCGCGGATGCGTGCGGTGTCCACGGGGTGCTGTTCCCGACCCGCCACTCGGCGCCGATCAGCCCCGCGGCGGTGAAGGCATCGGCCGGCGCGGTCGAGCACCTGCTGCTCGTGCCACTCGACGACCTCGGTGGCGGGCTCGTGGATCTGCACAGCCGCGGCCTCCGGATCGTCGGAGCGGACGAAAAGGCGGCACTCTCCTATCGCGACGCGGATCTGCGAGGACCGCTCGCGCTCGCGGTCGGAAGCGAGGGGCACGGCATCTCCGGCGGCATCCGCCGGCGACTCGACCTTGCGGTCCGCATCCCGATGCACGGCCAGGTCGCATCGCTGAACGTGGCCGTCGCCGGATCCGTCCTGCTCTTCGAGGCGGCCTCGCAGCGCCCGCACGGGACGGGTGCCGAGGCCGCGGCTCAGGAAGCGGCAGACGTGCCCGTGGAAGAGCTGCCCGACATGGTCGCTGCTCCGATCGAACCTGCCCTGGCCGCGGCGCGCGAGCCCGCACCGGCCACGCCCAAGCGGACCCGCGTCGCGAAGCCGTTGCCAGCGGCGGCGCGCGAGCCCGCACCGGCCACGCCCAAGCGGACCCGCGTCGCGAAGCCGTTGCCAGCCGCGCCGCCCGAGTCGGACAAGACCGCCGATGCCGAGCTGCTCCCCGGCGAACCGGAGTCGACCTAGCGTGCACGTGCCAGCCCACTTCAAGCCTGAAGACGCCGAGGTCCTCGAGCTTCTCGATCACCACGGAGCCGCGGATCTGATCACCACGACGGCCCGAGGTCTGCTGGCTACGATGCTCCCCTTCGTCCACGACCTTTCGACGGCGCAGCCCGGCTCGGGCGAATGGGGGCCCTGCTGGGCCATGTCGCGCGCACCAACGACCAGTGGCGCCAGCGAGTCCTCGGTGATGCCCTGGTCATCGTTCGGGGCCCGGACGCGTACATCAGCCCCGCCTGGTACGCGACGAAGCGGGAGCATGGTCGCGTGGTGCCCACCTGGAACTACATCACGGCGCACGTGTACGGTCGCGTCGTCGTGCATGACGATCCCGTCTGGGTCGAGTCCCTCGTTCGCCGGCTCACCGAGCGTCACGAAGGCGCTCGAGCCGGGCGATGGTCAGTCAACGATGCGCCGCCCGAATTCATTGCCGGGCAGCTCCGCGCGATCGTCGGCCTCGAAATCCTGATCAGCCGCGTCGAGGGAAAGTTCAAGCTCAGCCAGAACCGATCGGAGGCGGACGTCAGCGGGGCCGTTGACGGGCTGCTCGCCTCAGGTCACGCGGAGCTGGCCGAGTCGATGCAGAAGACGCGGAGCAGGGCCGCGCGCGAGTGAGGATGTCGCGTTGCACGCTCGGCGTGCGCTAGGGTATCCTTCACCGTCCGCCGCCGACGTAGCTCAATTGGTAGAGCAGCGGTTTTGTAAACCGCCGGTTCCGGGTTCGAGTCCCGTCGTCGGCTCCA
>JBBSGX010000058.1:0-12611 GCA_038253685.1 Candidatus Limnocylindrales bacterium | reverse complement strand
GCGGGAGGCACTGAACCGGGCCAAGCGGGAGCCGTTCGTGATCTACATGATGTCGGTCCTCGGCGACGTTTCCCTGGCTCGTGCCGGCTTCGACCGTGAGCTGCGCGACCGCATCGCTGCCGCGTGGCGCGCCGAGGATTTTCACACCGCCGGCAACCTGATCCCTGACGAGCTGCTGGACGCGTTCATGCTGTGCGGCACCCGTGAGGACGTTGCCGCAGCGGCGATGCGCTTCCATACCGAGGCGAACCTGGAGTTGCCGCTGCTCCAGCCGGTGCTCCAGGAGGAGGCCCAGATCAGCGAGCTTCTGGCCGCGGCAGGGCTTTTCGCGGCGGCTCCGGATCCGCACTATGCAGCCGCAGAAACCGGCGGCCGCGTGCCGGTCGCCGTTGCCGCCACGACGGCAGTCCCGGTTGCTTCGTCCGCTGCAATTCCCCTGGACATTGGCGGTTACCCGGCGGGCGTCGGCCTCGCCGACGACCGCACGCTCGCCATCGGCTCTCGCGTCCATCGCCGGGCCGGGGCGCTGTGGGAGGTGGTTCGCCCATTCGCCTACACCGCGTCGGTCATCCCGGTCGCTGCCGGAGGCGCTCTCGCGTGGGTCGACGGCAGGTTCGAGCTCGTGCCGTTCGTGCTCGCCCTGATCGGAGCCGTTGCCCTTCATTCGGGCACCAACATCGTCAACGAGATCTACGACGTCCGGCAGGGCATCGACACCATCACCTCGCCGCGCGCCAGCCACGCGATCCTGAAGGGGCGCATCGGAGAGCGCGATGCCTTCCGCGTGGCGATGCTCTTCTTCGGCATCGCCGTTGCGGTCGGCCTCGGGTTGACGGCCCTCCGCGGCTGGCCGATCGTCGCCCTGGGGCTGATCGGCCTCGCCGGTGGCTACTTCTACACGGCACCGCCCTTCCAGTACAAGTTCCACGCGCTCGGCGTGCCGCTCGTATTCCTGTTGATGGGCCCGCTCATGACGGTGGGCTCGTACTTCGCGGTGACCCGCACGTGGTCGCCGACCGCGCTCTGGCTGTCGCTGCCGATCGGCCTGCTGGTGGCGGCCATCCTGCACGGCAACGAGTGGCGCGACGTCAGCGAGGACACCCGCGCGGGCATCACCACGCTCTCCTCGCGACTTGGCCGCGATTTCGCGCACTACACGTACCTGGGCATGACGCTCGGGGCCTACGTCGTGCTCGGGTTGGCCGTGGTGTTCCGGGTGCTGCCTCCGCAGGTCATGATCGCGGTGCTCTCACTGCCGCTCCTGGCCGTCGTCATCCGCGCGGCCGAGCTTGGCGCAGGCGGGCAGGCTCGAGCCATCGCGATGATCGACCTCCAGACAGCCCGCCTGCACATGGCCTTCGGCGCGCTTCTGATCGCGGGCGTGCTCCTCAGCGGCTTCGCCTGACGCGTGGCGGCGTCGATCCCCGGCACGGTTCGCGCGGCGTTCGGGCTCGGCCTGGCGCAGGCGGCCTTCGCCGCCACGTTCCGCGGACCGCGTCAGAGGTTCTGGCAACGCATGACGCTGACCGGTCTGACGCTCGGCGGTTACGCGCTGCTCGCTCGGCGGGAGCCGCGCCAGGTGAATGTGGGCGCGCGCGAGGTGGCGATGGGTCTGGCATCGGCGACCGCGCTGTACGCCACATTCCAGGTCGGCGATCGCTTTGCCAGGCGCTTCGTGCCGTCCGGGGAGCGTGACATCGAGGAGATCTACGCCCTTCGCAAGCTGCGGCCGCGAATCGAGATCGCCGCACGGCTGGCGGCGATCGTGGGTCCCGCCGAGGAGCTCTTCTGGCGCGGCCTGATCCAGAGTGTGCTGATGGAGCGCTACGGCCGGCTGCCAGGGGCGGCGCTTGGCACGGCCGCGTACGGCGGCGTGCACATCGTGACCGGCAACTTCACGCTCTTCGGCGCTGCCTGCGTGGCCGGGGCGCACTGGTCACTGCTGTACGCCGCGGGGGTGCCGCTGGGCGCGCTCGTCGTGAGCCACGTCACCTGGGACGTCTGGATATTCCTTGTCCAACCGACGACTCCCGCGATGGTGCGCGGTTGACCCCTGTGCGACAACACTGGACGTGGCGCGTAGCGGTTGGATTCGGGCCGGAGCCAACGCGGGCCAGGTTCGATGTCAGCCCCAGCATCAAATCCTGGATCTCGTCGCGCTCCTGGCTAGTGCGACGTCTGATGTGGTCTCCCCGGAGCGGCATACCTGGTCCACCACGCTCGTGGAGGCTTGGACGAAGGTGCGACGCACCGAGGCGGAGCGCGGCCGCGGCGCTCACCAGCCCATTGCGAGGCTCGCGAACGCCTGACTGCACCTTCGCGGGCACGGGGTTGAGGTCGCGCCCGGCATCCTCGTGATGTGACCCTGTACATCGGCACGTCGGGCTGGCAGTACGACCATTGGAAGGAGCTCTTCTACCCGCGCGGCCTCCCGCTCACGGATGAGCTGGCCTTCTACGCCGAGCGCTTCCAGACCGTTGAGTCGAACAACGCCTTCTACCGCCTCCCGGAGCGCCGGACCTTCGAGACCTGGGCGAAGCGAACGCCAGACGACTTCGTGATGGCCGTCAAGGTGAGCCGCTTCCTGACCCACATCAAGCGACTGAAGGACCCGGCCGAGCCGGTCGAGCGCTTCATCGCCCGCGCCGCAGGCCTCGGTCCCAAGTCCGGCCCGGCGCTGCTCCAGCTACCTCCGCAGCTCCAGCTCGACATCGGGCGCCTGCGCGAAACCCTCGAGCAATTCCCGCGCGACAGGCGCATCGCAGTCGAGTTTCGCCACGACAGCTGGTGGACCGACGACGTCCGCAGGCTGCTCGAAAAGCACGGCGCCGCGCTGTGCCTCGCCGATCGTTACCGGCCCGTAGCTCCCCTCTGGGTCACGACCGAGTGGACCTACCTCCGTTTCCACTCCGGCCGCGGACAACCTCACGGCTGCTACGGACGCGAAGCGCTCGAGACGTGGGTTTCCCGCATCGCCGAACGCTGGTCACCCGACGCCGACGTCTTCGCCTACTTCAACAACGACCGCCGCGGCTGCGCCCTCCGCGACGCCATCACCTTCGCCAACCTCGCCGCCGATTCTGGCCTGCGACCCACCCGTGTCCCCCCGCCCACCGACCTCCACCTCGACTGACCCGACCCCAAAGCCAAGCCTCGGGTGGCAGCGCCGAGGCCGATGCCAGCGCCAGTTCCGGGCGCCAAAGAAACCGGCACTCCCTCAATGGCGCATCAGGCCCGTTCTGCCACTCCGGGCTCAATGCGGCAGTGCCTGGAGTGCGAGAAGACTGCTGAGGATGGCCACCGCCGTGCTGGCCAGCGTGCCCAGCAGGTAGTACTCGGCAAACTCCCGATCGTCGAGCTGCTTGAAGCGCGCCAGCGTCTTGGCGGCAATCACGAACCCGATGGCCGTCGACGCGTTGGCAAGCACCAGCGCGCTGACGATCAGACGCTCGAGCACCCCGATCGTGGCGCCGATTCGCGCCGGCGAAGCGGCTCCGGCTGTCCCCTGCGCGCCCTTCGTCAGCGGCGCCCGCACCAGGGTGGCCACGAACAGGGCACCGGCACGCACGTTGACGATCGCAAGGTCTGCGATCACCACGAGTCCCAGCACCGCCGCGTGGAACGAGCTGCGATCCGCGTTGCCGAGCAGGCCGTTGAGCGTGTCTGTCCAGGTGGTCAACGGCACCGCCGCGGAGAGGAGCAGGGCCCAGGCCACCACGAGCACGCCGAGGTGGGCCAGCTGGTCCAGCACGAAGAGCAGGGCGGGAAGCGGCGTCCAGCTGCGGTCGAGGGCCGGGCCTTCCGGGCTGTCGTCCGTCATCGACCCGGCGGGCGTGTCTCCGCGCTTGGTGAGGACGATCTTGGACCTGTCGATCAGCAGGTGCGTGACGGTGGTGACGACGAGGAACCCGAGACCAGGCAGCCCGAAGACGACCACGACGGGCACGTTGACGAGACCAACGACGGCGACGTGTGCCCCCAGCGCGCGCCAGGCCGTCGTGCCGTCACCGAACTTGCCCAGCGCAATGGTTTCGGTCTGGAGTACGAAGTCGGCGAGCAGGTGGGCGAACACGAGCCAGGCGAGCACGAGGGGTACCGAGGTCACGCCGGCACCGCCTCCAGCACGCGCGCCAGGCCCTGCGACCAGATCGCGCGGATGGCGCCGACCAGTCGCTCCAGGTTACGCACGTCGCCGCGTGAATAGGAGACCGACACCGTGGGCCGTGCGACCTTCAGCCGGCCAGCGATATCCGCCTGGTTCAGCCCTTCGACGAGAGCGAGCCGCGCGACGACTCGTTGGCGATCGGTCATGTCGTCGATGATCGCAGCCAGCACTGGCGCCGTGCCGTCCAGGAGCGCATCGGCGTCCGGGTCACCGGTTCGGCCCGACAGGCCGTCATCGCGCCGAGTAGCCAGCTCCAGAAGTTCACGGGCTCGCACGAAGGCCTCCCCAGTGCGGCGCGTGGCCGGTCCCCTGCCCGGATCGATGCGCCCGGCGACCACAACCCATCGCATGGAGGGAACGCGGTCTTCGCCGCGATGCTCCCGGAGCGTTGCGTCGAGCACGGCGCGAAATGGATCGGCCGTCGTGACGAGCAGGCCCTGGATCTCGTCGCCCTGCGTGAACTCGAATGGAGCCAGCGTCTCCCCCGCGTACGACTGATCGAGCCTGATGCACAGCTGTTCGAGCCAGGCCGTCGATGCCTGGGCATCGTCGCGCGAGCGCACGATGTCGCCGAAGAGCACGATGCCGAGGTCCTCGCGTTTCACCGAACTAGGCTAACTCGGGCCCATGTAGCCGTCAACGGCTAATCCTCGCCTTAGTAGCCGTCAGCGGCTAACAAACCCGAAAATAGCCGCGCGCGGGTAGTGTCTCGGTTTGAATCGGTTGCTCAGGTTGGATCCTCAATCGCGACGTCGAACAGATCCGGCCCAGTAGCGAGGGTTTGCGAGATGAGCAACCGCGCCCCTTCCAGGACGTCGCTGTGATCCGGCACAAACAGGTGGATGATCGGAAGCTCCCGAATCCTTACGTCTACGGCGCCGTCCGGGGTGTTTGCCCATGTAGCGTGGTAGAGCAGTCGCTCTCCAGCCGCGATTCGGCGTTGATCCGCGGCCACCCTGGTTCGCAATGCAACGAAAGAGGATTTCGCCGCACCCATGGTCAGATTCTAGCCCCTGGTCCCGCCCGCCCGATCCAGTCGAGCAGGTGCAGCGCCTTCAAAACTGAGGCACTACCCGCGCGCGGGATCGAGCCGCCCGAACGCAACCGTCCGACCAAGGGGCTTCACCCGCGCTGGAAGCCCTGCGCCGGCAACGGAGGACGGCGCAGCGGGTGGTCCTCGCGGTAGCCCAGCAGGTAGTCGGCCTGGATCAGCGTGTGCAGCTGGCTGGTGCCCTCGTAGATGACGGCCGCCTTGGAGTTGCGCAGGTAGCGCTCGACCGGGTACTCGTTGGAGTACCCGTAGGCGCCGTGGATCTGGATCGCATCGAGTGCCGACTGGACGGCGTGGTCCGTGCTGAACCACTTGGCGAGGCTCGTCTCGCGCGTATTGCGCAGTCCCCGGTTCTTGAGCCACGCCGCCTGGCGGCACAGCAACCGCCCTGCCTCGATGCCCGCCCCCATCTTCGCGATCATCTCCTTGACGAGCTGGTGGCGGCCGATCTCCTCGCCGAAGGTCTGCCGTTCGTGCGCGTACCTCAATGACGCGTCCAGGCAGGCCTGCGCCAGCCCTACGGCGCCTGACCCGACCGTGAAACGGCCCTGGTCGATGGCGCTCATCGCGATCGTGAAGCCTTCGCCTTCCTCGCCGATGCGGTTCTCGACCGGAACCCGCACGTCGTCAAGGAAGATCGAGCCGGTGTTGCCGGCGCGGATCCCCAGCTTGCCGTGGATCGTGCCGGTGCTGAGCCCGGCCATACCGCGCTCGACCACGAAGGCCGTGATGCCGCGGTGCTTCTTCGCCCGATCCACGGTCGCGAAGAGCAGGAAGTGGTCCGCCAGGTCCGCCAGGCTGATCCACAACTTCGAGCCGTTGACAACGTAGGACTCTCCATCGCGGCGAGCCGTGGTCGCAAGGTTGGCCGCATCCGTTCCGACACCCGGCTCGGTGAGCGCGAAGGTGGCGAGCTTCTCGCCGCGTGCCTGCGGCACCAGCCAGCGCTGCTTCTGCTCCTCGCTGGCCCATTGCATCAAGGTCAGGGAGTTGAGGCCCGTGTGGACGCTCATGACCACGCGGAAGGCGGTGTCGCCCCGCTCGAGCTCCTCGCACAGAATCCCGAAGCTGACGTAGTCCATGCCGGCACCGCCCCACGTCTCGTGGACCGGCGCGCCGAAAAACCCGAGCTCGGCCATGCGGTCGAAGACCTCGCGATGGACCTCGCCCTTCTCGTCCCACTCGCGGATGTGGGGCGCGATCTCGGCTGCCACGAACTCGCGGACGGCCCCCTGGACCAGGCTGTTCTCGGGCGTCAGGGACAGGTCGATGGGCACGTCTCCTCCTCGCGCGGGTGCGGCGGCCATTCTGGCATTCGAGGCACACATTGAAAGCGCCGCCGGTGGGCTACCGGCGGCGCTTCGAGGAGGGAGGTCTGCGGCGGAGACGCCGCGTGAAGTTGTCGGGTGCGGAGTGACTAGCGGTTGAGACCCAGGAACGCGGCGACGTCTTCCATCCGGAAGCGGCGGTCGCCCCGCTTGCAGACTCGGTAGAAGGGCAGCTCGCCCCGATCGCCGAGTCGCTTGACGGTATTCACGTGTAGATGGAGCAGCTCGGCCACTTCGCTCGCCGTGAGCATCGGTCCCAATTCATTTAGTGCCATCGACGCCATCGCGCTGGTTAGCCTCATGGTTCGTGCGTTCTTGCTGGACGACCGGTCGGGCGAACGATTGGCGTGCTCGGGAACGCCGCTCTGGTGTCGACCGGCTCACTTCGGGCAGGAGCGCTGTGGTGGGCCCGGGTGACGGGTTGAATGCTGCCTTCCGGACCGGATGCGTCCAAGCCGTACATTGGTCCGGCATCCACCGTTACCGAGGGTGTTGCGTTCTGTCATCACCCTGCCGCCCGGTTCCACTCGATTGTGTCCACCGTAGTGGGATCAGTCGACGAGGTCCCTCGCTCGAAGGTCCTCCCGGAGCTCCCGCGCGCCGCTGAAATGGATGGCGTCCAGGCCCAGGCGCCGAGCCTGTTCGATGTTCGCCATTGAATCGTCGGTGTAGACCGTGCGGTCGGGCGCAAGCCGATATCGCTCGATCAGCAGGTTGAAGATGGCCGCGTCCGGCTTGGCGATGCGCTCTTCACCCGACACCACGATGCCATCGAACCAGCCGAGGAACTCGAATTGGTGGCGCGCCAGCGCGAAGGTCTCGGCCGACCAGTTGGTGAGTGCATACAGGGGGATGCCGCGATCCCGCAGGTCCGCCAGGACTGCCACCGTCTCGTCGATCGGGCCCTTGATCATCTCGCGCCAGCGTCCCCAGTACGCGCGGATCATCGCTTCGTGATGAGGATGACGCTCCACGAGCTCCTCGATGGCCGCGGCAAAGGGTCGCCCGCGATCCTGCTCCAGGTTCCATTCCGGCGTCGTGACCGTGGTCAGGAAGAGCTCCATCGCGTCATCGTCCCCATCGAAGAGCGAGCGATAGAGATGGCGGGGATTCCAGTCGATCAGGACGCCGCCGAGGTCGAAGACGACCGCCGCGGTTCTGACCGAGCCGGGAACGAGCTCACGTAACGGCATGCTCCCGAGTATCCCCGAAAGCCGAGGCTCAGGCAGTCCTGGGGGCCACGGGCTCGCGCGCGTCGGTCGGCTTCACCCCGTTGCCTGACACGCGTTGTGCCCCGCGACTTGCCGCGATGTCGGCCAGCACTGCCCGCACCTGGTCCGGCCCCGCCAGCCGGAAGCGCGCCCTCGTCCGGCCGGCACCGACACGCACGGTGACCGCATCGGACGGTGCCGCCTTGAACATGTCCTCGTCGGTGGAGTCGTCCCCGACGATCAGCATCCGTGCCCATGGCTGGCGCTCGCGCACCGCCTCTACCAGCAATCCCTTGTGGATGCCCTCCTGGCGGATCTCGATCACCTGGTTGCCCGACAGGACTGACGCCCCGGTGCCCTCGAGCGTCACTGCCAGATCGCGGCGGAGGGCGGTTGCGCCCCGTCGGCCGGCCCTCTTCGCAGCGTTGCGGTAGTGCCATGCGATCGAGGCGTCCTTCTCCTCGACGAACGAGCCGGGAAGCTCGTGCGACCACGCTTCGAGGCGAGGTCGCAGGGCCTCCAGCCATTCCGGTCTTCCCTGAAGGCGGCGCTGCCAGTCGGGTTCGGCGGGATAGCGCGACCAGAGCCCGTGCTCGGCGTGGAGGCCCACCGGCAGGTGACCGAGCCAGCGCTCGAGGTTGGCGCGCGTCCTGCCACTGACGATATGGACACTGACCTCGGGCAGTCCGGCAAGGGTGCTCAGCAACTGGACGACCTCGTCGTCCGGTGCAGCCTCCTCCGGCGTCGGCCGCAGGGGGACCAGCGTTCCGTCGTAGTCGAGGAGCAGGGCCAGCGGCGTTCGGCCGGCCGGCTGGAGCGCTGCCACGACCTGGGAGGGGGTGACCGTATCGGCGAGGGCGTGGCCTGCCCCAACGCGCCGCGCGATGCGGCGTTCCTCCGTCCGCAGGACTGTCTGGAAAGCGCGCGCCCAGGCGTGAACGTCGTGATCCTTGACGCGCTGGCGCAGGCCGCGCATGCGCTCGCCTCGCTCGCCAGCCGGCATCTCCAGCGCGTGGCGCAGGGTGGCAGCCACCCCGTCAATGTCGTACGGGTTCACCATCAACGCGCCGGAGAGCTCGGCAGCAGCGCCGGCGAACTCGCTCAGGATGAGCACGCCATCCTCATCCACGCGGCTTGCCACGAACTCCTTGGCCACCAGGTTCATGCCGTCCCGCAGCGGCGTGATGAGCGCCACCGTCGCGGCGCGATAGAGGGCCACCAGCCTTTCGCGAGGCAGGGTCCGCGAGATGTAGTTGATCGGGTCGTATCCAACCGTCGCGAAACGTCCGTTGAGCCTGCCGACGATCTCCTCGACCGATTGACGGACCTGGCGGTATTCGGCGACCGTCTCACGCGAGGGTGCGGCGACCTGGACAAGGCGGACGCGTCCGCGAAGGCTGGGATAGTGCTCGAGCAGGCGCTCGAAGGTCAGCAGCCGCCTGGGGATCCCCTTGGTGTAGTCGAGGCGGTCCACGGCCACGATGAGCTGTGTGTCACCCGCCGCTCGGCGGAACCGGTCCAGTTCCGCGAGCACGGCGGGGTCGTCGGCAAGTCCTTCGTAGGCGGCGGCGTCGATTCCCATCGGAAAGTCGGCGACCCGCACCCTGCGGCCCTCGATCCTGACAACGCCCGGGCTGGTCTCGCAACCGAGGATCTTGGATGCCGAGCTGATGAAGTGCGCCGCATAGGACGCCGTGTGGAAGCCGACGAGCGTCGAGCCCAGCACGCCCTCCAGCAGCTCGCGCCGCCAGGGCAGCACCCGGAAGAGCTCGGACGTGGGGAACGGCACGTGCAGGAAGAATCCGATGGCAGCGTCCGGGAGCTGCCGTCGCACCATGCCGGGGACGAGCATGAGCTGGTAGTCGTGCACCCAGATCCGGTCGCCGGGGCCGTAGTGCTCCACGACCGCACTCGCGAAACGCTCGTTGACGTCCCGGTATGTTTCCCAGCCGCTCGGGTGCATCGGCATGCGTTCGAGCTGGTAGTGGAGGAGCGGCCACAGCACGCCATTGGAGAACGCCTCGTAGTAGCGCTCGATCTCCCCGGCGGTCAACTCGACGGGGATGTAACGACCGTCGGTGAGGCGGCCCTGAAGTTCGGACCGTTGCTCCGCGGAGAGCCGCCACGTGTCCCCTGGCCAGCCGATCCAGAGGCTCCTCCCGCGTGCGTGGAGTCCGCTGAGACCGGTGACAAGGCCGCCGGCGCCCGCGGCCACGATCAATTCTCCGCGCTCGATGCGAGCCGCGATGGGCAGCCGGTTGGAGACGAGGATCAGGCGGGCCATGGAGGTGCGAGACGAGGGTATCCCACGGGGACCGATCCCAGTGGGCTGGGCGCAGGCTGAGCGTGGGACCGCGGGCCTTTTGCGGAACCGAAACCGTGTCTCCCATACTCCGCGTATCGGTCGATGACGACGACCATCAAGGGGAGAGGACCTGACATGACCATCACGAACCCGATCAGCCGGCGCCTGCTCGTAGCAGTTGCGGCGGGGACACTGACCCTGGCCGCATGTTCGAGTGGCAATACGCCGGCAGCGAGTTCAGGCGCGGGCGCCAGCGTCGCGGGTGGCGGCTGCACCCCGAGCGCAGCCATCAGCGGCACCCCCGTGCCCGCCGCCATCGCAGACAACTCGTTCACCCCAACGGCGATCACCGTGGCCAAGGGCGGGACCGTGACCTGGGCCAACGGCGGCTCGAATACCCACACCGTGACCGCTGACAACGGCAGCTTCGACAGCTGCAACCTGGCCGGCGGTGCGACCTTCACCATGAAGTTCGACACGGCGGGATCGGTCCCGTTCCACTGCAAGATCCACTCCAGCATGCACGGCACGGTCACCGTCACCGGCTGAACCGTCGCGGCCTCCGAAGAGCCACTGCGCGAGCAGGTGGGATGCTCTGGTCGCCGCGCTCGGCCGCCACCGGCCGGAGTGCCCCGTTTCCGGCGTCGCGGCCGGATCGCACCTGCTGCTGCACCTGCCGGCCGGCGTGGAGGCAAGCTCGGTTCTCGCCCGAGCCGCGGCTCTGGACGTTCGAGTCGGCGACCTGGATACCTATCGGGTGCGAACCGATCCGCTTCATCCGGCGCTCGTGATCGGCTACGGCGACCTGGACGCCGGCCTCATCGAGGAGGGCGTGATCGCGTTGGCGGCCGCCGTCCGTGGAGAGAGCGTCAGATGAGGCGCGCGGGGTTTGCGCCGCTGCTCCATGATGGCCGCCACGACCGTGCGTGGCCATACGACTGCCTGAGGGAAGAGGATGGAGATCCAGCTCGGCGAGCAGCGCATCTTCGCGCTGGAAGAACGCCTTCCGTTTGAGGAGATCCGCCAGCGGGCCATGGATCGACGCACCCAGGCGTTCGGCAGCGGATTGGGATCGCTCCTCCAGCGGCCGAGGCCGGAGGACATCACGCTGGTTGCCTGGCAGCGCCGGCTCGATCCCTTCTGGCACGTCTCCTGCCAGGCTCGCTACGTCTACGAGCGATCGCGCGACTACGCGGTGGCCGCCAGCGCCCCCGAGGTCCGCGAGGTGACCATCGGCGACGCCACGTACCCGGTGCAGGCGTCAGGCAGAGGAGCGCTCTTCACGGTGCCGGTGCGCGAGTACTGCCGCGAGGAGTTCTGGCACGAGATCTTCGCCGACGGAACGACGGGTGCTCCCGTTCCCGACGCCGCATCCGTGATCACCGGACCCACAACCCCGGTCACCGATCCCGACACGCTCGGCGCGGAGGGCACGATCGTTGTGCCGCCGGAGCACCGCGCCTCGTTCGTGGTGCGCAAGCTCCTCGCCGAGATGCTCAAGGCCGTCCAGGCGGACACGATGTCCGAGGAATTGCTCACGCTCGCGAAGACCGACCTCTACTACCGCCCGGTCTGGGCCTTCGAGTACCACTGGGCGCCGAGGGACCGGCGCGGCGTGGTCGAGATCGACGCGCTCACCGGCCTCACCCGGCAGGGCCAGAGCTTGCTGCCGTCGGGCCTCAAGAAGATGATGAGCCGCGACATGCTGTTCGACATCGGCGCCGACACCGCGGGCCTGATCGTTCCGGACGGCAGCATCGCCGTGTAGGTGGCCAAAGCCGCGCTCGACAAGCGCGGCAGCTGAGGGACCGGCTGCAAGCGCCCTTCGACGGGCTATCTCGCGGTCACCGCGACCCGCTGCACCAGGTTGTTGCCGACGCCCTGGTAGTTCCACGGCTGGTCGAGTGGCTGCACCTCGCCGGTTGCATCGGTTGCGCGGCAGGTCAGCTCGTGGTCGCCGGTGGAGGCCTGCCACTCGAATGACCAGCCGCACCAGGCGTAGTCGCCGACGGGACGGCCAAGATCGGCGTCTGCCCAGGTCCCATCGACGCCAACCTCCACGCGCGTGATCGGCGCGCTGCCCGACCACGCGCGGCCGGCAACGTGCACGGGCCCGGCATCCACAAAGCGGCGGCGCGTGAAGAAGTCGGGGATGCCCGGAGGGGCCATGAGTGCGCGCACACGCATCCGCTCGACCGGCTGCCCGGGGTCGTCGGCGTCACGCTGGTAGTGGTAGGCGCGGGCCTGCTGGTAGCCATCGAATGGCTCTGTCACGGCGTCGATCGAGGTCAGCCACTTGACGCTGGTCATGCCGTACCAACCAGGGACGAGCAGCCGCAGCGGAAAGCCGTGCTGCGGTTGGAGCGGCTCGCCGTTCATCTCCCAAGCCAGCAGCACCTCGGGCCGCATCGCCTCAGACACCGTCAGGCTCCGGCCGTAGTCCTGCTCCTCGTCGCCCTGCACGCCGCGATCCGCTCCGGTGAACACGATCTCGACGGTATCCGCGCTCAGCCCGGCCTCCTGGAGGATCGGCGCCAGCGGCGTGCCGGTC
>JBBSGX010000057.1:0-12699 GCA_038253685.1 Candidatus Limnocylindrales bacterium | reverse complement strand
GCAGCGCCCTGGGACGGCGGCGGCGCGTGAGATCGGCCACGAAAGGCGCCGCAGCGGGACGCGGCAGCGACGAGCGCGGCTGCATGCTGTCGCCCGGCTGCAGACTCGAGACCGGAGACATGCCCAGGCCCGCGGGGATGCCCTGGAGCATGGCCGGGGCGGGCATGGCCGGGGCCGCACCAAGCTCCTGGCCGCACGAGCAGACCGGGGCAAGGGGCAGGTTCTCACGCTGGCAGCGCGGGCAGACCTGCGGCGGGATCGCGAAATCGTGGTGCATTGGGGCTGCCGCCAAGCGTGGTGGGCGATCGGATCGCGCGGCAGAACCCGGGAGTACCCCTCGCCCCACGGTACCCGGTCCGCAACCCGCGGGCATGGAAAGGCCCGGTCCGTTCCCGAACCGGGCCTCGCCCGTAGCGCTTCCTGATCGGAGGTCAGGCCCGAGCGGGCTCCGAGTCCTCTTCGGTCAGCGAGGGAAGATCCTCGTCCACTTCGGCGTCGTCCTCGTCGGGCTCGAGGAAGGGATTGGGAAGGCTGTCCTCAGCCGCCTGCGGCGGGGGTGCCTCGCGCCCTTCGAGGAGCGGGTTGAAGACGTCGCCGCCAACATCGCCACGAGGTGCACCAGATTCGGCGAGGAAGATGTTGTAGTCCTCCCCGAAGCCCTCCGGCAGCTCGCCACCGGCGAGTGCCTCGGCCGCCGCACGACGCTCGGCTTCGCGGCGAGCCGCCACGTTGGCCGGCGCGCCTGACCCTGCCGGGATCAGCTTGCCGATGATGACGTTCTCCTTGAGCCCGATGAGCCGGTCCTTGGCGCCGTTGATGGCGGCCTCGGTCAGCACTCGCGTGGTCTCCTGGAAGGAGGCCGCCGCCAGGAAGCTGCTGGTGTTCAGCGATGCCTTCGTGACGCCGAGCAGCACGGTCTCCGCGGTCGACGGCTCGCCGCCCTCCGCCAGGACCTTGTTGTTGATCTCCTCGAACTCGAACTTGTCGACGAGCTCGAAGGGCAGCTGCTCGCTGTCGCCCGGCTGATCGATGCGCACCTTGCGGAGCATCTGGCGAACGATGATCTCGATGTGCTTGTCGTTGATGGTCACGCCCTGGCTGCGGTACACGCGCTGGACCTCCTTGACGAGGTAGCGCTGGACCGCGTCCCGGCCGCGGGTCTCGAGGTATTCCTGCGGGTTGATGGGGCCGTCCGTGATCGGATCGCCGGCACGGATCATCTGGCCGTTCTCGACCAGCAGCTTGGCGTTGTGGGGAATGGCGTACTCGCGCTCGACGACGTCCTCGCTGCGGATGCGCAGGCCGTCCTCGCTGCGAACGAGCATGCCCTTGTCGAGCGAGCGGACCTCGTCGACATTGCCGTCCTTCTCGAGGCGTGCCACGACCTGGTTCGCCTCGACGGAGTCGCCCTCGTCGACCAGAACCTCGTGGCCCTTGGAGATCCGCAGCGGGGTGTCGAACGCCTCGCGGCTGGTCACCTTGACCCGGCGCGCGCCGTTCTCGCCCTGGATGATCTCCACCACACCGTCGATGTGGCTGATCTCGGCCTTGCCCTTGGGCATGCGGGCCTCGAACAGCTCCTCGACGCGCGGCAGGCCGGCCGTGATATCGAGCCCTGCCACGCCGCCGGTGTGGAACGTCCGCATCGTCAGCTGGGTACCGGGCTCGCCGATCGACTGGGCGGCGATGATTCCGACTGCCTCACCGATGCCCACGAGCGAGCCCGTGGCCAGGTTGCGGCCGTAACAGTTGCGGCAGACGCCGTAGCGTGACTGGCAGGTGAGCGGGGAGCGGACCAGCACCTCGGCCACTCCGGCCTCGTCGATGGCCTGCGCCATCTCCTCGTTGATCTCCACGTTGCGATCGACGATTGCCGCGTCCTTCTTCTTCGCGTTGGGCGCAAAGACCGGCCCTGCAGCGAAGCGACCAACCAGCCGGCGGCGAAATGCATCGGGCTCGGTGCCCGCGAATTCCTCCGTCTCCGCCCGGGTGATCCAGGTGCCCTCCTCCGTGCCGCAGTCGTCGTCACGGGTGATGACGTCCTGTGCCACGTCCACCAGGCGCCGGGTGAGATACCCGGAGTCGGCGGTGCGGAGGGCCGTGTCGGCGAGGCCCTTGCGGGCTCCATGGGTCGAGATGAAGTACTCGAGGACGGTCATGCCCTCGCGGAAGTTGGAGCGCACGGGCACGTCGATGATGCGGCCGGTCGGGTCCGCCATGAGGCCTCGCATGCCGCCCAGCTGACCGATGTTGCCCTTGTTTCCGCGGGCTCCCGACGCGGTCATCATGGTCACCGCGCCGGTCGGGTCGAGCCCTTCCATCATGCGATCGGAGACCTGCTGGGTGGTGTCCTTCCAGATCTGGACGACCTTCTCATAGCGCTCGTCCTCGGTGATGAGGCCGCGCTGGTACTGCTTGTCGATCTCGGTGACCTGGCGATCCGCCTCGCCCAGCAGGGCGGGCTTCTCGGAAGGCACCGTGATGTCCTCGACGGCAATCGTCATGCCGCCGCGGGTCGCGTAGTGGAAGCCGACGCTCTTGATGCCATCGACGAGCAGCGCCGTCTCGGCGGGGCCGAGCAGGCGGTAGCAGTCGCTGACGAGCTCGCGCAGCGCGGCCCGGTTCATGGTCTTGTTGGCGAAGCGCAGCCGGTCCGGCAGGATCTGGTTGAAGATGAGCCTCCCGACCGTGGTGCGCACGGCCTGGGTGGTCGACTCGGCGAGTGCCTCGTCCCAGGCGTGGACGCTGATCTCGATCGGGGTATGGAGCGCCAACTTGCGCACCGAGTGGTTGGGCAGCGACTCGACGCCCTCGCGGGTGTCGATCAGCCCGACCTCGTAGGCAAGCAGGGCCTCCTGCTCGTCCGCGAAGTGCATCGCCTTCAGGGAGCTCGTGTCCTCGCGCTCGAGGGTCAGGTAGTAGCAGCCCAGGATCATGTCCTGGGTCGGCGCCACGACCGGGCCGCCGTCCGAGGGGGACAGTAGGTTGGCTGTGGAGAGCATCATCCGGCGCGCTTCGTCCTGGGCCGCGCGGCTCAGGGGGACGTGCACCGCCATCTGGTCGCCGTCGAAGTCGGCGTTGAAAGCGAAGCAGACGAGCGGGTGGATCTGGATTGCCGAACCTTCGACGAGCACAGGCATGAACGCCTGGATGCCGAGGCGGTGGAGCGTCGGGGCGCGGTTCAGCAGCACCGGATGGTCCTTGATGACCTCCTCGAGGACATCCCAGACCTCCGGCCGCACCCGCTCGACGATGCGCTTGGCGCTCTTGATGTTGTGGGCGAAGCCTTTCTCGACGAGCTGGCGCATGACGAACGGCTTGAACAGCTCGAGCGCCATCTTCTTGGGCAGCCCGCACTGGTGCAGCTTGAGCTCGGGGCCGACCACGATGACCGAGCGGCCCGAGTAGTCGACGCGCTTGCCGAGCAGGTTCTGGCGGAACCGGCCCTGCTTGCCCTTGAGCATGTCGGAGAGGCTCTTGAGGCGGTGGTTGCCGGTGCCCGCGATCGCGCGGCCGCGGCGGCCGTTATCGATCAGGGCGTCGCACGCCTCCTGGAGCATCCGCTTCTCGTTGCGGATGATGATTTCCGGCGCGCCAAGCTCCAGCAGCCGCTTGAGGCGGTTGTTGCGGTTGATGACGCGGCGATACAGGTCGTTGAGGTCGGATGTCGCGAAGCGGCCACCGTCGAGCTGCACCATCGGGCGCAGGTCCGGCGGGATCACCGGCAGCACCGAGAGGATCATCCACTCGGGACGCGTGCCGGAGCGGCGGAACGCCTCGATGAGGCGCAGTCGCTTGATGGCCTTCTTGCGGCGCATGCCGGAGGTGGTACGCACCTCGCTGTGGAGGCGCGTGCCGAGGCCCTCGAGGTCCATGCGCTGGATCAGCTCACGGACCGCTTCCGCACCCATGCCGGCCCCGAACAGGCGGGGACCGCCACGGATGCCGGCGCCGTATTTACGGTCGAGGTCGCGGAAGTTCCAGCCGTCGAGCGACGACTCGGGCAGCATCATGCCGGGCTGGAGCTTGGTGATCTCTTCCTTGGCGCGGCGGATCTCCTCCTTGAGGCCCTCGGCCTCGCCCTTGAGGCGCTCGCGCTCGGCCTCGAGCGAGGCGTCCATCTGCAGCTTCAGGTCGTCGATCTTCTGGCGAGCGCTCGCCTCCTCGGCGGCCTCCTGCTCCTGGATCTCGGTGTTGACGCGTTCGATCTCGGCACTGGCCGACTTCTTGAGGCGCGCCAGCGCGGCCTTGTCGCCCTTGTCGCCCTCGGAGACGATGACCTCGTCGCCGAAGAGGATGGGGCCTTCCGCGGCCTTCGAGCCGAGTCCGGTCATCTCCGCCTCGGCACCCTGCTGCTGCTCGACGAGCTGGGTGGTGCGGTTGGTGCGCTGCTCCTCGAGCTCGACCTTGCGGGCCTTGAGGCCCGAGTCGAGCTCGTCCTTCTGGCGGTTGATGTCGGAGCGCAGCGTGTCCTCCAGCTCGGCGAGCGCCTTGCCGCCGCGCCCGCCGCGGCCCTCGGCCTCGTCGTCGAGCTGCTGGAGCATGCGGGCACGCGCGTCCTCGTCGACCCACGTCACGATGTAGAGGGCGAAGTAGAGGATGCGCTCGAGGTTGCGCGGGCTGATGTCGAGCAGGATCCCAAGACGGCTCGGCGTGCCCTTGAAGTACCAGATGTGGCTGACGGGGCTGGCCAGCTGGATGTGGCCCATGCGCTCGCGGCGCACCTTCGCGCGGGTCACCTCGACGCCGCACTTGTCGCAGATGATGCCCTTGTAGCGGATGCGCTTGTACTTGCCGCAATAGCACTCCCAGTCCCGGGAGGGGCCGAAGATGCGCTCGTCGAAGAGACCGTCCTTCTCAGGGCGGAGCGTTCGGTAGTTGATGGTCTCGGGCTTGGTCACTTCGCCCTTGGACCAGTCGCGAATCTGCTCGGGGGACGCGAGCGAGATCCGGATGGCATTGAAGTTGTTAACTTCGAGCATCGTTCTCCTTCGTCATGTCGCTGGGCGGCATGAGATCCGCGGGCGGGAGCTGAGCAGGCCCCCGTGTTCGTTCGAGCAGGGCGAAGTCGATGGGGAGCAGCTCAGCTCCCGCCGACGATCGGCCCGCGTGGGATCGGTTCAGTCCTCGAAGCCCGCGAGATTGATCCCGCCGAGATCGGGCAGCGGGTACGCAGATGCGTCCTCGGCGAAGTGGATCTCCTCCTCGTTCTCGTTGAGGATCTCCACGTTGAGCCCCAGACTCTGCAATTCCTTGATGAGCACCTTGAAGGACTCGGGCACCCCGGGCGCCTGGATGTCCTCCCCCTTGACGATCGCTTCGTAAGTCTGGACGCGGCCCATGACGTCGTCCGACTTGACGGTGAGCAGCTCCTGGAGGATGTTGGCCGCGCCGTAGGCCTCGAGGGCCCAGACCTCCATCTCGCCGAAGCGCTGGCCGCCGAACTGCGCCTTGCCGCCCAGCGGCTGCTGGGTGATGAGGCTGTAAGGGCCCGTCGAGCGGGCGTGGATCTTGTCCTCCACCAGGTGGTGGAGCTTCAGCATGTAGATGTAGCCGACGGTGATCTCGCGGTCGAAGGGCTCACCCGTCCGGCCGTCATGCAGGGTGGTCTTGCCGGAGAGCGGAAGACCGGCTGTCTGCAGCTCCTCGCGGATCTGCTCCTCGGTCGCCCCGTCGAAGACGGCGGTTGCCGCCTTGACCGGGACGCCGCTCTGGAGGCCCTGCTCGTGCAGTGCCCAGCCGAGGTGCGTCTCGAGGATCTGGCCGATGTTCATCCGGCTGGGCACGCCCAGCGGGTTGAGGATGATGTCGACGGGGGAGCCGTCCGGCAGGAAGGGCATGTCCTCCTGGGGCAGGATCTTGGCGACCACGCCCTTGTTGCCGTGGCGGCCGGCCATCTTGTCGCCGACCGAGATCTTGCGCTTGGCCGCGACGCTGACGCGGATCAGGCGGTTGACACCCGGCAGGAGCTCGTCCCCGCGCTCGCGGCTGAACTCGCGGACATCGACGACCTTGCCGCGCTCGCCGTGCGGCAGGCGCAGGCTTGAGTCCTTCACCTCGCGCGCCTTCTCACCGAAGATGGCCCGCAGGAGGCGCTCCTCGGCCGTCAGCTCGGTCTCGCCCTTCGGCGTGATCTTGCCGACCAGGATGTCGCCTGGCTGGACCTCCGCGCCGATGTAGACGATGCCGTCCTCGTCGAGGTCCTTGAGGGACTCCTCGCCGACGTTCGGGATGTCGCGCGTGATCTCTTCCGGCCCGAGCTTCGTGTCGCGTGACTCCAGTTCGTGCTTCTCGATGTGGATGCTGGTGAAGAGGTCCTCGCGGACGAGGCGATCGCTGATGACGATGGCGTCTTCGTAGTTGCCACCCTCCCAGCTCATGAAGGCAACCAGGATGTTGCGGCCGAGTGCCAGCTCACCCTTGTCGGTCGAGCTGCTGTCCGCGAGCACGTCTCCCGAAGTGACCCGCATGCCTACGTCCACGACGGGACGCTGGTTGATGCAGGTGCCCTGGTTGGAGCGCACGAACTTGTCCAGGCGATAGGTGTCGAGCTCGCCGGCCTTGCCCTCGTCGGGCTCGACCAGGATCTGCTCGGCCGTGACCGAGAGGACCGTGCCGGGGCGCCGCACGATGAGCACCTGCCCGGAGTCCTGCGCAGCACGCGCCTCCATGCCGGTGCCGACGATCGGCGCCTCTGGCTCGAGGAGCGGGACGGCCTGCCGCTGCATGTTCGAGCCCATCAGTGCGCGGTTGGCGTCGTCATGCTCGAGGAACGGGATCAGCGCGGTCGCCACGGAGACGACCTGCTTGGGGCTGACATCCATGAAGTCGATCTGCTGCGGGCGCGCCTCGGGGAACTGGTCGCGGTGCCGCGCGGGCACGCGCTCGTCCACGAAGTGACCTTCATCGTCGAGCTTGGCGTTGGCCTGCGCGACGTAGCGCTCCTCCTCGTCGTAGGCGGCGAGGTAGACGATCTCGTCGGTGACGCGGGGACGGATCTGGAAGGCGCTGACCTTCTGCTTCTTGAGCTCCGCGATCGCGTCCTTGTTGAATTTGGCGCCCTTCTTGAGCACGACCGTGCCGCTCTTGGTGGCAACGTCCGCGTCGGCGACCTCGCGCTCGATCTCCGCGTCATCCCAGGCCACGTTGCGCTTGACCTTGCGGTAGGGCGTCTCGATGAAGCCGTACTCGTTGATGCGGCCGTAGGTGGCCAGGGAGCCGATCAGCCCGATGTTCGGCCCTTCGGGCGTCTCGATGGGGCAGATGCGCCCGTAGTGGCTGTGGTGGACGTCGCGGACGTCGAACCCGGCACGCTCGCGCGACAGGCCGCCGGGGCCCAGCGCGGAGAGCCGGCGCTTGCTGGTGAGCTCGGCCAGCGGGTTCGTCTGGTCCATGAACTGCGAGAGCTGGCTGCCGCCGAAGAACTCCTTCATGGCCGCGACGACCGGGCGGATGTTGATCAGTGCGTTGGGGGTCGCCTTGTCGATCTCCTGGATCGTCATGCGCTCCTTGACTACGCGCTCCATGCGCAGGAGGCCGACGCGGAAGGCGTTCTGGATGAGCTCGCCATTGGCGCGGATGCGGCGGTTGCCGAGGTGATCGATGTCATCGGGACCGCCGATGCCGTTGTTGAGCTCGATGAGCTGCCCGACGATGGCCGCGATGTCTTCCTTGGTAATGGTCCGCTGGTCGCGGGGCAGCTGGATGCCCATGCGCTCCGAGACCGGGTCGAGCTTCTTGTTGACCTTGTAGCGGCCGACGCGGCCGAGGTCATAGCGACGGAAGTTGAAGAAGAGGCTCTCCACGAGCTTCTCGGCGTTGTCGCCGGTCGGCGGATCGCCGGGGCGCAGCTTCTTGTAGACCTCGATGAGCGCCTCCTGGCGCGTCGAGGTGCTGTCCTTCTCGAGCGTCGCGGGGATGTAGGCGACCTCGCCGGTATCGACGCCGCTGAAGGCGCCGACCATCTGGTCGTTCGACTCCCAGCCTACGGCGCGGAGGAGCTTGGTGGCCTCGAGCTTGCGCTTGCGGTCGACCTTGACGTAGAGCTGGTGGCGGGCGCCTGTCTCGAACTCCAGCCAGGCGCCGCGGTTCGGGATGACCTTGGCGCTGTAGAGCGGGCGGCCGGTGGCCGGGTCCTCTGTCGCGGTGTAGTACACGCCGGGCGAGCGGACGAGCTGGCTGACCACGACGCGCTCGGCGCCGTTGATGATGAAGGTGCCCTGGTCCGTCATGGTCGGGAAGTCGCCCATGTAGACGCGCTGGCTTTGGATCTCGCCGGTCTCCTTGATGCGCAGCTCGACGTCGACGTAGAGCGGCTTCGAGAAGGTCAGGTCACGGGTGCGGCACTCGAGCTCGGACCACTTGGGCTCGCCGAACTCGTAGCCCTTGAAGTGCAGGTCCATCACCTTGCTGGTGAAGTCCTGGATCGGGCTGATCTCGTCGAACAGCTCGCGCAGACCATGGTCGATGAACCAGCGGAATGACTGGAGCTGGAGCTCGATCAGATCGGGGATCGGCAGGACTTCGGGGATCCGGGCGTAACGCTTGCGCTCGGGGGCGACGAGTGCGTTGCGCCGGGAGGCATCAGTGACAGACAGCATGAAGCACTCCTAGCGGGAAGAGGAAAGAATCCGGGGGCAGGGACATACCAAGGGCAGGGTCAGGAACATGAGGAAACCGCGCTCACCGAACGAGCAGTGTACCGCGGCACTCTTACAGTGTCAACGGCACAGAGGTCGTGCCCGAAAAGGCGACGCGAGAGAGTGGACGCGAAAGCTAGCCTCTCTACCCGGACAAGGCAAGTGGCCGTCCGAAAGCGCGTGGCCCGCCCGCCGACAAGGGCAGAGGCCCGCCCGAAGGCGAGCCTCTGCCTGATCGAAGCCGGCGCGGTGCCGACCAGGGGTTGTGGCTACTTGATCTCGACCTTGGCGCCCTGCTCCTCGAGCGCGGCCTTGATCTTGTCCGCCTCGTCGCGGGCGACGCCTTCCTTGACGGCCTTGGGGGTCGCGTCGACGAGGTCCTTGGCCTCCTTGAGGCCGAGCCCGGTCAGCTCGCGGACGACCTTGATGACCGGGATCTTGTTGGGCCCGATCTCGACCAGCGTCGCCGTGAACTCGGTCTGCTCCTCGGCAGCGGGAGCGGCGGCAGCTGCGGCAGCAGGCGCTGCGGCAGCTGCGGCAGCCGGGGCTGCGGCAGTCACGCCGTAGCGCTCCTCGAACTTCTTGATGAACTCGGACAGCTCGAGGACGGTCATCTTGTCGATCGCTTCGAGCACCTGGTCCTGGGTGAGTGTGGCCATTTCGGTCGCTCCTCCATAGGTTGATCGGTCGGGTTGATGTTGTTGATCTCGGAAGGCGGCAGGGGCCGGGGTCCGGCTGCGTCAGGCGCCGCCTGCCGTCTCTCGCTGATCGCGTACCTGCTGGAGGGCATAGCCCAGGTTCCGCAGCGGCGCGGCCAGCAGTGAAGCCATGGACGTGAGCGGCGAGGCGATGCCGCCTGCCAATTGGGACAGCAGGACGTCGCGACCGGGCAGGGACGCGAGGCGGGTGACACCTTCGCTGTCGATGCGGACGGTGCCGATCAGGCCCCCGCGGATGGCGACCGTGCGGAACGGCCGAACGGCGTCCAGCAGCCCCTTTGCGAGGGCCGCCTCATCCGTGCCGCCGAGCGCGATCGCGCTGGGACCTGTGAACAGTGCGGCAAGCTCGCCGCGGCCCGCTTCCTCGGCTGCGATCTTCGCCAGCCGATTCTTCACGACGCGGTAGCTGATGCCTTTCTCGCCGAGCTCGCGGCGGACCCTGCCGAGCTCCGAGACGGTGAGGCCGCGATAGTCGGACACGACCGCGGACGGGCTGTTCGAGAATGCCTCGACCAGCTCGGCGACCGTGGCTCGTTTGGCCTCGGTGGGCATGACGCCTCCTTTTCCCTTGCGGTCGCCGTCAATCGACGACCCCTGCGAAGTTCCGCGCAGGGGTCCGTCGCAGCTGCGGCGCAGCACGACCCGGGCGGAGGCCCGATGGTCTGACCCTTGCCTCGGCGTGCCCGTCGGCGTCCCCCGGCGATGACCGGGTCCGGTCGGCGATTTCGGTCCGATCCGTAAGCCGAGGTCTCCCTCACTCGCGGCTCGACAACCCCTCTCGGGACTGTCTTCGGACGCAGCGCTGTCTGTGGCGGAACGATCTTCGGTTGGTGCGCGAGGCTCTCGCCCCGCGATGCCTAGGCCGCCGCCTTCGCCAGGAGGCCCGGGACATCCACGCGGATGCCGGGGCCCATCGACGACGCGACGGTCAGGCTCTTGAAATACTGCCCCTTCACTGCGCTGGGCCTGGCGCGGTTGATCGCGTCGACCAGCGCGGCCAGGTTGTCGACGAGCTGGGCCTGTTCGAAGCTCGCCTTTCCGAAGGGGACGTGGATGATACCGCCCTTGTCGACCTTGAACTCGACACGGCCGGCCTTGACTTCGCGGATGGCCCGATCCAGATCGAAGGTGATGGTCCCCGACTTGGGGTTCGGCATCAGCCCGCGGCGGCCGAGTATGCGGCCGAGCTTGCCGACCATGCCCATCATGTCGGGCGTTGCCAGCGCGACGTCGAAATCCAGCCAGCCGGCCTCGATGCGCTTGACGATGTCCTCGCCGCCGACCTCGTCGGCACCGGCCCGCAGCGCTTCCTGCGCCTTGTCGCCCTGGGCGAAGACCACGACGCGCACCGTCTTGCCGACCCCGTGCGGCAGCACCACAGTGCCGCGCACCAGCTGATCGGCGTGGCGAGGATCGACGCCGAGGCGGATGTGCGCCTCGACCGTCGGATTGAAGTTGACCCTGGCGGTCTCGCGGAGCAGCTCCATGGCGGCGTCCGGTTCGTAGGCCGTCGTGCGGTCGACGAGCTTGGCGAGCTCCTGGTACCGCTTTCCGTGTCCCATGACATGAACCTCCATTGCGGCCCGGATGGGCCTCCCCCTTCGAACGCGGGGTGGACGTGCCGGTTGGCCCCGGCTAGCGGTCGACGACCTCGATGCCCATCGATCGGGCGGTTCCTTCGACAATACGGGCCGCTGCTTCGACATCCATGGCATTGAGGTCCGCCTGCTTGACCTGCGCGATCACGCGAAGCTGAGCACGCGTCACGGTTCCGACCTTCTCGCGTCCGGGGGCGCTCGAGCCCTTCTCCACGCCGGCCGCCTTCCGCAGCAGGTCTGCGGCCGGAGGCGTCTTCAGGACGAAGGTGAAGCTGCGGTCCTCGAAGATCGTGATCTGTGCCGGGATCACCTGGCCCGACTGGGCGGCGGTGCGCTCGTTGTAGGTCTTGGTGAACTCGACGATGTTGATGCCGTGCGGACCGAGCGCGGTGCCCACCGGCGGCGCAGGCGTCGCCTTGCCGGCCGGGAGCTGGAGCGTGAGCACGATCCGGATTTTCTTTGCCACTTCTTGTGTTTCCTAGTGCTGCCTGACCCTACCGCTGGAAGCGATCGGGTGGGTGGGAGGTGGAGGCTTGAGGTCGGCTGTCAGAGCTTCTCGACCTGGAGGAAGTCCAGCTCGACCGGGGTCTCGCGGCCGAAGATGCTGACCAGCACCTTCAGCTTGTTGCGCTCCGGGTTGACCTCGTCGACCGTGCCGATGAACTCGGCGAAGGGGCCGTCCGTGACGCGCACGCTCTGGCCCTTCTGGAAGGCCACGCGGTACTTCGGCGTCTCCACGCCCATCTGGCGCAGGATCTGCTTGACCTCGTGCTCTTCGAGCGGGACGGGCTCATTGCGGCTGCCGGGGATGTTGCCACCGCCCACGAAGCTGGTGACGCCGGGTGTGTTGCGGACCACGAACCATGAGTCCGGGTCGAGGATCATCTCCACGAGCACGTATCCCGGATAGACCTTCTTCTGGACCGTGACTCGCTGGCCGCCACGGATCTCGATCTCGTCCTCTTCGGGCACCAGGACCTGGAAGATCTTGTCCTCCATGCCCATCGACTCGATGCGGTGCTCGAGGTTGGTCTTGACCTTCTTCTCGTAGCCCGAGTACGTGTGGATCACGTACCAGCGCTTCTCCGGGCCCTTCTGCGTGATGTGGTCGAGGAAGTCGCTCACAGGTTTGCATCCGTCACGATCCGCAGCGCCTGTGTCCACAGGAAATCGAAGAAGCCGATGTAGACGCCAACGGCGGCACTGATCACAAAGACCAGCACGGTCAGGTTGCGAACCTGCTCGCGCGTTGGCCAGGTGACTTTTCTGAGCTCGGCGATCGACTCTTCGACGAAGCGCCGGATCCGTTGCACCACGATCGTTGTGTTTCCTCGTTCAGTTTGCGGAAGGGTGGCAGGCGCGGCCGGACTCGAACCGACAACCACTGGTTTTGGAGACCAGAGCTCTACCAATTGAGCTACGCGCCTCCGCTGTGAGAGAGCCTACTTCGCCTCCCGATGGAGCGTATGCCTGCGGTCCCGCGGGCAGTACTTGCGAAGCTCGATCCGGTTGGGATCGTTCTTCTTGTTCTTCTCGGTCGCGTAGGTCCGCTCCTTGCACTCGGTGCAGGCGAGCAGGATCACGGGCCGGTTCTCAGCCTTGGCCATCGTCGCGTTACTCCAGGATCTCGGTGATGGCGCCGGCACCCACGGTGTGGCCGCCCTCGCGGATGGCGAAGCGCTGGCCGGTCTCGAGAGCGATCGGGGTGATCAGCTCGACCGTCATCTGGACGTTGTCGCCGGG
>JBBSGX010000056.1:0-12719 GCA_038253685.1 Candidatus Limnocylindrales bacterium | reverse complement strand
GCTTGCCCGTCCGCTCCAGCGCCGCCTGCGCGACGTGATGTGGGAGAGATGCGGGGTTGTCCGCGACGAGAACGGCCTGCGTGAGGGCCTGAGGGAGCTCGAGGCGCTACGCGGGACCGCCGCCGACGTCGACGTTCGGCCGGGCGCCGAAGGATGGACGGATCTCGCGCACGCGCTCGACCTGCGCTCGGGACTCGCCGTCGCCGAGACCACCCTGCGCAGCGCCATTGAGCGGCGCGAGACACGCGGCGCGCACAACCGTACCGACTTTCCCGATCTCGACCCGGCGCTGCAGGTGAACTTCTACGTCGACGCCCGCATGGACCCCTGGAGCGAGCCCGTTCCGCGCGTACCGGACGAGCTCCGCGAATGGACGGAACGCCCTGTCGAGCTCGGCGCCGAGCGGCTGCTCGAATGACGTCGCTCGGTCCGCGCGCGCGACGCTGGGCGATCTCTGGGAACGATCGCGGGGTTCCCGCCGGCGAAGGCGTACTTCGCGCGCAAAGCGGCCGAGGGCAAGTCACGTCAGGACGCTATCCGGGCCCTCAAGCGCCAGCTCGCGCGCAGCGTCTTTCGGCTCCTGCGCGACGGCGCAGCGGCGCTGCAGATGGCGGCTTGACAAGATAGGGGCTTGATGGAGCCCCTGAGGGCCGGCGACCCAGGCCTTGACGCACATCCTGGGCGCCGCGAAGGTCGAGAGGCGAGCCTTCACCGGGCGCGACGACGTGGAGGCGAGGTGATCCTCGGGCGAGCGCGGCGCATCGGGCGGTCGGATGCCGCCGTCAGCGCCGCGCGCAAGGGTCGGTCATGGGGCAGCCGGGAAGGTGCCCCAGTCGGGGTCGACGATCTCGGGGCCGCCACCGCCTTCTCCTAGGACCTTGTGCAGGTCGGACCCGTCCGCGTTGGCGATCCACAGGGCACGCTCGCGCGCAGGGTGCGGCGGGATCGGCGTGGGTCCGTGCAACCAACCTTGGAACAGGACCTGCGTCCCGTCGGGTGACCAGCCCGGGTCGTGGAAGTCGGCGTCACCGGTGGCCCGGATGATGTTCGTCTCGCGCGTGCCATCGGGACGGATCGTCGTGATCCGCGAGGGCGCGGCGACAGTGCCCTTGGTGTTGAACACTATCCGGCTGCCGTCCGGAGACCAGTCTGGGTTGTCGGCGTTCTCGCCCCAGGCCGTGACCCGCTCCAGAGCGGTCCCGTCGCGGTGTACGCGGAAGATGGCCGTCTGCTCCCGCCTCTTGGCGTGTCGAACCCGCGTGAACGCGAGCCACTGGCCGTCCGGTGACCACGCTGGCACGCGATCCTCGATGTACGGGTTGTCGGTCACCTGGGCCACCTCGATCCCTGTGGTCGCGTCGATGATCCGGATTCCGTTCGAGTTGACCGCGATCCAGCGTCCGTCGGGCGACCAGGCTGGATCCGCCCGGAAGAACGGCTCACCGCTGGTGAGTTGCGTGAACCCAGTCCCGTCCGCGTTGACGATGCCGATCTCTATGTCGCAGGCCACATCGGTGCAGCCGTTCGAGGCCAGATAGGCGAAGGCCACGCGCGATCCGTCGGGCGACCAGTCGGGATGGCCGCTCCCGACCGTCGTCAGCTGCGTCTCGTTAGAGCCATCGGGGTTCGCGGCGAAGATGTTGAAGTCATCGATCGCGGGGACGTAGCGAGCGAACGCGACCCGACCGTTCGGTCCGGCGAACGTCGCGCGAGTCGAGACGTTGCCCCACGAGAGGGCGAGCATTAACCCCAGTCCGATCGACACAAAGAGCCGCAATCGGTGCGAATACCGGTCCAGCCAGATTGTCGCGAAGGAGTGCATCCAGATCCTCTCCTGGGCGCGTTAGCACCCGACTGGAGAGGTCGGTCTCGCCATTGGCTGGGAGCGACGCTGGCGACCGTATGGTGATCGCGCCCTCTGTTGCCTCCGGACCAGTTCGCTGGCCACGATGCGCCCGGGCGGGCCGCATGTCAATGTGTCCGATCTGACCCCCACTTGCGCCTAACCCCAGACAGACCGCGGGCGCTGGGAGCCGGGTGCGCGCCCCTTTTTTATGGGTGCCGCAAAAGGCGCACCGGCGCCCCCACTCGCGCCGTCGTCCCAGTCGCTCGAAGAACTACCCACGAAAATGAGCTAGAGGGCTGCCTCAGGGATCGCAGCACCCTTTTTTATAGGCGCTGCGGTGTGCTGCGATGGCGGCACGGGGCCAGGCACCATCGGGCAGAACACCAAGAACGGCAAGGGTGCCTCGGGTGTCGCCCCGGGCACCGGATCGGGCGTCTACGGCCAGTCGGACATGGGCCGCGGCGGGCTCTTCTACGGACTCAAGGCGCAGGTGCGCCTGCAACCCACGGCGTCAGCGAGCCACCCCCACTCGGGCCAGGCCGGCGACCTCTATGTCGACCACAACCACCGCCTCTGGTTCTGCAAGGGCGGCACGAACTGGAAGCAGATCGCATAGAGGCCGACGGTGCCGTCCGACCTCCGAAGGCGCTTGGAATGCTCTCCACGACGCCCACGCCTCCCGGCTGGTACATCGGGCGTCCCTTTCTTTACCATGAGCGCAACGAGTGGCAGCAGTACGCCTTCGACCCGGCCGAGCGTGCCGTCGTGGGCGTTCGGAGGCGGGAACGGACCGCGATCGCCGCGACCGAGGTAGCGGTCGTCCGCCAGATGCCGCGGTGCCAGCGGGAGATCAGCCAGGGGCGGGTGCCCAAGTAGGTTCGTTGACCGCGCGCAGGGGTGGTGCAGATCGGCAACGGAAGATTCGTCAGGATGGCGCAACGTCACGAGCTGCGTGGACTACCATCCGTTTCCTGACTCGGGGGGCGTCGACTCGCGGAGACATGCCTTGGCCGCCTCCTCCGCGACGAGCCCAGTGGCGGACCCGACCGGGTCGTGGTGGAGGACGGACGATGCGACGAATGCTCGCGGTCCTGGCGACGATCATGGCCCTGCTTGGCGTGGTGGCGCCCGTAGTGGCCGCGCAACCCGGCGACGAGCCGGGGACCGCGATCCCGGTCACGACCGGCGTATCGACCTACGACTCGACGGCGATGACCGCAAGCGGAGCGGATCCTGCCGAGTGCGCGCCGGGTTTCCCGGGCCCGTTCTCGAACACGATGTGGTTCTCATACACTGCCGCACGGACCGGCTTGACCAACGTCGACGTCAATTCCTTCGTGTCTCAGGACGGCTCGACGGACTTCCTCGCCATCGTGTTCGTCTTCGCCGGCTCAAACCTCGTCGGCTGCAGCGCGTTTCCGGCGACGGTCGCGTTCGGCGCGGATGCAGGCACGACCTACACGATCATGGTGGCCGGACTTCCGGCTGGCGAGTGCTGCCCTCCCGAGCTGTCCGATCGCGGTGGAACCTTCGACCTTTCGATCACGGCGGTTCGGGGACGGGTCATCATGGACAAGTTCACGTCCTCCGACTCGTTCCTCGACGAGGGCTTGTCCCAGGAGTGCGGCTTCGACGTCACCACGTCGTTTCACGACAAGGTGATCGTGAAGACCTTCTTCAGCGCTAGCGCCGCGCGTGCGTTCGTGGTGAAGGTCACTGGTTGGACACGTTTCACGGCTGCCAACGGGACCACCTTGCTCCTCCGCTACGCGCAAACCTTCCGCGATTCGCTTGACGGATCGGTATCGTTCGTCGGCCTCGACATCCGCGCCAGCATCGACGGTCACGCGATCGTGTTCGACGCCGGGAAGATCGTCATCGGGCCGGACGGCGAGGTGACGTTCGAGGGCGGGCCGCATCCGACCTTCTATAACGGCTTTGACATCTGCGCCGCGCTCAGCGCCTGACCTGACTGTCGATGGAGAGCCCGCGCGGTCATCCCGCCGGGCTCTTCGTTCGACGGCCGTCGGGACCTGTGAGGCGTCGTGGTGGCCCTGCGGGCTGTCCACAAAGCCAGCGATAGGCGCCGGCCCCCATGGTCTTGGGACCCGCGGCTCTGACCGGCGCCCAGTCCCGGGGATGACGACGAGCCGCCAACCGCCGGCTATCCGCTTGACATTAGAGCGGCTCCAAGGTCTAGCCTGCTCGCATGCGGATCAAAGAACTGGCACAGCGCCTGGGTACTACACCGTATTCCATGCGCTTCTACGAGCGGCGCGGACTGCTACCCAGCCCGGATCGGACTGAGAACGGCTACCGCGAATACACCGATGCCGATGCCCAGCGCCTTCGGCTCCTGGTCGGGCTGCGCCAACTCGACCTACCGCTGTCGCAGGCTGCCGAGATCGCCGCGCTCTGCGCCGAGGGTCGCTGCGAGGAGGTTTCGACCGAGCTCCGCGCAGCACTCACGGACAAGCGCGCCGGCCTACAGCGGCGCATGGACGAGATGCGCTTCCTTGATCGACACCTTGCCCATCTCCAGGGCGACCTCGCCGCAGGTGAAGCACCCCGACCCCTCATCACACTCGGAAAGGAGGACCGGCATGACCACGCGATGCGCTGACTGCTGCTGCGAAAAGCACTGCTGCGGCTGCGGCACCAAGTAGCGGCGCCGGGAGCCGGGGTCCGTGGCCCCGGCTCTTCGATTCAAACTGATGCACCACCGGGCATCGGGAACGATATCCGGACCATTTGTGCTGGCGCGGGGACCGTGTGGGGTGCCTTTGACGGTACCAGGGCCCGTGCTCAATCGAACACGATGACCCGCCGGGCGCCCTCTCTCCGCCGCAGGGCCTCGAACGCGCCTTCGAGGTCGTCGAGGCCGATGCGCTCGCTGACCAGCAGGTCGAGCGGGAGGCGGCCCTCGGCGTAGGCTGCCGCGATGCGAGGGAAGTCGCGAGCGGGGACAGCCGAGCCGTAGTTCGAGCCGAGCAGGCGGCGGCCCTCCTCGACGAAGCCGTACACGTCGATTGCGGCGCGATCCTCCTTCGGGGTCATCCCGACCAGCGTGGTGGTGCCGCCGGGCCGCGTCAGGCCGACCGCCAGCTCCACGGTCTGGGTCAGGCCAATGGCCTCGAGGACGTGATCCGCGCCGTCGGTGGTCAGGTCCCGGACGGTGGCTAGCGCCCGCTCCGGGGGAACCGCATGGCTGGCGCCGGCGCGCATGGCCAGCTCGCGTTTTGCCGGTTCTCGCTCCACCGCGACGAGGAAGCGCACGCCGGCGTCGGCGGCCGCCATGATCGCCGACAGCCCCACGCCACCTGCGCCGACAACGACGACCGATTCGCCCGACTGCACCAGCGCGGTGTTCATGACTGCCCCGACACCGGTGGTGACCGCGCAGCCGATCAGCGCCGCGATCTCCGGCGGCGTGCGCGGATCGATGGCGATGGCCGCCTCGGCGGCGACGACCTGGCCGGTCGAGAACGTGCCGATGCCGCTGTATGCCCCGACGGCCGTGCCGTCAGTGCGGTGCAGGCGCACGAGCTCGGGCGCGAGCCGATGACCAGCGCCGCGCGGCGACACGCACAACCACGCCTCGCCGCGCGCGCAGGCACGGCACAGCCGGCAGGGCGCGGTCCAGGCCAGCACGACCAGGTCGCCGACACGCAGCCCCTCGTCGCCGACGGGTGCGTAGGCCGGACGCTCGACGACCCCGGGGCCGAGCTCCTCCACGACCGCGGCACCTTCGTGGCCGAGGACCACGTTCGCCGGCCGCTCCCATTCGCCGTCGACGACGTGGAGGTCCGAGTGGCAGACACCCGAGGCGACCATGCGGACCCGGACTTCACCGGTACCGGGCGGGTCGAGCGCGAGCGGTTCGAGGCGGAGTGGGCGGCGCGCGCCTTCAAAGACGGCGCCGCGGATGTCGGCAGGCACGCCACCAGTATCGCGGAGCCGCGTGACCTAGACTCGGGCCCGCAATGAAGGAGTCCGAAGGTACCAACGCGAGCGGTGCGGACATCGACGCGCCTGCCGATCCGTTCGAGGTCCTGGTGGAGCGGGCGATCTCCGGCATCCCGGGACCATTCCGCGATCAGCTCGGCTCGGTGGCCATCGCGATCGAAGACTGGCCGAGTGGCGATCAGCTGACATCGGTCGGCGCTGACGGCCTCTACGGGCTGTACCAGGGGGTGCCGCGGACCGCGTTCGGTGCGGACCTCGCGCAGGTCGCGTCGAAGATCACGATCTTTCGCGGGCCGCTGGAGCAGCGCTTCCGGGATCCGGACGCCCTTGCCGCGGCCATCGAGGACACGCTTCACCACGAGGTGGCGCACCACCTCGGCATCAGTGACGCGCGACTGCGGGAGTTGCGGCACGAGATCGGCCGGTGAGCCGCCGTGCGACCCGGTCGGCCCGAGACCCGGCCAGATCGACCCGGCACTCGGCGGGATCGACCCGGAACCAGGAGGTCGAACCGTCCCGGGCTGCCGTGCCGCCTTACCCGAAGATCGAGCTGCACGTCCACCTGGAGGGGGCGATGCGGCCGCACACGCTTCGTGCCATGGCACGCCGTAACGGAGTTCCGCTTGCCGAGCTGACCGATGAGGGAATCGAGGCGCTCTACCAGTTCACCGACTTTCCCGGTTTCATCGCGGCCTGGGTGCGCTGCAACGAGGCCGTCCGGACCGGGGACGACGTGCGCCGGCTCGTCGTGGACTACGCGGAGGAGGCGGGAGGCCACGGCGCCGTCTATGTGGAGGCGATCATCTCCCCGGCCGAGACAGTTCGCCGGGGAGCATCCTGGGATGAGCTCTTCGCCGGTGCCACGGACGGCGTCGCCGAGGCGGAAGAGCGCCACGGAGTGATCGTCCGCCTGACCCCGGACATCCCGCGCGGCTTCAGCCAGGAAGAGGCCGAGGCGACCGTGCGGACCGCGGGACGTTTCCGGGACCGCGGCGTGGTCGCGATCGGGCTCGGCGGCCTCGAGAAGGAATACCCGCCGGAGCCCTATGCGCCCGCCTTCAGGCTCGCTCGGGAGCTCGGGCTGGGGTCCGTGCCGCACGCCGGCGAAGTGGTCGGCCCGGCCTCGATCCGGGGAGCGCTGGATGCGCTCGGCGCAGACCGCCTGAGGCACGGCATCACCGCCGTGGAGGATCCCGCGTTGGTTGCCGAGCTCGCGAAGCGCGGCATCGTCCTGGACGTGTGCCTCACGTCGAACCTGTTCACCGGCGCCGTGGCGAGCCTGGCGGAGCATCCCCTGCCCCGGCTGATGGCCGCGGGCGTGCCCTGCACGCTGAACACCGACGACCCGGCGTTCTTCGGCACGGACCTTGCAAACGAACATGCGGCGGCAGCCCGGTTGGGACTGTCACCGCGTGCCTTCTACGAAGCCGGGGTGGCAGGCGCGCTGTGCGATGACACGACGCGCGCCCACCTCCGGCAGATCGGCGATGCCTATGACTGGGCGGCGGCCGGGTCGGCGGAGGAGGTGCCGACCCGGCTCAGCCCTTGACGGCACCTCCGGTGATGCCGCGAACGAAGTAACGCTGGAGTCCGAAGAACACGATCAGCGGCAAGGCCATCGAGATGAAGGCGGCCGCCATGAGGTACTGCCAGTCGCCGCCCAGGGACGTTCCGAGGTTGGCGAGGATGACGGTGAGCGGAAGGTTGGCGTTGTTCCCGGCGCCGAGGTAGACGAGGGCGACCAGGAGGTCGTTCCAGATGAACAGGAACTGGAAGATCACGAGTGACGCAAGGGCCGGGACCGACATGGGAACCACGAGCCGGAAGAACTTCACGGCCGTGCCCGCGCCGTCGATGTCCGCGGACTCCATGACCTCCTTCGGCAACCCACCCATGTAATTCCTGAGCAGATACACGGCGAACGGGAGCCCGTAGCCTGTATGGGCGAGCCAGACACCGAGGAACGGCCCGAGCGGGGTATTGGCGACTCCGAGGTCCCTGAACAGTCGCAGGACCGGCACGAGGGTGGACTGCAACGGCACCACCAGGAGTGCCACCACCAGGATGAAGAGCACTTCCCTGCCCCGGAAGTTCATCCACGCAAATGCGTACGCCGCGAACGCGGCCACTGCGACGGAGATGACCACGGAAGGGAACGTGATCAGGAGACTGTTCACGAAGGCCGATCCGATGCCATTCTGGCTCAGGACGTGTTGGTAGTTCTCGAATGTGACCTGCGGGCGGGTGATGATCGTCCACCAACCCGAGCTGCTCACCGCCGCGGCGGGCCGCAGCGAATTCACCAGCATCCCGACGGTCGGAATGAGCCAGATGAACAGGATCACGGCGATGACGGTGTGGAGCGTCATCCGACCGGGGCGTGGGAACCGGCGCTTCGATACGGCGGTGATCGTGGCAGTCTGGGCCGCCGTGGTCATCGTTGCGCCTCCTGCTCGCGGAACCTTCGTATGTTGTAGAACATCACGGGCAGCGTGCAGGCAAGCAGCACGACGGCCAGGGCGGAAGCCCGGCCCGTGTCGTTGGTCGAGAGTTGCTGGTACATCCTGAGCGCGACGATGTTCGTGTCGAAGTTCCCGCCCGTCATCACGTACACGATGTCGAAGGCCTTCAATGCCGTGATGATCATCGTGGTCGAAACGACCGCGATAGTCGGGAGGAGCAACGGGAAGGTGATCGTCCGGAATACCTGGAGTTCGGTGGCACCGTCAACTCGCGCCGCCTCGAGCAATTCGGTGCTGATTCCCTTGAGGGCACCCGACAGGATGACCATGCAGAAGCCGGTCCAGATCCACGTGGCGACGATGATCAACATCAACGTGTTGAGGGGCGCGTTCTGCAGCCAGGCGACCGGATCGAAGCCGAAGCTCGTGAGCGAGGCATTGAGCGTCCCGATCTGCGTCGCGCCCGCAGGCTTGTAGTCGAACATGAACTTCCAGATCACCCCGGCGCCGACGAAGCTGATCGCGAGCGGCATGAACACGAGCGCCTTGGCCAGGGCCTCGTAGCGCACCCGGTCGAACAGGATCGCGACAAGCAGGCCGCTGCCGACGGCCAGAACCGTGAGCAGGACCAGCCAGATCAGGCTGTTGCGCAGCGACGCGAGGCTGTCGCCGTTGGTGAAGATGTACTGGTAGTTGGCGAGGCCCACGAAGGCGGTTCCGAGCTTGTCCGACAGGCTGCGGATGACCGTCTGGACCATCGGGTAGATAAGGAAGATGGTCAGGAAGAGGAACGCCGGCGCGAGCCAGAGCCACGGTCGCAGACGCGGCTGCTGCTTTCCCGGAACGAAGCCCAGAACACGCTCGATCAGCAGGATGTAGCCGATCACAGCGGCTGGCACGAACACGAGGACAATCGCGAACTGGATGATCTTCGGATCCATGGGGCCTCCGAGGGGGAGGATGTGGCCGGGGCGGAGATCCGCCCCGGCCTGGTTACGAAGTTGCGATCAGCCGCCAGCCTGGACGGAGTCGAGATTGGTGAGGATCGAGTCCAGCTTGGTCTGATCCTGCGTGAAGTCAACGATGCCCTTGAGGAACGCGGTGGACAGCGCCGTCGGCATCAGGTCGGAGGCGTCGAACACGAAGGACTTGGCAGCGTTGAGGGCCTCTGCGGACCGCTTCGAGAAGTCGTCCGGATAGGCGGCGAGCGGAACGCTCTTGCTACCGGAAATTGCACCACCGCGCTCGACCCAGATCTGCTGGGCTGCGGGCGTGATGAGGTACTTGATCAGCGCCTGCGCCTGGGGCGTGTCATTGAACATGCCGAACAGGTCGCCGCCGCCCTCGATGGCCCCGGTGAACTGGGTGTTGATGTCCGGGAACGGGAAGAAGTCGTAGTCGCCGGGCTGGGCGTGGCCCTGCTTGACGAAGAAGTCGGTGATGAAGCTCGCCTGGTGGTGGAACAGGCAGCCCGGAGGCGTGGTGAATAGCTGGTTGCCGCCGTCACCGAAGTTGGTCGCGAGGACCGTCTGCGGGCCGCCGTAGACGTTGTCCGCGGACACAACGGTGCCGAAGGCCTTGAACGCATTCTGGAGCTCCGGGCCGTTCCACTTGGCCTTGCCGGCTGCCCAGTTGTTGTAGAAGTCGGCACCGTCCTGGCGCAGGACGAAGTCCTCGAGCCAGTCCGTGCCAGGCCAGCCGGTTGCCGCGCCGGACTCGAGGCCGACGCACCACTCCTTTGTGCCGGTCAGGCTCGTGAGCGCTGCCTTTGCCTTGGTGTTGAGGTCGTCCCAGGTGGTGGGCACGCCGCCCTTGTAGACCTTGGGGTCGAACCAGATGAGGCCCTTCACCGAGGCCTTGATGATCACGCCGACCTGCTTGCCGCCGGCCGCGCCCTTCTCGACATAGCCTGGCGGCGAGTCGGCCTTGTAGGCGGCGAGGTCGATGACTGAATCCAGGGGCTTGAGGGCCCCCTGTGAGGCGAAGTCGGCCATGACGCCGGGGCCCGGCAGGCCCGCAACGTCCGGCAGGTTGCCGGCCGAGATGCCGGTCTGCAGGATGTTGGTGAGGTCACGTGTTCCCGTGTATTCGACCGTGACTCCGGTAGCGTCCATGAATGGCTTGACCATGCACATGAACGAGTCCTGCTCGGACCCGGTCCACGTGCCGATGACGGTGACCTTGCCACCGATGTTGGTGAGGCCCGTCACGGGGGCTGCCTTGCAGGCGACCGGCGCGGGCGTCGGTGCCTCGGAAGCGACCCCCGACGCTTCGGAGGTCGGCGACGTGGATGCCGCCGGGACCGAAGCCGCCGGGACCGAAGCCGCCGGGACCGAAGCCGCCGGGACTGATGCCGCCGGGACTGATGCCGCCGGGACCGAAGCGCCCGGCTGGGACGCCGGCGGGTTCGACGAACCACCTCCCGACGTACAGGCCGTTACAACGAGGACTGCTGTCACCAGCAAGCCCCCGAACCGCGACCTCCGAATGGAATCTGGACCCATGCTCCTCTCCTTTCCGGTCCCCGTCTTCATGCGGGGCCGATCGTCAGGGCGCTACCGCCCTCTTTTCCTTGGCCGTCACTCCACTCTCACTTCGGGGAGCGGTCGAGGCACGCACAATGAGCTCAGTCGGTAGAAGCGATCGACGTTCAACGGGTCGTCCGGCGATGCGCTCGAGGATAGCCATGCCCGCCGCGATGCCGAGCTCGCGAGCAGGGAGGCGGACGGTGGTCAGCGGCGGGTCAACGTACGCCGCGAGTGGGATGTCGTCGAAGGCGACCACAGAAACGTCAGCGGGCACCGCACGGCCTGCGGAACGGAGGGCGGCCAGCACCCCGAGGGCGACGACGTCGCTGGCCACGAACACGGCGTCCGGAAGTGTGCGGGCCAGGATCGCGGTCATCGCGCGATGGCCGCTCGGGGCGTCGAAGCCGCCCTCCTCGAACAGGATCGGGTCGAAGGCAATCCCGGCCGCAGCCAGCGCCAAGCGGTACCCGGCGAGCCGTTCCGCGGCGGCCGTGTAGACGACCGGGGCGTTGGTGATGCAGGCGATGCGCCGGTGCCCGAGTCCCACGAGGTGCTCCACCGCCATTCGAGCGCCGGCGATGTTGTCGACATCGACACTCGGGGCGTCGAGCCCGGGCAGCGAACCCTGGAGCACGACTGGGAAGCCGTCCCGCACCAGGTCGGTCAGATCCGGATCGTCCAGGCGCGGACCGGAGATGACGAGGCCGTCGGTGCGACCCGAGCGAATCAGCTCCGCATAGCTGCCGTTGCCCGGCGCGAGCGTCTCGACCAGGACCCGGTGGTTGGCGCCACGCGCGGCGATCGACAGCCCGCGCAGCGTCTCCGCCAGCAGCGCGTCACCGGCCACCTGTTCGGGAGACTGCCGGAGCACCAGGCCGAGCGTCTGGCTCGTGCCGCCGGCGAGCTGCCGCGCGGGCACGTGCGGGTGGTAGTCGAGCTCGACCGCCGCTTCCATTACGCGGCGGCGGGTGGCCGGCGCGAGCTTCACGTCCATCCGGCCGTTCAGCACGAACGACACCGTCGTTCGCGAGACACCGGCGACGGAGGCGACATCCGCACTGGTTGGACGCTTGGCGGACATGCGCGAGCGGATCCTCCTCCCGCGCGCTCGTCCGGCCCGGAACTCGCGGATGGCGAGCTCATCCCGGCAGAACTAACGCGCGTCACTAACGCGTATTAGTAACGGCTCTGGAGGGCCTCGTCAAGGGTCAATTTCGGATGGATCAAGGCCACGTGGATAAGTCGCGAGCCTCGCAACTAACGCGATCGGCTTATCCCGCGTCAGGGCCGGTCCCCTTTCCGGCGGCGGCGGCAATGAGACCTCCGCATCGGACCCTGCCCGGCGAGCCAGGGTCGATCGTTGAAGGCCTCCGATAGCCATCGCCCGAAGGGTCCCGGTGGCTCCGATTCCTGCACGCCGGCCAGCAACTCGGCCAGTTGCGCCTGGATGCGGTCCGTGAGCTCGCGAGCAGCGACGCGCCCGGACGCCGAGCCGCTCGCGCGGATCGGGGTGCCGATGCGCAGGCGGATCGTGGCTCCGAAGTGGACCCAGCGGGTACCGATGACGGCCGTGGGCAGGATCGTGGCGCCGGACATCAGCGCGAAGTGCGCGACCCCGGTCTCGATCGGGCGTGCGGCCGACTCGAGATCGCTTAGTCGTCCCTCCCCTGCCACTACCAGCAGGCCGCCGGCGCGCAGCACCGCGGTCGCGCGCCTCGTGGCGCCCAGCACGTCGGCGCCCGCAGGCATGAACGGGACCCCGCGACCGGTCCAGGCGATCACCCGGTTACGCCACCCGACCGACATGTCGCGTTCACGGGGACCGAAGATGAACAGCCGGCGGCGCCGGTCGGGCCAGCTGGCGGCGAAAACGATGGGGTCCAGCCAGCTCGGGTGATTGATGCAGATGATGTATTG
>JBBSGX010000055.1:0-12777 GCA_038253685.1 Candidatus Limnocylindrales bacterium | reverse complement strand
GGCCTGGGCGGTGGGCACGGCACCATCGGGCAGACTCTCGAGCTTGCGACCCAGGAGTCGCATGTTCTGGCGAACGGTCGAGCGCACCGATTGGTACAGCGAGCGCTGGTCGAGCGGGCTGAAGGATTCCGGCGCGAAGGCGGGATCGTCAGGATCCGATGCCAGCGCAAGGTGCAGCTCGCCGGTCCGCGTGCCGAGCAGCTCGGCCGTATCGAGATAGGCACCGACGGTCTCGCGCACGGGCTGGAGCACCTCGGAGCGAGCGCGCTCGAGCAGGTTGGCAGCAGGCGATGGCCCGACCTGAGGTGGCGGTCCTGCCGTCGCGGCAGCACGCTCCAGGTAGTCGCCGAGGGCGTGCTGGGTGTAGCTCCAGGCATCGCCCTCGTTGGGCACGTAGGCCAGCATGATGGCTGCTGTCGCGGCCTCGCGATCGCCGCCCTTGTAGTCGATGGAGCCGGCAACTGGCGCGATCCGCTCGAAGCCGCGGTCGGTCAGGAACGTTCCGATCTCCAGGTCGGGGTTGATGCCGGGCTCGAGGCGCCGGTACAGCTTCAGCATCAGGCGGTCGCCGAAGATCACCGAGCTGTTGCTCTGCTCCGCTCGCGAGGGCGTGGCCGGCAAGGGTACAGAGGCCGGCCCGCGCAGCCTGCGGAAGAGGCGTGTCGGCGAGGTTGCCAGCTCTCCTCGCATCCCGTGCAGCCGGCGCCGCCCGGGCAGCGCGACCAACAACCCCTCGCTGAAGGCCGGGACCTGCATCGCGTCGACCAGCACGTTGGCGCCGCCGAGTGCGGCGACGGCCTGCGCAGCGTCGCTGACCGTGGCGGCCACACCGCCGGCCGGGAGGTCGGCGGCTCCGTCGGTGAGTCCGCCCGCCCTGGCGTCCGTATCAAGCCGCGCGATGGCAGCCCATGGTGTTTCGGCCAGGATCGGCCCGGCAGCCTCCGATGAGAGGACGATCAGGGGCACGAGGTAGTCGTCCGGGTCGCCCTCCGTGAAGTTGGTGGTCAGGACGACCACCAGCGAGGACGTTCCGCCCAGCGTGACCGGGACGGCGTCCTTGACCTCCGCGGATCGGATCGACCGCGCCTTGCCCCGGAACCAGCGCCGGTCCTTGGACCAGTTGGCGAGCAGGTCGGCGACCTGCGATCGCCGGGCACCGCTCACCAGGTCGGAGAGCGTGCGGATCGCCGGGAGCGTCGGCAGCTCGGCCAGACTCGAGGTCGATGGAGCCGTCGACGGCCGCGTCAGCGCCAGCCACATGAACGCGTGTGGGCCGAGGCTCATGAAGTACGGCGACGACCCGATCGCCGGGAAATCGACCTGCCCGAAGAGCTCGACCGGTGTGGCCCCCTCGAAGGCCGACAGATCGAGCTCGGCCCATTGCACGAAGCGCGACAGGTTGGCGACCACAAGGATCGTCTCCCCTTCGTAGCTGCGCACGAAGGCCAGCACGCGGCGGTTGTCGGGATGCAGGAACTCGATCGAGCCGCGACCGAAGGCGGGATAGCGCTTGCGCAATGCAATCAGGCGCTTCATCCACCACAGCAGTGAGCTCGGGTTTGCCTGCTGCGCCTCGACGTTGACCGCCTCGTAGTGGTATTCGGGGTCCACGATCACCGGCAGATACAGGCGCTGGCGGTTGGCGGACGAGAAGCCGGCGTTGCGATCGCCGCTCCACTGCATCGGGGTGCGCACCGAGTTGCGATCGCCGAGGAAGACGTTGTCGCCCATGCCGATCTCGTCGCCGTAGTAGATGACCGGAGTGCCGGGCAGCGAGAAGAGCAGCCCGTTCATGAGCTCGATGCGGCGGCTGTCGTTCGCCAGCAATGGCGCGAGGCGGCGGCGGATCCCGAGGTTGATCCGCGCCTGGGGGTCGCTGGCATAGGCCCGGTACATGTAGTCGCGTTCCTCGTCGGTCACCATCTCGAGCGTCAGCTCGTCGTGGTTGCGCAGGAACATCGCCCACTGGGAGGCTTCGGGAATCGGCGGGGTCTGGGCCAGGATGTCGATGATCGGGAAACGGTCCTCCATCCGGATGGACATGAACATGCGGGGCATGACCGGAAAGTGGAAGGCCATGTGGCATTCGTCGCCGTTGCCGAAGTAGGCGACCGAATCCTCGGGCCACTGGTTGGCCTCGGCGAGCAGCATGCGGTCGGCGAAGCGCTGGTCGATGTGGCGCCGCAGCTCCCGCAGGAAGGCGTGCGTCTCCGGGAGGTTCTCGCAGTTCGTTCCCTCCCGTTCGTAGAGGTACGGGACGGCGTCCAGCCGCAACCCGTCGACGCCCATCTCGAGCCACAGGTCCATGGTCCGCATGATTGCTGCGCGGACGCGCGGGTTGTCGAAGTTGAGGTCGGGCTGATGCGAGTAGAAGCGGTGCCAGTAGTACGCGCCGGCCACCGGGTCCCAGGTCCAGTTGGACGTCTCGAAGTCCTTGAAGATGATGCGCGCCTCGCGGTACCTGTCCGCGGTGTCGCTCCACACGTAGAAGTCACGCCAGGGACTGCCAGGCGGCGAACGACGCGCGCGTTGGAACCAGGGGTGCTGGTCCGAGGTGTGGTTGCAGACAAGCTCGGTGATGACGCGCAGGCCGCGCCGGTGCGCCTCGCGGATGAAGGTGCGCACGTCGCGCAGCGTGCCGTAGTCGGGGTTGACGCTGGTGAAGTCGGCGATGTCGTAGCCGTCGTCGAGCAGCGGCGAGGGATAGAACGGCAGGATCCAGATGGCCGTGACGCCCAGGTCGTGCAGGTAGTCGAGCCGTTCGGTCAGCCCCACGAAGTCGCCGGTGCCGTCGCCGTTGCTGTCGCGGAAGGCGCGCACGTGGAGCTCGTAGATGATCGCGTCCTTGTACCAGAGCGGGTCGCTCGCCGGCCGGCTGCGGGGAGCGTCGCCGCGCGCATCCCCTCGCTGCTCGGACGTCGGTGGAGCGGAGCTCGGCGGGCGGGACGTAATCGTCACAGGTACGTCTCGAACTCGGTTTCCGACCGAGGACGGCGCCGTAGCTGGAGGATCTGCGCCGGACCGGTCAGCGGATCGATCTCCACGCGGTTGCGCGGCCCCTGCCAGCGGTGCGTCGTGCCGCTCAGCAGGTCGATCGCCTCATAGGCGCTGCCTTCCTCGATCCCCAGTTCCGCGAGCGGCAGCTCGAGCGTGCCACCGTGGGGGTGGAGCGGATCGAGATTGACGATCGTCAGGATCACATCCGAGCCGTCCGGCGTGCGCTTCGAGTAGGCGATCAGCGAGTCGTCGTCGATCGCGTGGAACGCCAGCCCGTCACTCGACTGGAGTGCCGGATGGGCGCGCCGGATGCCGTTCACCTGCGTGATGAGCGGCGCCAGGTTGTCCTCTCGCTCGAGATCCCAGTGGCGAAGCTGGTATTTCTCCGAGTCACGGTACTCCTCGCTGCCGGGCTCGATGGGCTCGTGCTCAGCGAGCTCGTAGGCAGGACCGTAGATGCCGTACGTCGCGGAGAGCGTGGCCGCAAGCACGAACCGCAGCTCGAATGCCGGCTTCCCGCCGTGCTGGAGCACCTCGTGCAGGATGTCGGGCGTATTCGGCCAGACGTTGGGGCGGAAGAACTCGTGCACGTTCGTGGCCGTCAGCTCGGTGAAGTAGTCGATCAGCTCCTGCTTCAGCGTGCGCCAGGTGAAGTACGTATAGGACTGGGAGAAGCCGACCTTCGCCAGGCGGTACATGACCTTCGGCCGGGTGAAGGCCTCCGCAAGGAAGAGGACGTCGGGGTCGTCGCGCTTGATCTCGCCGATCAGCCACTGCCAGAAGGCGAAGGGCTTCGTGTGCGGGTTGTCGACGCGGAAGATGCGCACGCCCTGATCCATCCAGAACCGGACGACGTCGCGCAGACCGGCCCACAACGCCGGCCAGTCCTCCGACTCGAAGTCGAAGGGATAGATGTCCTGGTATTTCTTGGGCGGGTTCTCAGCGTATTGAACCGTCCCGTCGGGCCGCTGGCGGAACCAGCTCGGATGCTCGCGCACAAAGGGATGGTCCGGCGAGGCCTGGTAGGCGAGGTCCAGTGCCACGGCGATGTCCTGCTGCGCCGCAGCCACCACGAGCGCGCGGAAGTCCTCGAGGGTGCCCAAGTCCGGGTTGATGGCGGTGTGGCCGCCCTCTTCGGCGCCGATCGCCCACGGCACGCCCGGATCGTCCTGGCCCGACGCCATGACATTGTTGGGGCCCTTCCGGAAGGTGCGCCCGATGGGATGGATGGGCGGCAGGTAGAGCACGTCGAAGCCCAGGCCAGCCACGTACGGCAGCCGTGCGATGACGTCGCGGAAGGTGCCGTGGCGACCAGGCTCGGGCGAGGTCGACCGCGGGAACAGCTCGTACCAGGCGGAGAAGCGCGCCCGGACCGGGTCGACCACGACCTCGAGCACCCGGTCGTAGGTGGTGGCAGAGCGGCGATCCGGGTTGCGCGCCATGAGGATCGCCAGTTCGTCCTGCAGCGCGTGCGCGGCCCGTGACGCTGCCGGTCCATCTCCGCCGAGCTCTGCCGCCCAGGTCTGGAGCCGTGCCGCGTCCTCAGCCGTGGCCCGCTCCGCGGCCCTGGCAACGAGCGCCGCCCCGAGGAGGAGATCGACGCTCACGTCCTGGCGGGCCTCGACCCGCTTGGCGAGATCCCGACGCCACGTTCCGAACGCGTCGGCCCAGGCGATCACCGTGTAGGCGTACCGCCCCAGATGCTGGACGGCGAATCCGCCGCGCCACCGATCGTTGCCGAGCGGCTCCATCGGCGATTCCGTCCACCCCGCCTCGCTGCTCCGCTTGTGCGCCAGCACGACCGAGACCGCGTCGTGGCCATCGACGAACGCATCTGCCTCCACGACGAGCCGATCCCCGAGCGTGCGCTTGACGGGGAAACGGCCGTCATCGACGTGCGGCGTCACGCCTTCCACGACGGCGCGCCGACGACCCTCGCCGCCGGGGATCCGCAGCTCGGCCGCGGACGCTTCCTGCCGGATGGCACTCATCGAATCAAGTCTCACTCCCGACCGTCACTGAGCCGTGGAGACAGCTGCGCGACCTGGCCGCTACCTAGGCTACGTCATCCGCGCCGGAGAGAGGGGGTGGGTCCGCCAACCACTCCCCGCGGCCTCAGAGCGATCGATCAGCGGCTGGACCCGGCCGTAGCAGGGGTACGGCTCACCTGTGCCCGCATGCCGCGCGTCCCGCGCCGCACGTCGCTGCCGCCTGCGCGCTTCACGGCGTACATGGCAAGGTCGGCCGCCTGGAGCAGCGTCTTCGGCGTGCGCCCGTCCTCCGGGTAAACCGCGAGGCCTGCCGAGGCGCTGACGCTCGCCTCGCTCCCGTCGCTGAGCCGGTGGCGCCGGTCGCGGACGCCATCGACCACGCGGCGCGCGACGATCTTGGCCTGTCCCTCCGCCGTGTCGGGCATGAGCACAACGAACTCGTCGCCTCCGTAGCGCGCGACGATGTCCTGGGTTCGTACCGCGAGCTTCAGGTCATTGGCCACGTTCCGGAGAACGCGGTCGCCGTCCGCGTGGCCGTGCTTGTCATTGACCGCCTTGAAGCCGTCAAGGTCGATCATCAGGACACTGAAGGGTGCCCGGGTCCGGGACGAGCGCGCGGCTTCCTGCTTGAGGCGCTCCTGGAGGGAGCGGTGGTTGTTCACGCCCGTGACCTGGTCGACGTCGGCGGCCCGGCGCAGCTGCTCGACCAGCCGGGCGTTTTCCAGCACGGTCGCCGCCTGGTTGGCCATGGTGCGGTAGACGCTGATCTCGTAGGGCGTGTAGTCGTGAGCGGCGTTCAGCGAGAGGAGCTCAACCAGGCCTGCGATCCTTCCCCCGTGGGCCAGCGGCAGCATCAGCAGGCTCTTGGCCCCGATGCCCTGGAGCAACCGCACCTCGGCGGGGTCCGCGTCAGTCGACGCGACCTGCACCACGGCCGGCTCGGCGTCGCGCAGCACGCGGCGGGTGAGCGGGTACTCGAGCACGTCGTACGAGGGCAGCGTGCCAACCGAACCGAAGACGCCGAGGGTCTGCAGTTGCGTGGAGCCCTCGTCGAGGCGTGAGATCACGCAGGCGTCGGCCTTGGCGGCGCCGGCCAGCTTCTCGGCCAGCACGTTTGCCAGCTCCGGCTGGTCGTCTGCCAGCTGGGTCGCCTGGCTGATGTCGAGCAGCGCCGCCAGCTCGCCGACGAGTCGTTCGCGGCTGACGTGCAGCTTGGCGTTCTCGATGGCCACGGCTGCCTGGTCGGAAAGCACCTGGAGGAGTCGCAGGTCGTCGTCGTCAAAGCGGCCGATGCCCAATCGGGACAGCACGATCACGCCGGTCACCCGGTTCTCGTGGCGCATCGGCACGAGCATCATCGATTCCTCGATGACCGTGGGGGTGCCGGGGACGTCGAGGACGCGGGGGTCGCGGCTGGCGTCCGGCACGATCAGCGGTGTCCCGCGCGCGGCCACCCAGCCGGTGATGCCCTCGCCGACCCGGAGGCGCAGGCCGTCGGCCGTCTCGCCGGCGTAGGCCGGGTCGATGCTGCGGAAGGCTGCCGGCTCGAGGGTCACGCCGTCGTCCCCGATGACATAGACACGGGCGTTGTCGTGGTCGATCACGCGTTTGGTCTCCACGCAGATCGCCATGGCCACCTCCTCGAGGCTGGTGAGGCGGGTGAGCTGGGCGGCGATGCTCTGGATCGTCTCTAGCTGGCGCGTCCAGATCGTCGAGCGTGGTCGCAGTCCGTCCACGGTGACGTGCTCGGCGAGCTGGCGCGCATAGAGGCGGGCCACGGCCCGATCGTCGGTCGTGAACTCGTCGCGGGTCGCGCGCTCCAGCACCAGGACGCCGCCGCGCACGTCGGGCACCGACACGAGCAACGATCGGCCCAGATCGTCAACCGGCGTGCGTCGTCGCCAACGGCCAAGGAAGGAGTGGTCGCGGGCCCTCGTCTGCGCCACGAGGTGGAGGGTGCCGTCCCCGTCATCGAGGTAGAGGCCTGCACCGGCATCGGCGGCGACGGCCGACACGAGATCCTGGAGCATGCGCTCCAGCTCGTCCGCGGACTTCTTCATCGGGCGGAGTTGCCGCGTTGGCCGGCGCGCGGACCGCGCAGCAGTCGATCCGTCGCGGGGGCAGGTCCGGCCGCGTTCACGGCGGCGAGTGGCCGGCGCATGGTCCATACAAGGAAGAATGCGGCGCCCAGGCCGATCAGCACGTCACCGAGGGAGAAGACATTGGCAAGTGGCAGCGGCCGCGGAAGCACCAGGATGTCGCCGAGATACGGGAACGCCGTCGCGGTGCTCGCCAGGGCGGAGTTCGTGTAGTCGGCCGTCGGCAGCACGGCCACGCCGTTGAGCGCCTGCCAAGCCTCCGGTGAGGACGGCATGTACCCGCCATTGGCACTGATTGCGAGCAGGTTGAGGCCGGCGCCGACCGCCATCACAGGCAAGCCGGCCATGCCGAGGTTGCGCAACAGTACCGCCAGGACAGCCACAGTCGACGCTACGTACAGCGCGGGGCCGGCGGTTCCGATCTGGGCGGCAACGGGCGGCGCGAACAACACCGCCTGGACCATCAGCCCAGCGAGCGCCAATCCCCACCAGCGGAACTTGACATTGGTGATGGCTGCGATGCGCCCGCCGGCCAGCTTTCCGACCAGCAGGCCGCCGACGATGAAATAGAGCAGGAGCATCAGCAGACCGGCTCGGGCGGCCGTGTGTGCGTTACAGGCAGGTGCACGGTCTCTCCGACGGGACGCTCGTGATATGGAAGGCGGCGCGCCGCATGGCACGCCGCAAAGAACAGAAAAGTGCCGGCGACAGTGGCTGCGATCACTGTCGCCGGCTCGGGATCAGCGTGGGATCAGAACCAACGAAAGGGTGCTGAGAGGACCAGAACGAACGAGACGAGAACCGCCAAACGCAGCGCAAGCGAGGTGAAACGGAACATTGGGAGACTCCGATGGGCACTCGGGGTTTGGACACTTGGGCCGGGAGACCCTTTGACGGGATCGAGCCTCGGGGCTCGGCCGGGTTGCTCCCCAGCGATCTGGACTATGGGAGCCGACCGTCATGGCCTCTATGACACCGTCGTACTAGTACCCCCGCTAAGCTGCATCAATGGACGAAACACGGCTCCTCGAGAAGACCGTCGAGCAGCGCGTCATTCTCGAGGGCGGATATCTCACGGTCCGAGTCGACACCATCGAGGACGCCGAGGGTCGCCGGCATCAGCGGGAGCTGGTGATCCATCCCGGAGCCGTCGCCATCCTGGCGATCGATCAGGGAGAGGTCCTGATGGTTCGCCAGTTCCGCACTCCCGTGGGAAGGGTTCTGCTCGAGATTCCCGCAGGCACGCTGGACCGCCAGCCGGACGGCTCGATCGAGAACCCGGAGCTCGCCGCACCGCGCGAGCTGGGCGAGGAGACCGGCTTCTCCGCGGCCTCGTGGCGCAAGATGGGCCGCTTCTTCACGGCTCCCGGTTTCGCCAGCGAGGAGATGCACCTGTACCTGGCGACCGACCTCAGCCCGATCCCGGGTTATGCGGGCCCCGAGACCGACGAGCGCCTTGATCTGCGCCGCATCCCCTGGGGGGAGGCCGTCCAGCTCGCCGAGAAGGGCACGATTGCGGATGCCAAGTCCATCTGCGGGCTGTTCTGGCTGGACCGCCTGGTGTCTCGGGGCGACATCAGCCTCTGAGCGGATGGCGCGCCACGCCTACGGCCAGCTGATCACCGCGTGGAGGAAGACCTCCTGGTCCGCGATCTCCTCGGTGTTCTCGACGGTCAGGCGGAAGCTGCCCGCGCTCACCGTGGCCGCCAGGGTCAGGTTGCTGCCGGTACCGCTATCCGAGCCGGCGTTCTCGCCGCCCTCCGCGTTCACGACGCCCGCCCGCCACGGGCGCTGCGCTCCCGCCCAGCTCCCGTTGACGTGTACCTGCCCTGCCCCAGCCTTGAACTGGGCGGCGATCCCGTTGTAGTCCGCGAAGGTGGTGCCCTGGAAGCGGAAGCCGTCGACGGTGACGCGGGGCCCATTGGAGCGGAACTCGAGCTTGACGTCCGCGCTCGGCGACGTCCCCTGGTCTACCCCGATGGCCGAAACGTGCCAGCGGGTATTGCCGGCGGCCGTGGTCGAGCCGGTGAGGACAGCGTGGCTGTTGGTCCGGCAGTCGTGGCCTGACGGCTGGTTGCCGGTGTAGAGGCAGAACTTCACGTCACCGGCACTGGTCGGGAACAGCGTCGCCGTGACCTGGCCCGGCCCCTCGGAAGCGAAGGTCAGCGTACGCGGTGTCGGGGTCGTGGCGCTCTGTCCGTCAATGCCGACATGCAGGAACCGGATCGATCGCAGCGGCGCGGTCGGCGCCAGCGTGGGCGTCGGCGTGGGAGCGGGGCTCGCGGTCACCTCCGGGATGGGCGATGGGCTCTCCCCGGGCGGGAGCGACTCACCGGGGCTGGTGCTCGGCGATTCGCCGGGGCTGCCAGAAGGCTTCGGGCTCCGCAACGACCTTGGGGTCCTGGACGGGCTCGGGCCGATGCTCGGCGACGCCGAAGTTGACGGAGAGACGCCTGCAAACGAGCTCGAGGACGGTGAGGCACCTTCGGCGCCCGGTGACCCCCGTCGCAGGAGCACGACGGCAAGGACCGCGACCACCAGGATGGCCAGCACCACGGCAAGGCCCTGGCTCACGCGGCGCCAATCCTGGTCGTTCACGCCCTATCCAAGACGAGCCAGCGCGGCCCGATACAGCGCGGAGTCAGGCGCCAGCGCCACCGCCAGCCGCAGATGCGTCCGCGCCTCGTCGCGACGGCCGACCTGCTTGAGCGCCTGGCCGAGGCCGTAGTGACCGTACGCCGCCGAGGGATCGATCTCGAGCAGCTCCTCGAAGGCCGTGACAGCTCGCCCGTGCTGCCCACTGTTGTAGTACGCGCGACCCAGCGCCTCGACGATCGAGCCCTTGCCCGGCTCTAGCTTGGCAGCACGCTCGAGGACGACCGCCGCCTGGGCGTGATGCCCGCGCTTCAGCAGGGCCTGGCCACGTTGGAGCAATCCGTAGGCAGATTCGCGCTCCGCGAGCTGGCCCGAGGCCGCGTCGCCCTGCTCGGGCTCGGGGTTCGCAGAGGATTGGCTCACGAGGGTCATGCTAGCTCGGGACTGCTGATCGGCGCGTGAGAGGCGTCCGTACTGGGCGCGCGCACCCATGGGGTCGCCTGCGCCCGGCCCTGTTGAGAGCTCAGGTGGCGCGCCAGCTCGAGAGGTCGATCTGCTGCAGCCTGTCGCTGGGCGTGATGCCCGGGATGCGCCCGCGCTTGGCAATCGGCTTGCCGTCGATCTCCTTGAGATCGCCCGTGAAGTCCACCGGCGTGGCTCCGCTGATGTAGCCGCCCACGGCGAACGAGTCGACGGGCGCGCCGGCGTCCTTGAAATAGCGGATGCGCTCCGGGCTGAGACCGCCGCTGACGATGATCCGCACGTGCTGGAAGCCGGCCTGGTCGAGCCGCGCGCGGACCTCCAGCACCAGGTCCGCGGTCACACGGCCGCGCTCCGAGGGCGTGTCGAGGCGGACGCCGTAGAGCCGGTCGCCAAGGGCGTGCGCGACGCGCAGGGACTCCTCGGCCTCGTCATGGAACGTGTCGACGAGCACGATTCGCGGCACGTCCTGGCCGAGGTGCCGATCGAACGCCTCCGCTGCCAGCACGGTGTCACCGAAGATCAGTACCAGCGAATGGGGCATGGTCCCGGTGGGGTTGAGGCCGGCCAGCCGGGCACCCGCCGGCGTGGAGGCACCGACGCACCCGCCCACGATCGCCGCGTAGTCCAGGGTGTCGGTGATGTCCGGGTGCACGTGTCGCGCCCCAAAGCTGATGACCGGTTCCGGGGCAGCCGCCTCCACGCACTCGCTCGCGGCCGTCGCCCAGCCCGTGGACTGGGCCATCATCCCGAGGATCGCGGTCTCGTAGAGCCCGAAGGCACGATAGCGGGCGCGGATGCGCAGCACGACCTCCTTGGGGGAAAAGCCGTCGCCGTCGGCCAGGGCCTCCACCACGGCTTCGCGCGGGGGGGCTTCGCCGAGGACGTGCGCCAGCAGCACCTTGGCCTCGTCGATGCCGCAGAGCACGCCCGACTGGCGCGCGAAGACCTCCATGACCACGATCGGGTCGAGGCCCTCCCGCGAGAGGATCTCATCGGCGCGGGCGAAGTAGACATCCGCCGACTCGCCGCTCAGGATTTCGCGCGACGGATGCCGGCGCTGCATCACGACCCGTTCCATGGAACCTGGCAACGCTCCCTCGGTCGAGTGACGGGTCGATCAAACACGCTCGGCGTGGCCGACCGCTGCCCGCGTGAAGTGCCCGGGAGTGTAGCAGGGGGTCGGGGCGGTTCCGCGCGCCGTGCCGGCAGTAAGTCAGCCAGGGCCCGGGTCATCCTCAGCTGCCGGCGCCGTCAGCTCGGCCAGCTGCTCGGCGTAGCGATCGAGAACCGCCGCGGGCGCCATGCTCCCGGGCTCATCGGGCGGCGGCTCGCGCGGCGCCTTCGCCCCGGGCCACAGCCATCGCACGGAATCGTCGAGTAGGAGGTCGCAGACCGTCACGAGGCGGGCGACCGTAAGGCCCAGCGAATCGAGGCTGACCTCCGCGGCCGGTACCTCTGAGGAGAGCACGGGTCGCTCGTCTGACGAGAGTGCGAACTTGACGAACGGCAGCTCGTCGTTCCAGCGCAGGAACTGATGGTAGCTCTTGCGGAAGCTGTCCGAGAGCGGCGGGGCGAAGTGCACCCACGCCACGAGGGCCACGGCCGGATCGAGAATCAGCGTCAGGCGGATGCTGCGGCGACGCCGTCCGTCAATGAGCAGGTCCCAGCTGGTGACGCCCTCCCGGTCGGCACGCTCGAGCGCTTCGAGACCGAGCTCGCGCAACCAGCCATCGACCGTGGTCGCGTCGGGCTTCGATGCGTGCTGGCCCGGGAGCCGGCCGGGTTCTGCGCTGCGGATGGCTACGTCCGGCGTCCGCCCCGGCCGGCAGCAGACGAGGCGATCGCCGCCTCCACGATCTCGTCCAGGTCCTTGACGCTCGAGGCGCGCGCCTTGGCGGGAGCCTTGGGAGCCCGCTTCTCGACACTACCGCCGCTGCGCACCGTCCGCGAGCTGAAGTCCGACGGTCGCACGCCCTCGGCGATCCGCACGTTGCGGCCGATCCGCGCCCCTGCCGGGAGCGTGGCGTTCTTGCCGACCACGGTGATTCCGGTGTTGAGCCGCGTGGGCTCCTGGCGATTGGGCGTCGTGTAATCCGTCCCGGTGCCGACCACCGCGTTCGGCGCGACCGAGACCTCCTTGTCGATGATGGAGCGATCCACGACCGCTCCCGCCCGGATGACCGTGTCGAACATGATCACGCTGTCGCGCACGATCGCCCCGGGGTCGACGCGGACGCCCGGTGAGAGCACGGAACGCTCGACCGTCCCGGCGATCTGGCAACCGTGGCTGATGAGGCTGCGGTGCACGTTGGCGGTCGGCCCGATGCGCGCCGGAGCACGTTCCTCGGAGCGCGTATGAACGACCCAGTCGCGATCGTAGAGATCAAGCTGCGGATGGTCGTCCAGGAGCTCCATGTGGGCGCGCCAGTAGCTCTCGATCGTCCCGACGTCCTGCCAGTAGCCGTCGAAGCGGTAGCCGAACACCCGCGCCCCGCCGCCGATCATGGCCGGGATCACGTGCGCGCCGAAGTCGATGCGATCCTCGGACAGCCATTCGAGCAGGGCCCGCTTGGAGAAGACGTAGATGCCGAGGCTCGCCAGGTCGCTCTTGG
>JBBSGX010000054.1:0-12845 GCA_038253685.1 Candidatus Limnocylindrales bacterium | reverse complement strand
CGATTGGATCGGTGCGGGCAGGTTCAGCACATCTCGAACCTGGTACTTCTTTCCGTCCAGGCTGGGTCGCTCCCCGTGCAGCATGCCCTGCATGACGGGCAGCGCCTCGCCCAGCCAGCGCAGCCGCTCGCCGGGACTCTCCCCATACGGGATGCCGAAGGCGACGTGCTCGGTCTCGAACCACGCGGCGCCGATCCCGAGGACTGCCCGGCCATTGCTGATGTGGTCGATGGTCGTGATCATCTTGGCCACGAGACCGGGATTCCGGAACGTGTTCGCGCCGACCATCATCCCGATCGTTGCCCGCTGCGTTTGGGCTGCCACCGCGGCCATGGCGGTGTACGCCTCGAACATGGGCCCCTCGTGGGAGCCCTGGATCGGATAGAGGTGGTCCCACGTCCAGAGCGAGTCGTAGCCGAGCGTCTCGGCTCGCAGCTGGGAAGCGAGGAAGCTGGGCCAGTCGGCGTACTGGTTCCAGTGGTTGGCTCCCAGCTTCAGGGGCGCGGATCGATCGGGCATCTGACTCTCCGTGCTTTGGTTCGTCAGATCAGCCTACCCGAGCGGGGCAAAGAGCGAGGCCCGCGAGAGGGGGTACGCGGGCCTCGAAAGGGACATGTTCCATCCACGCGCCACTTGGGCGCGATGTTCTGTTGCCGCGCGGCTTACGCGCGATGAGAGCTCAGGACAGCCTGCCTGACGACCTCGTCGGCCGCGACGCGCGATTCGTGCGAGCCGCGGAGCTCGCGACGCTGGGCGCGTCGTGCTCGCCGCTCGGCTTCCGCTTCGCGATGCCGCTCGTTGATCAGGTCAAGTGCCATGAGCCCGTAGATCTGCCACATCAGATGGTCCTCCGGGTCAAGTCACGGGTATGCGCGTCCTCGATGGGTTCACGTGAGTCGGAGCCGAAGGCTTCCGCGAGCGCGCCGAAGATGGCGAGGCCCAGGACCACGAGGAGAAAGAGAACGAATGCATCCACCTCGCCACTCCTTTGCATGTAACTGTTGTAGATGTCTATAGGGGTTACTAAGGGCGTAACTGTATTCCATTGCGTGTAACCTGTCAACAGTGCCATAATGGTTACGAAATGAGCACCCGAGTCCAGCCAACGACCCCCAGCAAAGCCCAACCCGAGGCCCACGGGTTCGTCCCCCACGGGCACCAGGTCGTGCTCGACACAGGGCTTGACTTCATCAACACCCTCGACCGCGAGCGGGGCCTGCCCATCGACCGGCTCGACTCCTACGCCGCGGCCCTCCGCTGGTTCCGCGACCACGACTTGCTCCACTCGGACATGTTCGAGGCGGAGCTGGCTCGCGATGCAGCCGACCCGGAGGGCGGTGAGCGGACGCTCGCCCGGATCCGCCGCGTTCGCGCCGCGATACGCGAGCTGACCGATGCCGTCGTCGAGGCGCGGACGCCCGCCCAGCGCGACCTCGATGAGATCAACCGGGCCCTGCGCACCCACTACACCTGGTACCTGGTGCCCGCCCGGGACGGCGTGTCCCTCGACCACAGGCACGAGGGCGATCCCATCGCCGGCGCCCTGGCTCGCCTCACCGAGAGCGTCGCGAGCGAAGTGAGCGAGGGCCACCCGGAGCAGCTCCGCGTCTGCGCCAGTGAGGACTGCCGCTCGGTCTTCAGCGACACCTCGCGGACCGGTCGGCGCAAGTGGTGCGACATGGCGACCTGCGGCAACCGCGCCAAGGTGGCCAGACACCGGGAGAAGAAACGCGCCGAGGAGGAGGCCGCACCTCCGGCGTCAGCAGGACCTGGAAGCGGATCCTGACGGGTGCACGCCGTCGGGACGCGCAGGGCTGACCGTCCGCTCTGGCCGGAGCCCATCCGGGCCGATACTCTGTGTCGATCGAGGCGGATCCTCGGTCCATTCGCAGAGGGAGAGCGTCGTGGCCGTCATCACCGAGCACGAAACCGAGCAGATCACCGCGGCCAACAGTTCAGGCAAGACGCCCGTCGTCTTCGTCCACGGCCGCTGGCTACTGCCGAGCAGTTGGGACCGCTGGCGGACGGTCTCGAGGACGCCGGTTATTCGACCCTCGCACCCGGTTGGCCCGACGATCCCGAAACGGTCGGCGAGGCAAAGGCGCACCCCGAGGTCTTCGGCAACAAGTCGATCAAGGATGTGGCGGATGACTTCGCAGACGTGGTTGGCAAGCTCACAAGGAAGCCCGCGATCATCGGCCATTCGTTCGGTGGCCTGATGACCCAGATCCTGGCCGGACGCGGTCTCTCGGCTGCATCCGTGGCCATCGATCCGGCGCCATTCCGGGGCGTCCTGCCACTACCGATCTCAGCCCTCAGGGCGGCCTCACCCGCGCTCAAGAACCCGCTCAACCGCGGCCGAGCGATTCCACTCACCTACGAGCAGTTTCGCTACGCATTCACGAACGCGGTCAGTGAGGACGAGGCGAGGGAGCTCTACGACACGTACGCCGTGCCGGCTCCGGCAGAGCCATTGTTCCAGGCCGCGGCTGCGAACCTCAATCCCTGGACAGAGGCGAAGGTCGACAGCAAGAACCCCGCGCGCGGACCGCTGCTCATCCTCGACGGGGAGCTCGACCACACCGTGCCGTGGGCCATCGCCAACGCTTCATACAACCGCCAGAAGCGCAACGAAGGCGTCACCGAGATCGCGAAGGTTCCCGGCCGGGGCCACTCGCTCACCATCGACAGCGGCTGGCGCGAGGTCGCCGACCTGTCTATCGCGTTCGTCCAGCGCTTCGTCAAACCCTGAGCCTCCCCGACCACATTTGATGCGTCGTCCATCACACGATTGATGCTATGATGCGCCGATGCGCACGACGATCACGCTGGATGAGGACGTCGCCGCGAGACTCGAACAGCTGCAGCGGACGCGCGGCATCTCCTTCAAGGAGGCGGTGAACTCGACGCTGCGCGCAGGGCTGGCAGGTGAACGACGACCTCGTTCATACCGGCTGCCGACCTACCGCATGGGGGTCCGGCCGGGGATCGATCTCGACCGGGCCCTGCGGCTCGATGCCGCTCTCGACGACGACGAGATCGTGCGCAAACTCGAGCTTCAGAAATGATCGTGCCGGACGTGAACGTCCTGCTCTACGCAGTGGACGAGACGTCCCGACCTCACGACGTTGCGCGCACGTGGCTGGAGCAGTCGCTGTCGGGGATCGAGACGGTTGCGTTCTCCTGGTCTGTGGTAATAGCCTTCCTCCGCCTCAGCACCCGGCCGGCGGTGTTTTCCGAGCCTCTCATACCGCAGCAGGCGTTCGACCTGGTTGAAGGTTGGTTGAGTCAGCCGTCCGTCGTGGTGATCGATCCCACCGAGCGCCACCTCGGAGTGCTTCGTGGACTGCTCGACGCCGTCGGCACCGCCGGAAATCTCGTGCCCGACGCCCACCTTGCGGCGCTCGCGATCGAGCATGGGGGAACGATCGCGTCGAGCGACCGCGACTTCGGTCGATTCCCGGGCCTGCGCTGGACGGACCCCCTCGCCGGCTGACCGGCCATGGCGCACCCAGTCGCGGCCTAGCGCACGACGATGTTGACCAACCTGCCGGGCACGTGGATGACCTTGACGACGGTCCTGCCTTCCAGGTTTGCCTGGACCTTTGGCCGTGTCATGACCAGCGCCTCGATCTCCGCCTCCGGCAGGCCGGCCGCGACCTGCACCAGGTCCCGCAGCTTGCCGTTCACCTGGACCGGCAGCTCGATCTGATCGACGGCCACGAGCGCCGGATCGAAGGTGGGCCAGGTCTCGGCGTGAATGGAGCGCCACTCCTCGCCTGCCGCGGCCAGCCGCCGGCTCCACAGCTCCTCGGAGATGTGCGGCGCGATCGGGGCCAGCATCAGCAGCAGCAGCCGCTCGGCCTCGTCCCAGCCGGCGTCGCCGGCGACTTCGGTTCCCCGGTAGCGCATCAACAGGTTGGTCAGCTCCATCAGGTGCGCGACCATCGTGTTCCAGCGGAAACCGGCGTGCTCCTCGGTGACCTGCTGCAGCGTGCGGTGTGCCGCAACGCGCAGGGCGTGTTCGGCCGCAGCGGCGTCCTCGCCGGCGGGCAATGCGCCTGCCGCCTGGTCGCCACCTTCGTGGCCGTGGGGGTCCAGGGCAACCGTCCAGACCCTTCGCAGAAAGCCCGAAACGCCATTGATGCCAGTGGGACTCCAGGGCCCGCCCTGGTCCCAGGGTCCCATGAACATCAGGAACAGGCGCACCGAGTCCGCGCCGTAGCGCTGCACCAGGTCATCCGGATCCTGCACGTTACCGCGGCTCTTGCTCATGCGCTCGCCGTCCGCGCCCAGGATCTGGCCTTGGTTGAAGAGTCGCTTGAAGGGCTCGCGCTCCCGGACGATGCCCAGGTCGTTCAGCGCCTTGCAGAAGAAGCGGCTGTACAGCAGGTGCATGACCGCGTGCTCTGCTCCTCCCGTGTACTGGTCTACGGGGCACCAGACCTCGTCCAGCGATCGGTCGATCGCCTGCGTATCGTCGTGTGGTGATAGGTAGCGCCACCAGTACCAGGAGCTGTCCACGAAGGTATCCATGGTGTCCGTCTCGCGGCGCGCCGGGCCGTCGCAGCGGGGGCACGTCGTATTCAGGAAGGCCTCGTCATGCTCGAGCGGGTTTCCACCCTCGGCGCGGTACTCCCAGTGATCTGGCAGCAGCACCGGAAGCTGGTCCTCCGGGACCGCCACGATGCCGTCGCGTTCGCAATAGACGACGGGAATGGGCGTGCCCCAGGGTCGCTGCCTGCTGATCAGCCAGTCCCGAATGCGGTACGTGACGCTGGTCTTTCCGAGGCTACGCGTCTCCAGGTCGATCGTGATTGCCCGCGCCCCATCCGGCGCGGTCATCCCGTTGTAGTGACTCGATGCGACCAGTCGCTCGTCCGCGGTGTGGGCGCTGTACGCGGCCTCCAGCGTCGCATCATCTGCCGTGCCGGGAGGAGCAACGACCCTGCGGATCGGCAGCCCGAACTTCTGGGCAAAGGCGTAGTCGCGCTCGTCGTGCGCGGGCACGGCCATGATCGCACCCGTGCCGTAGCCGGCCAGCACGTAGTCGGCGATCCAGATCGGGATGCCCTCGCCGTTGACCGGGTTGATCGCGTCGGTCCCCAGCGGCACGCCCGTCTTCTCGCGGTCGGTGGAGAGCCGCTCGATCTCCGTCTCGCGGCGGGTCTGATAGATGTAGGCGTCGACCGCCTGCTTCTGTGATGGCGCGGTCAGTGCCTCGACCAGGGGGTGCTCCGGGGCCAGGACCATGAATGTGGCACCGAACAGGGTGTCCGGGCGCGTGGTGAAGACGCGCAGCTCCTCACCGCCGGGGTGATGGTCGGCGGGCGCTGTCGTGAAGACCACCTCGGCGCCCTCCGATCGTCCGATCCAGTTGGTCTGCTGCACGCGGATCGGCTCGGGCCAGTCGATGTCCTTGAAGTCCAGCAGCTCGTCCGCATACTTCGTGATGCGCAGAAACCACTGCTCCAGATCGCGCTTGATGACGGGCGTGCCGCAGCGCCAGCAGACACGGTTGGCGCCTTCGACCTGCTCGCGCGCCAGGACCACCTGGTCCTTGGGGCACCAGTCGACGGGCGCCATGGCGCGATACGCCAGTCCCTGCTCCAGGAACTTCAGGAAGAACCACTGGTTCCAGCGGTAGTACTCGGGCTCGCAGGTGACGACCTCGCTCGACCAGTCGAAGGTGGCGCCCATCGTGCGCAGCTGCCGGCTCATGATCTCGATGTTGCGCATGGTCCACTCGCGCGGCTGGGCGCCGCTCTTGATGGCCGCGTTCTCCGCAGGCAGGCCGAACGCGTCGAAGCCGACGGGGAAGAACACGTTCCAGCCAGTCATGCGCCGGTAGCGGCTGATCGCGTCCGTCGGTGTCTTGATGTACCAGTGCCCGATGTGCAGGTCGCCCGATGGGTACTCGTACATCGTCAGGAGGTAGTACTTGGGGCGTGACGTGTCGTGCAGGTCGGTCCGGTGGAGGGCCAGCTCCTCCCACCGCGCCTGCCAGCGCGGCTCGATCTCGGTCGGGTTGTAGCGCTCGACGCGCGTACGGGCAGGAGTCTCCGAGGTGGACATGCCCTCATTCTCCCCGAAACGCGGCTCGCTGCGCGAAGTGCTACGGCGCGGCGCCCACCAGGCGGTACAGCCGCCGGTCCTGATCCGACCCATTGTTGTGGGGGTGCGCAACGGACTGGGAGACCAGCTGGAAGGTGGTGGCGGGGTAACGAGCGTCCAGGACCGAGGCGTGCGGCGCGTCGATGATGGCGTAGACGTAGGTCATTGAATAGCCCTGGAGCGACGCCACGACCTGTGCTGTCGACTGGCCGCAGGGAATCCGCGCGATCTGCCGGTTCTGTCCGGCGCCCAGGACCGGATAAAGCCGGCTGAAGATGCCCTTCCCGCACTGATCGTCGAGGAGGATGCCCTCCGTTTCGGGTAACGCCGTCACCGCAGGCTCGACCCGCCAGAGCCGATCGTAGAACTCGATGCGATCCACCGGGTTCTGGGCCTGCGTCGCGAGCTCGGTCGATAGGGTGATCCCCACCGAGAACATCGCTGCGATCGCCAGCAGTGCCGCGGCCGCGGTCCGCCAGTTTCTTCGCAGCCCGGCCAACGCGAATGGGACGAGGGCGACCAACAGCCCGAAGAGGCCAAGCAGGAAACGCGGTTCGTGGCGGGTCTCGAGCCACCAGAGCGGCAGGGTGATGAGCGCGACGAGCGCAATGATCGCCAGGGGCCGGCGGCGGGCACGCACGAGGGCGATGAGGCCTCCGGGCACGATCGCGACGGCAAAGACGGCGCCGATGCCGGAGTCGTGGCGGTGCGGCTCGAAGAGGGGGTAGAGCGGCCACAGCCATGTCGCCGGCACATGGTTCCGATCCTTCATGCCCAGCAGCGTCTGGGAGATGCCGTGCCCGTACAGCGGAATGTTCAATGGATAGAGTGGATTCGCGTAGAGGACGAGGTTGCGGATCCACCATGGCGCGAGGGCAACGAGACCCAGTGCGGCAGCCAGTGGCAGGCCGCGGGTCAGGAGTCGCCGACGGCTCCTGTCCGCCTCGGGGTCGGGCGTGTCGACGCTGCGGCGCGCGACCGTCCACAGCACCACCAGGCCAAGCGCAAGGGCTGCGGGAAGCAATGCAAGCTTCGTCACGACCATGACTCCGAGCGCAAGCCCCATCACGGCCACGCGACCGACGGTCCATTCGCGCCGCGGCGCGGCGGCGAGGGCGGCCACGGCAATCACGAGCGCGCCACCGACGATGTCGTCGGCGATCCGGCCCACCTGGATCGCCACGATCGGCACGAGCAGGAACGTCAGCGCGGCGAGGAGCGCTGCACGTCCCGACAGCCCAAGCCGACGGCCGAAGGCCGCCACGCCCACGGCTCCCAGCAATGCGAACGGCAGCTGGCCGAGCACCGTCAGCGGCTCGCCGCCGATCACGCGCAGGAGCCCGAACCACAGTTCCGCTGAAGCCGGTTGCGCGAGCGGCCAGGCGTACTGGAAGCGCGGCATGAACTGACTCAGGGTGCCGTCTCTCCAGAAGAAGACCGCGAGGGGGCCGTGGTACCCAAGCTCGTCGTAGCCGGTCGGAGGGTGGTGGATCGCTATCCCCGCCGAGATGGCCAGCAGCCCACCGGCGAGGCCGGCCATCACGATTGCCAACGGGGAGATGCGAACGATGCGGAATTGCGGCACGGACGGCCGCCAACCACGGGTCAGTAGGTACCCGACGGTGGCGAGGGCCGGGATGGCCGAGAGTGACGGGCCATACGGCGGTCGAAGCAGGTGCAGGTGGATGACGTCGCCGAGGCCGCCGAGCAGCGCCGCCGGCACGGAGATGAAGGCGAATGCCAGCAGGCCAAAGGCAAGGAGTCGATCCAGCGTCCGGAATCGAAGCACGCCTGACAGGGCCCAGGCGGCGACGAGGGCCGTGGCAATGTCGAGGATCGCGGCCGCCTGCGAGGCGATGATCACCTCGCCGTGCGGCTGGCAAAGCGAGTAGCAGGTACCGGCGGATATCCCGCCGATCAGCCGATGGATCGCGCCGCGCAGTGGCGAATGCAGGATGAGGTAGGCGGCCAGGGCGATGGCCATGAGGACGACGGGTCCCGCGGCAAAGGGCCACCCTCGCCGGTTGCCTCCATCCCCCGGACCACGCGCACTGCCCAAACGGTCTCCCGTCACTCCTCGCCGGTGGGCACCGGACCGTGGTATGGAGGCCCGGCCATGGCGCGCTGGGCGACACGTGGCGATCGGGTGGTGGAGCGACGGGGGCTCGAACCCCGGACCTTCTGCATGCCATGCAGATGCTCTTCCAACTGAGCTATCGCCCCACGATTCCACGCTCCATCGGAGCGTATGCCTGCTGACAGAGCTTGACCACAGCGCTCAGAGAGCGTAAAACTGCAGCTGTCGACTCCCGCAATTTTGGAGCCTCAGAACGATGTCTCAAGCCCCCACCAGCGTCGCGCATGCTACTCCATCCTCCCTCGGCCGCGACATCGCCAGCTTCGGCCGTCATTGCCGAGCCGGCAACCTCTCGCCCAGGACGACCCGCACCTACACCGATGCGGCTCTCCAGTTCGCAGCCTTCCTCGAGGACGCGGGAATGCCCACCGACGTGACGGCTATCCGCCGGGAGCACGTCGAGAGCTTCATCGACGACCAGCTCACGCGCTTCAAGGCGGCCACCGCCCACAACCGCTATCGCGGCGTCCAGGCGTTCTTCCGGTGGGCTGTCGATGAGGGACTCGTCAAGGAGTGCCCGATGGCCCGCACGCGGCCGCCGCGCATTCCCGAGGCCCCACCGGCCATCCTCCGCGAGCTCGAGCTCAAGGCATTGCTCGGAGCCTGCGAGGGCGATCCCAGTTTCGCGGGACGGCGGGATACTGCCATCCTCCGCATCTTCCTCGACACGGGCGCTCGGCGCGCCGAGATTGCCAACCTCCGCTGGATCCCCAGCGACGAGCGCGCCAACGACGTGGACATCGACGCCGGCCGCATCCGGGTCCTGGGCAAGGGCCGGCGCGAGCGCGTCGTGGGGATCGGCAATCGAGCCGTCAAGGCGCTCGATCGCTACCTCCGCATGCGGGATCGTCACCCCTACGTCGCGGAGCCCTGGCTGTGGCTCGGCCAGAAGGGCCGATTGACCGACAGCGGCCTCGGGCAGATGGTCAAGGAGCGCGGCATTCAGGCAGGGCTCGGCGATCATGTCCACCCTCACCAGCTGAGGCATTCCTACGCGCACATGGCTCTCTCCGCTGGGATGCAGGAAACCGACCTGATGCGCGTGGCGGGCTGGCGCTCACGGGCCATGCTGCAGCGCTACGCCGCATCTGCGGGCGAGGAACGCGCCATTGCTGCGGCAAAGCGCCTGAGCCCCGGTGACCGGCTGTGACGGGGCGCCGGCAGGCCTTGCTCAACATGGGGTACGACGCCGAGTTCGACCGTCCGACGGAGGATTACTTCGTCATCCAATGCTTTGCCTGCCGAGCGTCAAACGGAGGTCTCCGAATCCACTCGAGCGATGGACGTGTCATCGGCGTGACGGTGTCGCTCGACGACGAGCTGGAACTGCGTCCAATGGCATACCAGGGCATGCCTCGATACGGACCAACCCGGCGGGCTTGGCTGCGCCGCAAGACTGACCCGCGTCACAAGCTGACGCAGCAGGAGCGCTCTCTCCGAAGCATCCGCCAGATCCCACCTTCGCTTTGGCTGCACTGTCGCCGTTGCAACGTGGGCCAGCTCCTCGCCGCGAAGATAATGCTCAACAGCATTGTGCTAGGCTAGTTCGGACACCCGGCAAGAGCGCCGCCGCTTGTAGGCGATCAACGCTCCGGGGCATCTCGCCACTCGATCCGTCGAGAGGCTCGTGCGAGGTAGCCCTGTGCCAGGTCCGCTCTCTCGGTCCCAGCGGTCGCTACGTGGGCGCATTGGTGCCTACGCGATGCACGCCACCCACGATCCCAAGCAGACGACGATGGCGGCCCGTGCCACGTTTGCCGCGACGTTCTACGCCGACATTCCCGAAGATCTCCCCGCCGAAGAGCGCGAGCGCCGCGCGGCCATGGCCAGGAAGGCCCACTACGCAAGACTTGCGTTTCTGAGCGCTCGAGCGCGCTCTCGCGAGGCCGCATAGCGGCGTCCGGAAAGACGGACGCCCGGCGGCACCAACAACCACCGGGCAGTCGTCATCGGAGGATCGTTTCTGTGTCCACCACGACCCACCCGACTACCCAACATCGTAGCATCGCCCGGTATCACCCCGACTATCCCTGGCACTCGCAGCCGTCGACATGGCCCGAGTCGCCGGAGCCCGCGGCCATCGCCCGGCCGCGAAGCGATGGCTCCTAGTGGCCGACCACCTGACCGGCGGCATCCTGGCCGACCTCCGCCGGGAGCGCTTGCCATGATGCCCAAACAGGCCACGGCCGCCATGCCGGCGATCGAGGCCCACGTCGGCAAGGGGCTACTCGCGTTCCCGGTCGTGCTGGTTGCGGGCACCAAGAAGCCGAAGTACCCCGGCTGGCAGTCGAAGGTCTGGGACCTCGGCGTCCTCGAGGCCGAGCTGTGCCAGCCGAACGTCATCGGCTACGGCCTGACCCTGCCGAAGGCCGATCCCCGAAGGTTGGTCGACCTCGACCTGGACGACGGCAAGGAGGGGCTGCAGCCGGGCCAGGAGCCGTGGCAGGACCGCCTGGCAGCCGTCGAGGCGGAGCACGGGCCGTTACCGGCCACCAAGACCACCCTGACGCCTTCCGGCGGGCAGCACCGCTGGTTCCTATGGCCCGAGGAAGCGCCGATGCCGGGAGGTGCTTGGCACGGCTTCACGGTGCGGACGCTCCACGGCGCCAGGAACTTCGTGGTCGGCCCCGGATCCGTGTCGCCGGCCGGCCCTTACGTCAACGCCGCGATCGGGACGCCCGTCGCCACGATGCCGGCGGAGCTGGCGATGACCGGCACGAAGACGCGCCCGTCCGCCACGCTGGACGCCCTCACCATCAGGGCGCCCTACACGCTGCCCGAGACGATCGACCACGGCGAGTGCCATCTCGAGGTGTGCCGCTACACCCTGTCCCTCTGGAGCAGCCGCCGTTCCCTCTCGGAGATGTGGACGCTCACCCTGCACGAGCTCGGGCCGAAGCTTGCGACACCGCACACCGAGGAGCATCTGCGCGAGCACTTCGACAGGGCCGTCGAGCCTCTACCGACCAAGTTTCCCCGTGATGACCACGCGTACCTGATTCATTCTGCCGGACCCCCTGTAGAACCGGCAGAAAGCAACGGCTCCGAACCCGATAAGCATTCCGCCGGTTCTGCTCCCTCTATAGCGGCAGAAAGAATCCGAGCCCGATTTGCGACAGCGGCAGTGCTCGTGGAGGACGTGCCGGAGCGGCCGCCATTCCTGGCCGAGCCGTACTTGGTGGCGGGCGCCACGACGGAGTGCGTGGGCAAGGTGAAGGTCGGCAAGACCGACCTGACGCTGGCCCTCGCGAGCGCGCTGATTGCCGGGGGGACGTTCCTCGGACGCGCGATCGAGCGAACGCCCGTCGTGTACCTGACCGAGCAGCCCGCCTCGAGCCTTCGGGCCAGCCTGACCCGTGCCGGTCTGGCCGAATCGACCGAGCTTCTCCTCCTGTCCTGGCCGTCGGTGGCGGGCGAACGCTGGCCGGCCGTTGTGCAGGCCGCAATCCTCGAGGCCCAGCGCATCGGGGCCCGCGTCCTGTTCGTGGACACCCTGAGCCGCTTCGCCGGGATCCGCGGCGATGGTGAAAACAACGCCGGCGAAGCCGACGCCGCGATGGCACCGCTCCAGGTCGCAGCGGCCGAAGGCCTGGCCGTGTGGGTCAACAGGCACGAGAGAAAGTCAGGCGGAGACGTGGGCGATTCGGGTCGCGGCTCCTCCGCCTTCTCGGGCGCCGTCGACATTGCCCTGGCGCTTCGCCGCGGCCAGGGCAACACCCGGCCCACGGTGCGCGTGCTGCATGCCCTGAGCCGCTTCGACGAGACGCCCGACACGCTCGTCATCGAGCGAACCGATGACGGGTATGTGGCCCTCGGCGACGAGACGGCTGTCGCCAGCGCAGAGGCCCGCAAGGCGGCTCTCGCCGAGCTGCCCGCAGAGCCCGATGGCGCTGTGCGCTTCGATGAGCTGTACGAGGCCCTGAAAGTCCGCGGACACGGCCGCACCACGTTGCAACAGGTCATCGCCGATCTCGTCGGGGAGGGTGCAGTGTTCCGCATCGGCGAGGGCAAACGGGGCAAGCCGTACCTCTACCACCTGCCCGCTATTCATTCAGCCGCTCCTATAGGGGGAGAAGCGGCAGAAAGAAACGGGGACGCCTCGAACGCCGTTGACCTGACGCCCTATGCCCGTGCCATCTTCGGCGCCGATCTGCTGTCATGACCGACTGGAGCTACGCCGACGCGTGTCATGAGCACCCGCCGGTCCAAATCTCTGGACCGAATGCCTCTCGCCGCACCGTGCTGCCGGTTTATTCACATGTACGGAACCCCGAACCGGCCCGTGACCCCGTGGAGATCGCCTGATGCCTCCTGCCGCCAAGCCCGCAGCCACTCGTCAGCGTCGGAACAAGCACACCAGCGCGGCCACGGTCGAGGCAGCCCCTGCCATGAAGCCCGATCTGCCCGAGTCGCTCGCCCATCCCATGACCAGGTTCTGGTGGGACACCATCTGGGCCTCGCCGATGACCAGCGAGTGGGTGGATGCCGACGTGCCGGACCTGCTCGCGCTGGGTGCCCTGGTCGACCAGTTCTGGAACGAGCCTGACCCCAAGCGGCACGCCGAGATCCGCATGGCCGGCCGCGAGTTCGGTCT
>JBBSGX010000053.1:0-12895 GCA_038253685.1 Candidatus Limnocylindrales bacterium | reverse complement strand
TCCCCTGACCCACGAAACCTGGCGCGCGTGAGGGACATCCTGGTGCTGCCGGAGGTGACGTTGCTCGTCGACCGCTGGAACGAGGATTGGTCCAGGCTGGCCTGGCTGCGGGCCTACGGCATAGGCGAGATGCTCGAGCCGCAGCCGCGGGAGGTCGAGGAGCACCGGATGGTGGTTGCCGAGCTCCGTCGCCGGTATCCGCAGTACCAGGAGCACGATCTCGAAACCCGGCCGATCATCAGGGTCTCGATCGACCGCGTCGTGGCGTGGGGCGCCGTCGGCGGCGATCCGGTGTGATCGAGGTGCGCCGGGCTACGCCGGCCGACATCGAGGCGTGCACGACGGTTCTGACACAGTCCTTCCTCGACGATCCGGGCACCATCGTCATCGAGCCGGACCGAGCGCGGCGCCTGGCCATCCTGCCGGCCTTCTTTCGCACGTTCGTGACGGCGGCCATCGCCGATGGAGGCGACCTGGTCGTGCCGTCTGCGAGCGTCAACGGGCTCGCCAGCTGGTTTGGACCCGACGCGTTCGGCCCCAGCGAGGAGGCCATGGGCGCGGCAGGCTTCGGGGACGTGATCGCGAGGTTCGGTCCGGAGGCCAGCGGACGAATGATCGCAATGGTCGGAGAGCTGGAAGCGCAGCACGGACAGCGAATGCGCGGCCCGCATTTCCGACTGGAGTTCTTCGGCGTCGACCCGGACGCGCAGGGACGGGGCATCGGCAGTGCCCTCGCCGATCACGGACATCGTCGCGCGGATGCCCTCGGGCTCCCCTGCTGGCTCGAGACGTTCACGCAGCGCAACGTCGAGTTCTACGCGCGCCGCGGCTACCAGGTGATCGCGACCTACCCCGTCGGCGACGGAATCCCCGTGTACGGCATGTGCCGGGATCCACATCCGAATCGGAGCGGTCAGGTCTCTGCGCGGTTAGGGAGATAGGCCGGCCCCGCTGCGGCGGCGGCACATCCTCGGGAAGCGGCGCGTCTCAGGTGCTGATCCAAGCCCGAGAGGAAGCCGTGATCCGACGAACGCTCCCGCCACTGTTGCTCATGACCGTCCTGGCCGCTTGCGCCGGCGGCCGGCAGGTCGTCCTGACGCCGGGATCAAGCGCGGGCGCCGTTCCCTCGGCGGCGGGAGCGTCGGCGTCCGAGACGATCCCTCCCATGCCGCCGTCTCCAAGCGCCGAGACAAATTCGGAGCCGAGCCAATCGCCACCAGCTAGCGCATCGCCCAGCGTCAAGCTCACCGAATCGCCTGCTTCTACGCCTGAGCCCACGGTCGAACCGACGAGCTCGCCATTGCCCGCGCCCGAACCGTCCGGCCCGCGCCTGACATGCCAAGCTGGTGGAGGGTGGGTATTTCGAGCTTCGCAACTCGACGGGCCGGTTGGTGCGGAGAATGGCTCGGACGCTTTCGCGCAGTCGTTGCGAGCGTTTCTGGCCGATCGCAACACTGGCCACGAGTTCCCGGGCCACGGATGGCGGCGCCTGGACATCTATCCACGGTCCGTCATGTTCCTCGCCGATGATCCGTCGGGACATGGCTGGGTCGACGTCGACGTGATCGAGCGCGACGGGAGCGTCTCTGTTGCTGCGTACGGGAGCTGCGATCCCGTCGTGGTCCCTCCGAAAGGCGAGGACCTGGCCAGTTGGAGGTTGGATCCTGCCTTCGCTGACCCTGGCCCGGGCGCCACGGTTCTCCACGTCCTGATCACGGAGCTCTCGTGCGCCAACGGCGAACCGCCGGTCGGGCGCGTCCTGGAACCCAGGATCGACTACCGCGCACACGAGGTGGCGATCCTCATCACCGTCCGGGCAATCTCCGGCGATTGCCCCGGCAACCCGTGGTACCCGGTCACGGTCAAGCTGGACGAGGCCCTCGGAAATCGAACACTTCTCGATGCCGTGTCCTATCCGCCGGAGCCTGTCCGCCGCCACTAGGTCCAGCGAACCTGGACGCGACCGCTGCCGGTTGCCGCGGGGCGTCGTTCAGCAGCGCGCCGGCGGCCGCTGCCGGATGTCGTTCAGTAGCGCGTCGGCGGCCACTGCGGACTTCAGTACAACTGTTGTCGTGGTGGCCTTTCTCGCGATTCAGGCCGGCGCGGGCGGCCCACCGGAGGTCGTTGGCTCCGGTCGGGGGCATCGGCGCGACTCCGAAGGTCAGCGAAGGCCGTAGCAGCGCTCGGCACAGGGATTTCGGGGGGTTCGGGCACAGGAGCGGGTCGCAACGTCACGACTTCTCCGGCACCTGGCCCCGGGAGTGCCTGCGGTCCGCCGCGATGACAGTTGTAGTGAAATCACGCTCTCGCTGACCGCCGAGCGAGCGCCGCCTCCCCTACGTCTTCGGCTCGCGAACCTTGATGAGGCGGCCACGGCGGGTCATGGCGCGGCTCGCGAGCGCAGCCACTCCCATGGCCACGAGTGCGCGTTCGGCGATCGGCAACGGCCGCACGATCGCGAGGAATTGCTCGGCGCGCGCCCGATCGATGGTCGAAATCAGGGCCGTGCCACGCGCAGTCAGGGCAAGCGTGCGCTGGCGCCGGTCGGCGACTTCCTCGACACGCTCGAGCAGGCCGCGTCGTTCGAGCGCGGTCACGATGCGACTCGTTGCGCTGGGCGAGCGACCGATCTGCTCACTCAGGTCGGCGATGGTCAGCGTCTCCGTGCCGGCGACTGCGTAGAGTGTAGCCAGCTGCGTGAAGCCCAACCCGAGCTCTCCGAGCTGTGCGGCGAAGCCGATCACCAGGTCGCGCCATAGCGCGCGCCCGATGGCGATCCGGTCCGACAACAGCCTCGGGTTCTGGAGCTCGTCGCGCGCCGCCTGCACGACGGGACTCAGCAAGTCGTCGCGCAGGATCCGCTCGTTCACGCCGGGAGACTAACGCGATGCGTGCAACATTGCACGCATATGCGTGGTGCCTACTGCTGGCGGCGGAAGCGGACGCTGTTGGCGGGGTCGAATGCCGCGGCGAGCCTGCTCGTACCAGCAACCTTGACAAAACCGACGAGATGCTCGTCCTGACCAACCGGGGCGATCGTCTCGTCCGTATCGGTGACGAAGTTGTTCGTTGTGCTGATGAGGCCGACCCACCCGGGGCTCTTGATGGCGAAGGCGCGATAGGTGATCACGATGCGGTCGCCGTGGATGGCGATGCTCCGCTGATCCGCCCCGAAGTCACCGGTGCACGCCTGGTGGGAGAGCACCTTGCGGGGCGACCCCCAGTGCTGGCCACGGTCGTTGCTGACGCACGCATAGATTCCACCGCACTTGAACCACGCGACCGCGACCTTATCCCCGGCCGCGGCGATGACGGTATCGCCGGCCGAGTTGCCCGGCGTACCGGCACCGATGACCTTCGTGGCGTGCGGCGTCACGGCGAATCCCGGGCCGCTTCCGACTGACCACCGCTTGAAGCGCAGCTTGCCGTCCGATCGAGTGAACGCCACATAGGCGTCGTCTGCCACGCCGGCGACCGCCAGGCTATGACTCCTGCCGAAGAAGCTTCCCTGGTCGAGGCCCATGTCGACCGGCCCGCTGAATACGAGGTCGCTCTTGCTGGCGTGGGCGACCTGGAGGCGATCGTTGGCGCCTTCTTTCTGGAACCAGGTCACGAAGACCCGGCTCCTCGTGCATGCGATGTCCGGGAAGCGGGCGACGCCGGTCGTGCTCGAAACAGCGCCCACGCTGAAGCCGCTGGTGTCGACGCTACCCACCGCGTGCTCGATGACCCAGTTGGTCGATGCGTACCGCCGCGCGTACACGGCGTGGAGCTCCGAGCCCCCGCGGATGTCCACGGCCGACTGGCGCGCAGTGGTGAAGGTCGCGACAGGGCCGAACGCGCTCCCCGATTGGACACTCGTCCGGATGCGCACCCTCGGGCCCGCGGAACCGGGCTCCTGCCAGCTGACGGCAACGTTGCGGCCGGAGAAGGCCGCGTCCTGGAGCTCGACGCCGTTCGCGTGCCGCAGTGTGGCCGCCGGGCCCCAGTTGATCGCGTCGGGAACCTGCGCAGTGGCCGTGCCCGACACCGCAGCCGCCGCGAGCACGCCCAGGGTGAGTGCCGACGCCCAACGGCGAGCGCTCAAAAAAGCATGTGATCCCTCCCCCACTCTCGGTTGCGATTACCGAGGATCATCCCACCGGAGGCAAGCGGTTAAGCGTGCAGGGTTGCATACAATCGGCTGGCAGGAGCACCCTTCGCTGGTAGGGTTTCGCCGAAGGGATCCGCAGGGCGCGCTATTCCGCCGCGTCCTTTTCAGGCCCCATCGAGGAGCATTCATTCGTTGGCGTTCGCGTACGTATTTCCCGGCCAGGGCTCACAGACCGTTGGCATGGGACGTCTCCTGAGCGGTCACAGCCCGGCCGCGGCCGCCGTCTTCGCGGAGGCCGACGCTGCCCTCGATCAGCCCATCAGCAGGCTGGCCTGGGAGGGTCCTGCCCAGGCGCTCGACCTCACGGTGAACGCTCAGCCGGCGCTGCTTGCCTCGTCGATCGCGATCCGCCGCGCGCTCGAGGCGGCATGGGCGGATGCGGCCGTTGAACCGCCTGCGCCGGCCTTCTACGCCGGGCACTCCATGGGTCAGTACAGCGCGATGGTGGCAGGCGGCGTGCTTTCCCTGGCAGACGGACTGCGTCTCGTTCGAGAGCGAGGGCGCCTGATGCAGGCATCGGCACGGGACGGTGCGATGGCGGCCATCATCGGCCTTGACGACGCCCGGCTGCCGGAGCTCGTCGCCGCAGGAGAGGCCGCGGGGGTCTTCACGATCGCCAATCGCAACGCGCCCGGCCAGGTGGTCGTCAGCGGGGAACGCGCGGCGGTCGAGGCTGCCGCAGAAGCCGCCAAGGGACTCGGCGCGATGCGCGCGATCGTGCTGGCCGTGAGCGTGGCCGCGCATTCGCCGTTGATGCAGCACGCCGCCGAGGGCATGCGGAGCGCCCTCGACGGAATCACCTTCCACGATCCCTCGAGCCCGCTGCTCGCCAATGCCGACGCGCGTCTTCTGACCACGGGCGCCCACTGCCGCGCCGAGCTGATCGAGCATCTCACCCGCGGGGTCGACTGGATCCGTGCCGTTGAGACCATGGCGGCCGATGGCGTCGACACGTTCGTGGAGGTCGGTCCCGGCAAGGTTCTGACCGGTCTCATCAAGCGCATCACCCCCGAGGCAGACGCCATCGCCACCGACGACGCCTCCGCGCCCTTCGGACTACGCGTTCCCTTCGTCACCATCGCCGCCTAGACAGGAGTACTCGAGCCCACCATGCGTCGCCCAGATTTTTCCCGCCGCGTCGCCGTCACCGGCCTCGGCGTCGTCAGCCCGATCGGCCAGGACGTCGACACGGTCTGGAACAACCTCGTCGCCGGCCGTACCGGCCTGCATCGCATCACACGCTGGGATCCCACGCCGTATGAAGCCCAGATCGCCGGCGAGGTGAACGACTTCGACCCCGCGAAATGGATGGACTTCAAGGCCGCGCGGCGCACGGACCGCAACGTGCACTTCGGCGTGGCCGCCGCCCGGCAGGCGCTGGACGATTCCGGCCTGACGGTCGATCAGTCCAATCGCGACGACATCGGGGTGATCTTCGGATCGGGCGCCGGCGGGCCGTACCTGATGATGGAGAACAAGGTCACCTGGGACACCAAAGGTGCGCGGGCGGTCAGCCCGTTCTTCATCGCCAACATGCTGCCGGACACGGCATCCGGCCAGATCGCCATCGAGACCGGGATCCGTGGCTCCAACATGTCCGTGGTGACTGCCTGCTCGACCGGAACCCACAACATCGGGGAGGCGGCCGAGGGCATCCGGCGCGGCGACTACGTGGCCGCCATCGCAGGTGCCACGGAGAATCCGCTCCACGAGCTCGCCCACATCGGCTTCATGAACATGCGCGGCATGGGCAAGCCGCGCGAGGGCGAGCCGCTGGAGACCGTCTCGCGGCCCTTCGACCTGACGCGCGACGGGTTCGTGCTCGGCGAGGGTGCCGGCGCGATGATGCTCGAGGACCTCGAGTACGCCACGGCGCGCGGCGCGCAGGTCTACGCCGAGGTCGTCGGGTACGGCTCTGCCGCGGACGCCTGGGACCTGATCCAGCCGATCGAGCAGGGCGACGGCATCCGTCGAGCCTTCCTGCAGGCGCTCGAGCGCCACGGCGTGCCGGCGAACGAGATCGACCTGATCAACCCGCACGGCACCTCGACGCCGCTCGGTGACCTGCGCGAGGCGCAGGCCATCTGGGCCACCTTCGGCGAGCACACCCCGAAGGTCGCGATCAGCGCAACCAAGTCGCTGACCGGCCACCTGATGGGCGCTTCGGGGGCCTTCGAGGGCGTGGCCACGGTGCTGAGCGTCTTCCACCAGTGCGCCCCGGCCACGGCCAACTACCGCGATCCCGACCCCGAGGTCAACCTGGACATCGTGCAGGGCGGCTCACGCTCGATGCAGATCCGCTATGCGATCTCCGACAACATCGGCCTCGGCGGACACAACGGCGCGGTGATCTTCAAGCGCTACGACGGGGACTGACGCCGACCGACATCGGCCGGTAGGGTCCCTACTGCAGTACCCATGGCCCATGGTTGGTGCGGTGCGGCACGGTGATAGTCGGAGTTGCGTCCGTGCCCAACGGACGGTATCCAATACCAAAGGTGGACAAGCCCATGACCTATCTCATGGATAAGCTGTTCTCCGTGGTTCCCCGGAGGGAACAGGGTCAAGGGCTCGCCGAGTACGCACTCATCCTGGCGCTCATTGCCGTAGTCGCAATCCTTGCACTCGTCTTCCTCGGATCCCGGATCAGCTCCATTCTCTCAACGGTCGGCTCCCGCCTCTAGGCGCGAGCCCGGCTCCATGGCTGCCTGACGCGGCCCCATAACACTCGAGTCGCAATTCGCCCCGAGCGCGGATCGGAGTGCGGCGTCACCATGCGCTCATGACGGTTCAATCCCCCGCACGGCCGATCACGGTTGCGTACTACTACCGCGTGAAGTGGGGTCATGACCGCGAGTGGCTCGACCTCTTCGTTCGCAATCACTGGCCGTTGCTGCGCGAGGGCCTGCGGGAAGGCAACTTCACCGACGTCCGCCTGTACACCCCGCGCTTCCACGGCGATGGCCGCGCTGACTGGAACGTCAAGGTGACGATCACCTACCGGGACTGGGCGGCCATGGAGGGCCACTCTCCCGCAGGACTCCTGGAGCGGCTCTTCCCCGACCAGGAGACACACCGGGCAGAGGAGCAGCGCCGCTTCGAGCTGCTGGACGCACACTGGGACGTGCCGCTCGAGGAGCACGTCCTGCCGCTGGAATGATCTCGGGCCGTCGAGCTGCCCCATGACCCGCACACCCATCCCCGATCCTGTCCTCGGCTTCTATGGCCCGAGCTCGCGCATGTGGCGCATCAACCGCGAGGCGGTGCTGCTCGGCGCAGGGCCGGCGGCCCTTCTCCTCCAGATCGCACACCCGCTGATCGCCGAGGGCGTCGCCCAGCACAGTGACTTCGAACGCGATCCGTTTGCGCGGCTGCGCAGCACGTTGCGCACCACGATGGACATGGTGTTCGGCGACGGCCCCACCGCGTCTCGCGCGCTTGCCCGCCTGAACGCGGTGCACGCCACGGTACGCGGCGACGTGGCGGATCCGGCGGCGCATGCCGCGACCGGAGCGCATGCCTACCGCGCGCTCGATCCCGAGCTGCTGCTCTGGGTCCAGGCCACGCTCATCGTGACGAGCGTGCGCGCCTACCGACGCTGGGTGGGGCCACTCTCCGACGAGGACACCGAAGCCTTCTGGCAGGAGGCCCGCTCGCTCGCGCCACGGATGGGCATCCCGCTCGATCGGTCACCTGCGACCTGGCCTGCCCTGATGGCCCACTGGGACCGGATGCTCGCCGCGGACGGCCCGATCCAGGTGACGCCGACGGCCCTGCGCCTGGCGCCAACAGTGCTGCGCCCGCCGTTCCCATGGGTCCCGCCTTCGCTGGTCGACTTTGCCGAGCTGCCGGGCATGGTGCTGCTGCCGGCCCGCATCCGGGAGGCCTTCGGGATCGAGTGGACGACTCGACAGCAGCGGCTGGCCCGCGTCCTGGACGCCGGCATCCGGCTGTGGGTGCGCACGGTCCCGTCGGAATGGCGCGCCATGCCGCCGGCGCGCGCGGCGGAGCGCCGGGCGCGACGGGTCACCGGATACAATCGCCCGACCGCATCGCAGGAGCCCACCCGTGCCTGAATCCGATCTGAGCCGACGCGCGGTGATCACCGGCCTCGGCGCCGTGACGCCCATCGGCAACGACCATCCGACGTTCTGGAAGAACCTCGTCGCCGGCGTCAGCGGCGCGGGGCCCATCACGTCGTTCGATGCGAGCGGCTTCGACGTGCGTATCGCGGCCGAGGTCAAGGACTTCGACCCGACGATCGCGATGGATCGCAAGATGGCGCGACGGATGAGCCGCTTCATCCACTTCGGGATGGCAGCCGGGAAGGAAGCGGTCGTCGATTCAGGGCTGGAATTCGGCGAGTGGAGCCTCGAGCAGCGCGATCGTGTCGCCGTCTGCCTGAACACCAGCGGTGGGGGCCAGGAGCAGGTCATCGACGGGACGGCAACGCTGCTTGCGCGGGGGCCGGGTCAGGTCAGCCCGTTCGCGATTCCCGCGCTGTCGGGATCGATGGCTGCATGCCAGCTCTCGATGGAGTACGGCCTCACTGGACCCGTCATCACCCAGGTGGCGGCCTGCGCCAGCTCAATCATTTGTTTCCAGGACGGCCTTCGCATGATCCAGCGCGGCGAGGCGGACGTCGTGCTGGCCGGCGGCTCGGAGGCGCCCTTGCTACCGGTTGCCTTCGGCGCGCTTGGCAACATGGGCGCCCTAACAAAGCGCAACGACGACCCCCAGCAAGCGTCACGCCCGTTCGATCGGGACCGTGACGGATTCCTCTTCGGCGAGGGCGCAGGGGTGGTCGTGCTGGAGAGCGCGCAGCACGCGCTCGAACGCGGCGCCACCATCCAATGCGAGGTCCTCGGGGCGGCGATGACGGCAGACGCATTCCACATCTCGGCGCCGGAGCCGACAGGGCGCGGCGCCTGCATGGCGATGACCAAGGCGATATCCGACGCAGGGATTGCGCCAGACGAGCTCGACTACGTGGTGGCGCACGGAACGTCCACCCCCCTCAACGATGTCACTGAGACGCGCGCCATCAAGGCGGCGCTGGGAGCCCACGCGCACCGGGTCGCGATCAGCTCGCCCAAGTCGATGGTCGGACATCTGTTGGGAGCGGCCGGGATCATCAGCGCGCTGGCGGCCATCGGCGCCATCCGCGAGAACATCATCCCGCCGACGATCAACCTCGAGAACCCGGACCTGCCGGAATGCGACCTCGACTACGTGCCGCTGGTGGCCCGAAAGACGCGTGTCGACACAGCCATGATCAACGGCTTCGGCTTCGGCGGACAGAACGCCGTGGCGGTGTTCCGCCGCTTTGAGGCGTAACGCCGAGCCAGGCGCTCGTGCGGGCGATCTGCCGCGTGCCCACGATCCGCCGCGCGTCAACGGAGGACCTGAGCCCCGACGAGATCGGGTCGTTGCGGGCGCTCTTCGCCGCAGCGTGGCCGGATCCGGACGACGCCTTTACTGACGACGACTGGGAGCACGCGCTCGGCGGCATCCACGTGCTGCTCGAGGAGTCGGGGCGGATCCTGTCGCATGCGTCGGTTGTGCCGCGCATCCTCGAGGTGGGAGGCACTCCGTTGAGGACCGGGTACGTCGAGGCGGTCGCGACCTGGCCCGATCTCGAGCGCCGCGGCCACGGATCGGTCGTGATCCGGGAGGTCGGGGACATCGTCAGGAGCGACTACGAGCTCGGCGCCCTCGGCACCGGCGCATTCGCGTTCTACGAGCGCCTCGGCTGGGAGCGCTGGCGCGGTCCTTCGTTCGTCCGGGTGGCGAACGGCGACCTGGTTCCGACCCCGGACGATGACGCCTATCTCATGGCGCTCCGCACCCCGGCCACGCCCGCGGACCTCGACCTGGACGCGCCGATCAGCTGCGAGTGGCGCATCGGCGACGTCTGGTGATACGAGCGCGGCCATGTGGGTCGCCGAGCCGCACGTTGAGGAGCTGCGCGTTCGTCGGGGCGAACCGCTTCTGTGCCGGAATGATCGGCGGACCGATCGAATCGGGTCCGAAGGCGGTTCGGGTGGGGGTCGTGACGTGCATCGGGTCCGAATTGATCGGTCAACCAATCGGTCGTCCTCGGGCGGCGCGTTGGTCAGCACGATCAGGCCCTGCGGCTGCCCTGACCTCTGCACTCTCTGCATGGGACGTTCACACCTTCCACACAGCTGGGATCCAGCCTGAGAGGCGTCAATCCAGACGCACACAGTCAAGGAGAACGCCCCACATGCAGGGATCACGTTTCGGCTTCATCGGCATCTTCGTCAGCCTGCTCATCGCGGTGGTTGCGGGAGTCATCGGCTACAACCTCGGCCTCTCGGCGGGGCTCGCGCAGACCGGCACGGATGGCGCGACCCACGTCGTCTACGCCCCGTGGGGCTTCGGGTTCGGAGGCTTCGGGCTCCTCTTCGGGATCCTGTTCCTCGTCCTGATCTTCTCGCTCATCCGACGCGCGGCATGGGGAGGCCCGCGCGGCTGGTCCGGGCGCGGCGGCTGGGGGAATTACGCGGGCTGGGGCCACGACCACGGCCACGACCACGGCCGCGTCCCGCCGCAGTCCGACCCGGCCTTCGACGACTGGCACCGGCGAGCCCATGGCGAGTCGAACGGCCAGCCCGGAGCCAACTCGGGCACGGGCGACGCCGGCTCATCCGGCGGCGGAGGCACCTCGACCACGCGGACCTGATCCGCGAGGTCGCCACGCAGCCACGGACCGAGGGCGGGAACTCCCCGCCTTCGCTGCCGTTTCCCGGGGACTAGCATGGCCGACGTGCCCACCGTCCTCGTTGTCGACGACGCGCCTGACATCCTTCGCCTCACCCGCGACTACCTGGAGCACGCCGGCTTCGAGGTGCTGACCGCAACGGACGGATCGGTCGCTGTCCGGCTCGCACGCAGCCGCCGGCCCGACCTGATCGTGCTCGATCTCGGCCTTCCGGGGCTGGATGGCCTCGACGTGGCCCGCGAGCTTCGCCGTGACTCGATCGTCCCGATCATCATGCTGACCGCCCGCACGGACGAATCCGACAAGCTGATCGGCCTCGAGCTCGGCGCCGACGACTACGTCACCAAACCCTTCAGCCCGAAGGAGCTGGTGGCGCGGGTTCGGGCGGTGCTGCGACGCGCGGACGGGGCGCGCTCCGCAACCGAGCACATGCGCGTCGGCGACGTCGAGCTCGACCTCCCTCGCATGCTGGTGACCGTTGCGGGCCACCGGGTCGACCTGACCGCCACGGAGTTCCAGCTCATCGCCGCGCTCGTACGCCAGCCGGGCCGCGTGTTCACCCGTTCCCAGTTGCTCGACGCGGTCCATGGGGTCGCGTTCGAGTCCTATGAGCGCGCCATCGACGCCCACGTCAAGAACATCCGTCGCAAGCTCGAGCCTGATCCCAGGTCGCCGCGCTACATCCAGACTGTCTTCGGCGTGGGCTACCGCTTCGCAGACCCGGACGCGTGAACGAGCCGCTGCCGGGGACCCCACCGCCGGGCGATGCACCCCCGGAGTCGGAGACTGGCACGCGGTCCCCTCGGGAGAGCCTGAGGCGCCCTCGACGCCGTCCACCGTGGTGGCCGGACTCCGAGCCGTGGCCACCGACCCGAGGCGGACCCTGGTCCCGACGATCGGCTTGGCACGGGGCGTGGCCGTCGGCTTCCGACGGCGAGGCCGACCGGAGCGGCTGGAGCGGCGCGCCGTGGGGACGTCGACGCCGCATGTGGCGTCCGTTCGCGGCGCTGCTCCTGCTGGTCGTGCTGTTTGCCGCTGGCACCATCGCGTCCGGCGTCTGGGCGATCGCGGCACTGCTGGGCTTCGTGCCCGCGCACCCGGTCGTGCTCGCGTTTGGGCTCGTGGCACTCGTGCTGGTGGGCCTCGGCGTGTTCATGTCGGCGCGCGGCCTGCACCGCTTGACTGCCCCGCTCGACGACCTGATCGACGCGGCCGGCCGGATCGAGACGGGCGACTACTCGGCGCGCGTCGCCGAACGCGGCCCGAGATCCGTCCGCTCTCTCGCACGCGCCTTCAACCAGATGAGCGGACGCCTCGAGGAAGCGGACACGCGCCGTCGCACCTTCCTGGCGGACGTGGCCCACGAGCTGCGGAGCCCGCTGACGGTGATCCAGGGCCAGCTCGAGGCGATCATTGATGGCGTGTATCCAGCCGACGAGCGTCACCTGTCCCCGTTGATCGACCAGGCGAAGACCCTCGAGCACCTCGTCGACGACCTGCGTACGGTTGCCCTCGCCGAGGCCGGGAGCCTCGCCCTTGCGCGTGAATCGGTCGACCCGGGAGCCCTCATCGGGGAGTCGGTCGCGGCATTCCAGGGCACGGCGGATGCCGCGGGCGTGGCGCTTCACGCGGACGTGCCGCCCGAGCTGCCTCCCATCGACGTCGATTCCGGGCGCATTCGACAGGTCCTCTCCAATCTGCTCGGCAATGCCCTTCGGCACACGCCGAGCGGTGGTGCTGTGACGGTTGCAGCCCGTGTCTCTTCCGACCAGCTGAGCGTCGAGGTCCGCGATACGGGCTCGGGCATCCCTCCCGAACTCCTGCCCACGGTCTTCGATCGATTCGTCAAAGCGCCGGGCTCACCGGGGAGCGGCCTCGGCCTGGCCATCGCGAAGGACCTGGTGGAGGCACACGGCGGGCATGTCGTGGCCGAGAGCACCCTCGGGCAGGGCACGACAATCCGCTTCGGCCTGCCGCTGCGCTCCGTCTGAGCCGCT
>JBBSGX010000052.1:0-12926 GCA_038253685.1 Candidatus Limnocylindrales bacterium | reverse complement strand
GGGCCAGGAGATGATGCAGCGCCAGCTGGCCCACCAGACCGGGATCGATCATTCCACGATCTCGAGGATCATCAGCAGCCGGCGCGATCCTCAGCTCAGGACGGCCTTGAGCATCCTTCGCGTACTTCAAGAGGACACGGTTCACGTGCCCGTGACCGCGCGCGTCGAGCGGGCGCTTCGCCCGAGGACGAGCAGCTCAGCGAAGAACATGTCGGAAGGATCATGCGTGCCTATCTGGCGATGCTGATCCGCGGCGGGAACGGCGCCAGCGGGCAGACAAGCCCGCAACTCGTCCGGGTCTCGAAGCGGAATAGCGTCAGGCCTCCGGCGCCGAGCTGTGCCGCGGGCTGACGACGGTCTTCACGGTCCCATGTATCTGACTTGCACGCCAGAAATCGACCGGGGTGACGATGGACGATGGCTGTGGCACCGGACCCGAAACGACACGACTGGCAATTTGTGGCGGCCTCGACAGCTTCGGCGAGGACCGTCGTCCCGCTCGCCATCGCCATTTGCAGGGAATGCGGGCTGATTCGCACCGTCGTCGCCGCGCCTCAGCGAGAAGGAAAGATCGATCTTCGCGGTGACTGCCCGGGTCGTTAGGAAAGGGCGCCGAGAGTCGTCAGGCTGTGATGACCGGCTCGGTCGGTGCCTCCGGCGGGTCGTCCTTGGTGAATTCCAGGGCCGCAGGGACGAGCGTGCGCAGCGTCTCGGAAACCCAGGCCCGTGATCGAGCGGTCAGCTCGGGCTTGAGCTCGGTGCCGTCGTCGAGGTGCCGGCCGTCCGCGACGAGGGAACCGTTGACCTCGGCGCCCTGCTGGATACCGCGGGAGTCCGAGGCACGGCTCACGAGTACGGTTCGCAGCCTCCGCATCTCCTCGAACTCTGGCGATGACGCCACCGAGACGAGCCCCTGCGTGATCGGCTGGTCCGGGAAGTATGTCGAGTACAGATCCTTCGTCGGAAAGAAGCCGACGTTCTGGCGGTCGTCCCGCGTTGTGAGCGGGAATTCGGCCGGGTGCCGATCGGCGTTGAGGGCGTAGAGCGCATACGCAAGGCTGTCCATCACGGAGCAGGCATTGCCGAAGAAGGCGAACAGGTCCCGTTCCTGCCGGTAGCGCTCCGCGACCTCCGGAGTCGCGCCGAACTTCTTGATCGACCTGCTGAGAGAAATGTCCAGCTCCGCAGCGGCCAGGAACCGATAGGCCACCGCGTTCCACGCACCGTTGAACTCACGCTGCAGGGCCGGGCTCGCCGACAGGCGATCCATCACGAGCGTCTGCAGTTCGTCGTATGGCTGAACCGGAAATTCGCGAGGAAGGTCGAGCCCTGCCGATCTCGACTTCAGGCTTGCCGTCAGCGGCTGCGGGCGGGGCAATCCCCGGATGTCGGACCAATGGCCTACCGTTCTCCGCCGAACGCGTTGTGCAAGACCCGGTCGAGCGTCCATGTCAGTACTCATCTCCCATCACATGATGCGACCAAGCGGCGGCAGCCACCACGTAGTGGGGAAGCAACGTCGACCACCCGCCTCGATTCCGATTGCGCCAGGACTCGCCGTCGGCGCCGAGCCGTTCCCAGCCGCGGTGCTCGATCTCGATCCTGGTCGCGGCGTTGCCGCGCGGGACGAATCGGATCTCGACGTCGGTCGCATCACTGCGGTCGCGGTTGAGGTGCCAGGTGTAGCCGAGGCGCGTAGGCGGCTCCCAGACCGTCACCTCGCCCCATTCGTGCTCGGCTCCGCTGGCCCTGCGCTCGAAGATCCTCCCTCCGCGCCGGGGCTCCAGTACGACCGTCAGATCGTCCTCAGCCGAGACGGTGTGATCCTTTGGCCACCACTGGGCGATCCTCGCCGTCCATACCTCGAACGCGTGGTCGACCTCGCAGTCGACCTCGAACGCCAGGCGAATCGGCTCGATCACCGGTCGCGACGTTCGGCCCTCGTATTCGAGGCGACAAGCCGGAAACGCGCGGCTGCGTCCCCCCAGACACGCTCCACGTACGCATGCACAGCCTCGACGCCCTGATCGTGAAGCTGGTAGATGCGGCGGGTACCCTGCGGCTTCTCAACGACCAGGCCCGCTCGCTTCAACACGCGCAGATGTCGCGAGACGGCAGGCCGGCTGATCGGGAGCACGTCCGCGAGCTCCTGGACGGAGCGCTCGTGCGCGCCCAATAGCTCGACGATGGCACGGCGATTCGGATCGCCGAGGGCGTCGAATGCGTCGCCGGCAGGCGATGGGGCGGCCCCTCGATCAGGCAGGCTGGGCCTCGACCGAGTTCATCAGATGGCCCGCATGCTGTTGTTCTTCGCGTCGTGCGTGACCTCGGCGAGGCCGAGCGCCTCGAGCAGCGGCGGCATGTAGACGCCGAATCGCCCGCGCAGACCCTTCTTCAGGCCGTACCAGCCACCCATGGGGTTGTCAGCCGAGCGTCCCCAGGCCTCGACCGTTCCCTCCGGCGCGGGCTTCTGCTCGTCGGCACCGCCGAGGGGCATCCAATCGCCCCGTGCCTTGAGCATGGCGTGCAGGTCGTCAACAGCCCGGGCATCGTAGAGCAGCTTTGTTCCCCCGACCTGGCAGACGATGACCGGCGGATCCGCCGCGTCGTCCCGATACATCGTGTAGCCAGAGGTCCCGGGTGGAGTCTTCAGAACCCAGGGATCTTCCCTGGTGCCGCTACCAGTTGCCATGGCTGCTGCTCTCCCGTGCTTCCGTAACCGTGCGGCTACGGTAACAGATTTGTCACCGATGGAGAAGCGTTGTTCACATGCTGGCGGGTGGGCGGGTTTGACCTGTACGCGACCATGGACGGGTGGTTTCGCACGGGGAGGATCGGGAGATGGCAGGAGACGTGACTTCAATGCCTCGCAGCCGTCGCGCGCTGCTCACCGGCGCGGGTGGAGCGCTCGCTGCACTCGCCGCACAGGCGCTCGCCAGACCACTGGCGGCAGCGCGGGTGGTGGGACAGCGCTGATCCTGGACAGTGGCTCGGGCACGGCCCTGGACGTGTTCAGTGGAACGGCCATCGCGATCGACGCCCGGACAAACGGCAACAAGTTCACGTCCGCGGTCACGGCGTACAACACGTTCGGCGATGGCGTGACAGGTCGCACCCAGTCCGGTACCGGCGTGCGCGCAACGGCAGAAACCGGTCACGCGCTCCACACCGACGGTCGCCTCAGGTTTGAGCAGGCCAGTGGCGTCGCCACCATTCCGGCTGGGCAGACATCCATATCGGTCTTTCCACTCGCCTTTGCCAGCCTTGCCGCGAACGCGTTCGTGTTGCTCACTCCGCGGGCGAATCTCGGCGGTCGCGATCTCTCGTACCAGACGAATCCGGGGGCGAAGACCTTCGCGATCCTCTCATCGGCTCGCTCATCGCCCACGAAGGTGGCTTGGCTGCTTGTCGGCTAGCGGCTGGGCGGAGCGGCCGAGCACCTCGCGGCACCCACGTACTACGATTCGGGCATGAGCCCCGAAAGCAGCGACCTGGAAGCGCGCGTCATCGAGCTGACCGCCAGCAGGCCGACGATCATTTTCCGGTCGTACACGGCAGGCTTCCGGCAGGCCGCGCACACTTTCGCCGAGGAAGCCCCGCTGTTCGAGGATCACGGTTACATCCCCGTCAGCCACAGCTGGGTGCCTGGGGAGTGGGGATCGGGATGGATGATTCTCGCGCTGGTGACGGTGTTCATCGGGATCGGGTTGATCCTTCTGCTCGTCATGGCGGCGATCCGCCCGAGTGGCACCCTGACCGTGATGTATCGCCTGGAGGAGATACCGGGCGTCACGACCGTGGCACCGGCCGCGCCTGACCACCGGTGACCCCGTGCGGCGCATCGCCGCCACCCTTTCGGCGCGGAGCATGGTTCGAAAGTCCCATGGCGCGATCGGTACTTATGGGGCTCGCGCGCACCATGTCACCAGCGTAGGGTCCTTGCAATTGGGCGACGGGGAATCCGTTACGGCCGCCGTGTGCCCGCCCAAGGACCGCCTCTGGGGTTCTGGGCCTCGGAGGCGGTCCCATGTCGGGGGAGCCTGAATCGCGCTCCACCAAGGGTCCCGTGTTCCCCCTGCAAAGGTCCTGCCGCCGTCCGATTTGGTCGCGTAAGTCGTCCTGCGGACTCCCCGATCGGCCCCCGTGATGGCGACCGAGCCTGGGTGGACAGGGCGCATCCACGCCCGTCAGGCCGTTGACGGGACAAGGATGAGCAGGCGGTCTGCGGTTATCGACCACCTCGTCGCCGCAACCTCTTCATCCCGGGGCCACGGGTCGAGCTGGCCGTCGCGTCTTCCCTATACAACCCGGCCTGTGCACGATGCGCCGCCGTCGTCGGAAATCCGCCAGACGCTGAGGCCCTGGACGCAGGCGACCCTGAGGCCGCGCTCGACGCTTCGCCGGCAGACTCGCTGAGCCGGGCGACCGACGATACGGCCACGGCCACCACCTGGTCGATGGCCGAGACCCAGGCGGACGACTCGAGCGTAACCGCCAACGCAACCGCAGCCGACGTCGACTCCGCGCGCGCCGGTCGATCGCCCCGTGCAGGTGGCCTGGTTCGTCGTTTCGCATTCTGCTTCTGGATGCCGCCGGTGAGAACTCATGCCGCCTGAAGGTTGCCCGTGCCGGACACAGAACGGCCGCCGCGTTTTCGGCGGCGGCCGTGTTTGTTGTCGATGCGATCAGCGTCCGCGAATCGCGTCCTTCGTCTCGCCGACCCCCTCTTTGACCTTGCCCTTGGCCTTCTCCAGCTGGCCGGACGTTTCGGTCGAGCGATCACCGGCAGCGCGGCCGGCAGTCTCCTTGACCGATCCCTTGGCCTGGTCCAACTTGCCCTGAACGCGATCCTTGTCCATGGCTTGCGATCCTCCTTGTCACTCCACCCGGACGGAGGTCCCGTATCGGGTTGGTCAGAGCGTGCAGCCAGAGGGGGAGGTCGCAGCCTTACCTGAACCGCACTGCCGGTTGCAGGGTTGTTTCAGTCGGGGAACGAGCTACAGCCGTCCCGTGAAGTACGCGACGGCGCTGCTCACCCAGATGACCGTGAAGGCGATTGCTGCGGCGCCACCCAGCCACGGGGCAAGGTCGTAGGCCAGCGCTGGACGAAAGCGGATCAGCGCGAACTTGATGGCCAGCGCCGAGAATGCCGCGGCGCCGAAGACGACGTGGATCGCAACACGGAGTGGGTCGCTGGGTGCGCCGATGCCCACCATGCAGAACACGGCGACGACGGCGGCGAGCGCGATGGCGACGCGGCCGCCGTAGCGATGGAGGCGCATGAGCGTCCGGATCCTGATTCCGCCGCGGGGCAGCTTCCCCATCGCCGAGTACATCGTCCAGGCCTGACCGGCCGACAGGATCACCACCACGGTCGCCCCCACGGCCTTGAGGGCCGCCTTCTGGTCCGTGTAGTAAAGACTCGGATTCAGGATGCCGACGAACGTCAGCACGACCAGCCCGACGGCCCATGCGGCGAAGACGACGGTGACCACGACGACGGCGTCGGTGAGGCGATCCGGAACGCGCGTCCGGCGCTTCTGTGCCTCAGCGGTCGGCGGCGTGGGAAGAGTCGAGCTGGTCATCCTCTCCTCGGACGTGCACTGGACCGGCACGATAGCGACGTATCGGCCATGCATGCAAGGGGTTTCCAGCCGCAAGAGGGTTCCAGCCGTTGTCTGTGGGACGATGAGCACGCCACGACACAGGCACGACACCCGAGACCGAGGAGAATCCACCATGCCCCAAGTACGAAAGGCCGATGCATCCTGGAGCGGCGATCTGGCCACCGGCGGCGGTGCCGTCAGCGCCGGGACGAGCGCCGTCTTTTCAGCGCTGCCCATCACATGGAAGGCGCGGACCGAAGGGTCTGACGGTCTGACCAGCCCCGAGGAGCTGCTCGCGGCAGCACACGCCTCCTGCTACGCCATGGCCTCCTCGAACAACCTTGCCAAGGCAGGCTTCCCGCCCGAGCGAGTGCAGGTTCGCGTCGAGGTCACCGCCGACCGCAGGGACGCAGGCTGGACCCTGCTGGCAAGCCACATCACCCTCCGCGCCAAGGTGCCCGGGATCGACGAGGAGACGTTCCGGACAGCGGTCGAAGGAGCCAAGGATGGCTGCCCGATCTCGGGTGCCCTGCATGGCAACGTGGAAATCACCCTGGACGCCGCGCTGGAAGACTAGATCCGCGCGTCTGGTGCAGCCGCTCTCTCGGTGCGCCGGCGACCCGCGAGGCGAGAGCTGACCAGCGCGCCGAGGAGCGCGACAGCGGCGCTCACGCCGATCGCTGCGCCGATGCCGGTCGCGGCCGACAGGCCGCTCAGCGTGGCGAAGCCAACGATGGCTCCGCCGAGCCCGGTCCCGAGCGACGTACCAAGCACATCGCTCAGCTGGAGGCCGGCCGTTGCCGCTCCCTGCTCCCCGATGGGTGCGTCCCGCAGCACCAGCAGCGACAGGCTCGAGTAGGCGAGGCCCATCCCGAACCCGCCGATTGCCCAGGCCAGGGCGGCCACGACGATGGGCACGGCGGGCAGCAGGATCGTCGAAACGATCATGATCGAGACCGTTACCAGCACGAAGCCCAGGCCCACGAGCCGCCGCCCGCCCCACGCCTCGTTGCGGCTCGCCTGGATCCACGATCCAACGGTCCACGACAACGTGGCCGCGGTGAGCGCCAGGCCAGCCTCGGTCGCGCTGGTACCGCGCACGGTGACGAGGGCCAGCGGCAGGTAGGCCTCGGCCCCGAAGAATGCGAAGGTGAGGATGCCGCGGACCAGGACGGCCGCAGGCAATCCTCGTGCTGCGCGCAATGTGCCTGCCGGCAGGAGCCCCGGGAGTGCGGCGACACCGAGGACCATGCCAACCACGGCCAGGGGCAGCGTCAGGAGGCCCAGCCCGCCCGAGGATGCCGCGAGAAGCAGTCCCGCACCCAGCGTGACGATGACGGCACGCGCCAGCCTCCGACCATCGTTGCGGCTCGCGCTTGCGGCCACCGTGCGGTTCGGGTCTGTGAACGCCGGGCCGAGGTTGGTCGCGCGTGACAGTGCCCGAACGGTGATGAGTCCCGCGATGAGGATCATCGGCAGCAATCCCAGGAATACGGCCCGCCACGTGATGTGGTCGCCGATCCAGCCTGCGATCGCCGGACCGATCAGTCCGGGCACCACCCACGCCGACGACAGGATCGCGAACATCCGTGGCCGCACCCCGGCGTCGTAGGAGTTCGCGATCGTGACGTAGGCGACTCCCGGGATGGCGCCCGCGCCCGTCCCCTGGATGATTCGTCCGAGCACCAGGATCGGCATCGACGACGCCAGACCGCCCACGACGAGCCCGACGGCGAACAGCCCCAGCCCGGCCAGGAACGGGCCGCGCACTCCGCTCCGGTCGATCGCGCTGCCGGCGGCCACGATCCCCACGAGGTTGCCGAGAAAGAATCCGCTGAAGGCCCATCCGTACAGGCTGATGCCGCCCAGTTCGCCCGCGACGAGCGGCATCACGGTGCCGACCGCCAGCGCCTCGAAGGCCACGAGCGTCACCGTGGTCACGAGCCCGGCAGTGAGCGCCCGTTGCGACGGCGCCCAGACACCCAGGCCGGGCTCCGGCACGGTCGACGGCGGCACCGTGAGGTGGTCGGTCTGGGTCGCGGTCTCGCTCGGAAGGCTGGAAGTCATGGTCGTCCGTCAGGGCCTCGAGGTGGTCTCGGTGGCCATTGTCGCGAAGGTCGCACGAATCGGCGGCGCGTACACTTGGCGGAGAACGCAGAGGCAGAGAAGAGACGTTCAGGGGGCAAAGCCCAGGAGGAGCACCAGGCATGGCCGTGCAGACCATCACGCAACTCAAGATGCTGATCGGAGGGGAGTGGGTCGAGGCTGCCGGCGGCGAGTGGATCGACGTGAAAAGCCCCGCGACCCGCGAGCTCGTCGGGCGTGTCCCGAAGGGTTCGGCCGTGGACGTAGATCGCGCCGTCAAGGCGGCGCGTGAGGCCTTCCGCGACGGCCGCTGGCGCAACAAGTGGATCCCCGAGCGGGTGGCGATCCTCAACAAGCTCGCGGATCTCATCGACGAGCACACGCCGGAGATCGCCGAGCTCGAGTCACTCCAGACCGGCACGGCCCTGAAGCTGCGACGCGATTCGGACATCCCGTTCTCGGCGGACAACCTGCGCTTCTTCGCGACCGCAATTCGTCATCTCGAGGGGAAGGCCGCGTCCGAGTACAGCGCCGACCACACCAGCATGGTCCGCCGGGAGCCGATCGGGGTCGTCGGGCAGATCGCTCCCTGGAACTACCCGTTCATGATGGCCATCTGGAAGATCGGGCCGGCGCTCGCGGCGGGCAACTCGGTCGTGCTCAAGCCCGCCAGCCTCACCCCACTCACGACCCTCAAGCTCGGCGAGCTTGCCTCCGAGGCGGGATTGCCAGACGGCGTGCTGAACATCGTGACCGGACCCGGGGACGAAGTCGGCGCTGCGATCGCCGCGCACCCGGACATCGACCTGGTCTCGTTGACCGGCGACTCGGATACGGGGAGGCGGATCCAGGAGCTGGCGTCGCGCAATCTCAAGCGCGTGCACCTGGAGCTCGGCGGCAAGGCGCCGTTCATCGTCTACGCGGACGCCGACCAGGATGCCGCCGCGCGGGGTGCCGTGGCCGGTGGCTTCGTCAATGCAGGCCAGGACTGTACGGCCGCGACCCGCATCTACGTGGAGCGGCCGATCTACGAGAGCTTCCTCAAGCGGCTCACCGGGTATGTCGAGACGGTCCGCGTGGGCGATCCGATGGACGCCTCGACAGACATGGGCAGCCTCATCAGCGAGGCGCATGCGCAGCGGGTCGAAGGCTTCGTCGAGCGGGCTCGCCAGGCCGGTGCCCGGATCACGACCGGCGGCGGTCGGGCGTCCGTGCCCGGACTCAATGGCGCATTCTTCCAGCCGACGGTGATCGCCGACGTGGACCAGACCTCGGAGTGCGTCCAGAAGGAGATCTTCGGGCCCGTGCTCACGGTCCTGCCGTTCGACACGGAGGACGAGGTGCTGGAGAAGGCCAACGACACGAAATACGGGCTTGCCAGCTCCGTCTGGACACGGGACATCTTCAAGGCCATGAAGGCCGCGCGCACGCTCAACTTTGGTTGCGTCTGGATCAACGACCATCTGCCGATCTCCAGCGAGATGCCGCACGGCGGCTTCAGGCAATCCGGCTTTGGCAAGGACATGTCGAGCTACTCCTTCGAGGAGTACACGCAGGTCAAGCACGTCATGGTCGAGTTGACGGGGGCCGCCGACAAGGGGTGGCATTACACGATCTGGGGGGATCCCGCCGAGGGGTGAGTGGCCGGAGCGGCGGGGCAAGGAGCGGGATGCGCCCCTGAGGGAGTGCTTTGGCGGGTCGGCGCGGTCCAGCCCCTCGCCGGCGCCCTCGGCGCCTGGATGGCTTCGGGGCTGGGCGCGACGCCCGCCGGCCGTCCTGGGGGCCTGCCCGCTCGATAAGCAACCGGATTCACTCGCTCCTTCCTTGATCACGGGAATTCACGCAACCAGAAGGCGCTGACGGGGGGTCCCACGGGGGTTGCGCGCCGGATCCGAGGGCAGATCGTTCGGCGATCGTGGAAAACCTGGCAGGACGACCTCACGGTGCCGCCCGCGCCGGCTCGACGATGACGGCCACGGCGCGGCTGGAGAAGGTGAGCGTGGCCGAGGGAAGGAAACCGCTCACGGCGGCGTCGTGGAGAGCCCCACCGGAGGGTCCGCCAGCGGCCTCGTCGATGGGGTCGGGCCGGACCGCCGTCCCCCAGGGTCCGCCTTGCGTATCATTCGGGCGTGCCTCCGATCGAACAGCTCCAGCGCGTACCATTGCTCCAGCTCGAGCGGCTCGAGCGGCAGGGCATCTTCACCACGGGGCTCCTGCTGGAGGTCTCGGAGACGCCGACGCGGCGCCAGACGCTGGCGGACCAGATCCAGGCGACCACCAACGACGTCAACGACTGGCGCGACGAGGCCCTTCTGCTGAACCTCGCGAGCTTCGGGCTCGCGGAGCAGGCACTCTTCACGCAGGCGGGGATCGTCGGCCTGTCCCAGCTGGTGAGCCTGAGCCTCGACCAGTTCCGGGAGCGCCTCCACGCTTCGGCTCGTGTCCTGGGCACCGAGCCGCCGCCCCCCGACATCACCGTCGAAGGCTGGTGGGAGCAGGCGAAGACGCTCGAGGAGGAGTAGCGGCGGGCCCGTAAAGGACCCCGTGCCACAATGCCGCCCATGACGGCACTCGGCGCTTCCTCGGCGCCCGCGTCCGCGATCGGCTCGCGCCGGCTCTCGCTGACATCCATCCTCGTTCCCGCGGCCACGGCCATCACGATCCTGGCGATCGCCCTGCTGCCTCTCCTGACCCCGTGGTTCATCCACCTGGCGCTCGAGGCGGCAGATTCGGCGGCCTGGCTCGGAACCACGTCGCAGGCGACGCACCAGCTATCCGACGCGACGGTCCACGACCTGGTGGCTGGCGGCGATTTCGCTGTCACCGCGCCCGGCGGCGGCCCGCTCTTCACGACCGCAGAGGCGGCCCACATGCGCGACGCCCGGATGCTCCTGTACGCCTTCCTTGCCCTCGCCCTGCTGTCGGCTGCCCTCGTCGTCGCCAACCTGGCGATGAACCGGGATCGCGCAGGTGCGTGGCGGCTGGTGCGGCGTGGGGCCGGTGGCCTCGCCATCGGCGTGGTCGTGGGGGGCGTAATCGGGTTCTTCGCCTTCGAGCCGGCGTTCGAGCTCTTCCACCGGATCTTCTTCCCCGGCGGCAACTGGGCCTTCGATCCTGCCACGAGCCAGCTGGTGCGCCTCTATCCCTACGCGTTCTGGGAGATCGCCGCCGCATCTCTGGGAGCGATCGCCGTCGGCCTGGCGACGCTCACCTGGTGGTTCAGCCGGCGCCGCGCCATCACGACCGCGGACGCGCGACTCGAACGGTGATGGGTCGCGGCGTCAGGCTGGCCACGATCGCGGGTGTCCGGATCATGGTGCATCCGAGCTGGTTCGTGATCTTCGCGCTGGTCGTGGTATCGCTCGCAAGCATGAGCGAGTCCGCCACAGGGGAAGCACTCGGAACAGTCTCGCGCTGGGTCGTGGCGGTGATCGTGGCGGCACTCTTCTTTGCTTCGGTGGTCGCCCATGAGCTTGCGCACGCCATCGTCGGGCGCAGGCGCGGCGTTCGCATCGACGAGATCACACTGTTCATCTTCGGCGGGGCGGCGTCGATGGAACAGGAGGCCCCGAACGCGTTGACCGAGGCACTCATCGCCGGTGCGGGTCCTCTCACGAGCGGCGTTCTCGGAGCGATCCTGCTGGCAGTTTCGGTGCCAGTGCGAGGCCTCACCGGCGAGTTCGCGGCGGTCATCTACTGGGCGTCCTTCTGGCTGGGGATCAGCAACCTCCTGCTGTGCGCCTTCAACCTCATCCCGGCATTCCCCATGGATGGCGGCCGCCTCCTGCGGGCCGTTCTGTGGGGAACCATGAAGAACTTCATGCGCGCCACGCGGATCGCGACGATCATCGGACGCTTCTTCGGCTACCTGGTCGTGCTTGCCGGCCTGTTCATCTCGATGGTCGACCTGGTCAACGGAATCTGGCTCGTGCTGATCGGCTGGTTCCTGAACCGGGCAGCGTCGTTCAGCTACCGGCGCGTCGCGCTCGAGCAGCTCGTCGAGGGCATCAGCGTCCGGGACGTGATGGAGAGCGACGTTCCCGTAGTCAATCCCAATCTGACGCTCGACACGCTGGCGGAGCAGCACCTCATGAGCGGCGAAACCGGCTTCTACGCGGTCGTGGCGGACGGCAAGCTGGTGGGCACGATCGACATCCGCCAGATCCGCGGTGTGCCGCGGAGCCAGTGGACGACGACGCGGGTCGGTGAGGTCATGAGCCACGACGACCAGATCCTGACCCTCACGGAGCCACAGCCGATCCTCGAAGCCGTGAACCGCTTCGAACAGAGCGGTGCGTCGGCCATCCCGGTGGTGGCCGTGGACGACAAGCGCCATCTCCTTGGGATGCTCACGCGTGACGGGCTGCTGCGTGCGGTGCAGGCTCGGGCCCGACTCCGCGCCGGAACGGGGACCCCATGACGCTGCTGCGCCTCGAGGAGGCGCGCGAACGGATGCTGACTGGCGTCGAGCCCCTGGGCGTCGAGCGGGTCGCGCTTGCGGAAGGGCTCGGGCGGGTTCTCGCTGAGCCGGTGCTCGCGCTGGTGACGCTCCCCCCATGGGACAACAGCGCCATGGATGGGTTCGCGGTCCGCGCCGAGGATGTCGTCGGTGCCTCGAACGAGGCGCCGGTCCGCCTCCGGGTGGTCGGGGAGGTGGCCGCCGGCCACGTGCCGACCACGACCGTCGAACCTGGCACAGCAGTTCGGATCCTCACGGGCGGAATGCTTCCCCCCGGCGCCGATGCCGTGGTCCCGGTCGAGGACACGGATGCGTCGCCGGGTATTGCCGAGCGGCCCGCCGGCGTGCGGATCTGCCGGCCCGCCGAGGCTGGAGCGCACATCCGACGAGCGGGCAGCGACCTGCGCATGGGCGATCGACTGCTCGAACCTGGTGCGGCACTACGACCGGCCAGCTTGGCCGTCGCGGCCGCAGCCGGCCATGGGGACGTATCGGTTCACCGGCTGCCGCGCGTAGCGATCCTCGGCACAGGCGACGAGCTGGTCCCGGCCGGCGAGCCAATTGGCCCGGCACAGATCCATGACAGCAACTCGGTCGGGCTGGCGGCACAGGCGACGGATGCCGGTGCCGAGGCGGTCTCGCTGGGCATCGCCGCTGATCGACTGGACGAGGTGGCCGCGCGCCTCCGCGTGGGAATCGCCGAGGCCGAGATCGTCATCGCGAGCGGCGGTGTGTCGGTCGGCGCGCACGACTTCGTCAAGGACGCCTTCGAGCAG
>JBBSGX010000051.1:0-13200 GCA_038253685.1 Candidatus Limnocylindrales bacterium | reverse complement strand
GGAAGGCTACTGGTGCGGGTTCGGGAACAATCCCGCAACCGGCCAGCCAATGACGACCAGCGAGTGGCTCGATCGGCTCGCCCCGAAGGCTCTGGCGATCGTCGCGGCGGGTACCTGCGCCACGTACGGCGGCATCCACGCCATGGCCGGCAATCCAACAGGCGCCATGGGTGTCCCCGACTATCTCGGCTGGGACTGGAAGTCGAAGGCTGGCATCCCGATCGTCTGCATTCCGGGCTGCCCGACGCACCCTGACAACTTCTCCGAGACCCTGCTCTATCTCCTCTACCAGGCGGCCGGCGCGGCACCGATGATCCCGCTCGACGAGGCGCTGCGCCCGACGTGGCTGTTCGGTGCGACGGTCCACGAGGGCTGCGACCGGGCCGGCTACTACGAGCAGGGCGACTTCGCCACCGAGTACGGCTCGCCGAAATGCATCGTGAAGCTCGGCTGCTGGGGTCCCGTCGTCAAGTGCAACGTGCCGAAGCGTGGTTGGATGAACGGCGTGGGCGGCTGCCCGAATGTTGGTGGGATCTGTATCGGCTGCACGATGCCCGGCTTCCCGGACAAGTTCATGCCGTTCATGGATGAGCCGCCTGGAGGGCGCGTCTCCACCACGGCCATCGGCCCATACGGGAACGTCATCCGCGGCCTGCGCAGCATGACCACCAAGACCGTGGACAAGGAACCCAAGTGGCGCCGTACCGGGAAGGATCTCGCGACTGGCTATCAGCGCCCGTGGTCGTGATTTCTGGGACGCACGCGTCCATCCGTTGACCCCCGGCCGACCGCTGATCGGCTGCCCGGTCCCGCCCCAGGAGGAGTAGCACGATGGCGACCGCCGCTCCAGGTAGATCAGCTGCAGGAACCGAAAACCTCGTCGAGATGCACTGGGACCCGATCACAAGGATCGTCGGCAGCCTCGGCATCTACACCAAGATCGACTGGGGCAACAAGACCGTCGTCGAGTGCAAGAGCACGTCGTCGATCTTCCGCGGCTACAGCATCTTCATGAAGGGCAAGGACCCGCGGGACGCGCACTTCATCACGAGTCGGATCTGCGGGATCTGCGGCGACAACCACGCGACGTGCTCGGTTTACAACCAGAACATGGCCTACAGGGTCGTGCCGCCCCACCTCGGTGAATGGATCATCAACCTCGGCGAGGCGGCCGAGTTCATGTTCGACCACACCATCTTCCAGGAGAACCTGGTCGGGGTCGACTTCTGCGAGCGGATGGTCGGCGAGACGAACCCCGGCGTCCTCGAGAAGGCCAACAAGACCGAGGCGCCCCACGCGGCCGAGCACGGTTACCGGACGATCGGCGACATCATGCGCTCCCTCAACCCGTTCGAGGGTGCGTTCTATCGCGAGGCCCTCCAGGTCAGCCGCCACGCCCGCGAGATGTTCTCCCTGATGGAGGGCCGGCACGTCCATCCCTCCACCCTCTACCCGGGGGGTGTTGGCACGACGGCCACGATCCAGCTGTTCACCGACTACTACATCCGGCTCATGCGCTTCGTGGAATTCATGAAGCGGGTCGTGCCGATGCATGACGACTTGTTCGACTTCTTCTACGAGGCGATGCCCGGCTACGAGCAGGTCGGCAATCGGCGGATCCTCCTCAATTGCTGGGGCGCCTTCAATGACCCAGATGTATGCAACTTCGAATACAAGGACATGACTGCCTGGGGCCGCGCGATGTACGTAACGCCGGGCGTCGTGGTCGACGGCAAGCTCATCACCAATGATCTGGTCAAGATCAATCTCGGCATCCGTATCCTGCTCGGCAGCTCGTTCTATCAGGAGTGGCAGGACCAGGAGCGGTTCGTCGACAAGGATCCGCTCGGCAATCCGGTGTCCATGGATCACCCATGGAACCAGAGCACCATCCCGGCGCCCCAGAAGCGCGACTTCGACGGCAAGTACAGCTGGGTGATGTCGCCGCGCTGGTACCACGAGGACGAGCCCGGAGACAACAAGCACCTCCCGCTCGATACCGGCGGCGGTCCGCTAGCGAGGCTTTGGTCGACAGCGCTGTCGGGTCTCGTCGACATCGGCTTCGTCAAGGCTACGGGCCACAGCGTCCAGATCAACTTCCCACGAACGGCGCTCCTGCCGGAGAAGTCGTTCGAGTGGAAGATCCCGCAGTGGAGCAACACGATCGAGCGGAACCGGGCGCGGACCTACTTCCAGGCCTACGCTGCCGCCTGCGCGCTTCACTTCATCGAGAAGGCGCTGGCCGAGGTCCGCGCTGGTCACACCAAGACCTGGACCCCGTTCAAGGTCCCGGACGAGGCGATCGGCGTCGGGTTCACGGAGGCCGTCCGTGGCGTCCTGTCCCATCACATGGTCATCCGCGGCGGGAAGATCGCGAACTACCATCCGTATCCGCCGACCCCGTGGAACGCCAGCCCGCGGGACAAGTTCGGGACACCGGGACCGTACGAGAATGCCGTCGAGGGTCTGCAGATCTTCGAGGAGAACGACCGGGAGCATTTCAAGGGCATCGACATCATGCGGACCGTCCGCAGCTTCGATCCGTGCCTGCCGTGCGGCGTCCACATGTACGACGGCAGCGGCATCGTGCTGGAGCGTCATCACTCGCCAGCCGGGCTGGAGCAGACGTGACGGTAGCCAGCCCGGATAGCGCCCTCCTGACCGGGGCTCAGGAGGGCGGCATGAGCGGCGTCGAGGAGCTCGACGCTCGCAGGGTCGCCGAGCGCGTGGGCTCGTTGCTCACGGACATCGGCAACCATTCCGATCCACGCATCGCCGAGCGCACCGAGGACCTCGTCAGCCTGCTGATGCAGTTCTACGGAGCCGGGATTCGCCGGATGATGGAGATCGCCGACGAGGCGGGCCTGCTCGAAGGTGAGCTTCTGGACAGGCTCGTCAAGGACGAGCTCGTCAGCGGCCTCCTCGTCATCCATGACCTTCATCCGGTTGACCTCGAGACGCGGGTGCAGGACGCGCTCGACAGGGTTCGGCCGTACCTCGGCTCGCACGGGGGCGACGTCGAGATCCTCGGGATCGAGGGTGATGTTGTCCGGCTCCGCATGGAGGGCAGCTGTTCGAGCTGTCCGTCCTCGACCGTTACGCTCAGCTATGCCATCGAGAAGGCGATTCTCGAAGCGGCGCCCGAGATCTCCCGCATCCAGGCCGTCGACGTCCAGCCCGAGCCACAGGCCCCTCTCATCCAGCTGGGGCCGCGACGTGGCGGGCAGCCCGAAACGTCCCCCGGCTCCCAATCCGTCAGCCCGACGAGAAGCGAGTGGATGACGCTCGATGCGAGCGTTCGCCCCGGACCGTCCGGTTTGGGTGCTGTCGACCTCGCAGGTATGCGCGTGCTGCTCTGCCGTGCCGGCAACGACCTCTACGCATATCGGGATCGCTGTCCGAACTGCCGTTCCGTGCTCGAGAACGGGCGCCTCGCCGACAACCTGCTGACATGCCACACGTGCGGCCACAAGTTCGACGTTCGTCTGGCCGGGAGATCGGTCGGGGACGGAATGTTCCACCTGGAGCCTTTGCCTCTGCTGACGGAAGGCGGCTCGATCCGGATCGCCGTGCCGGCGCCGATCGTCCCCGTGGCGACGGACGGCATGGTCCCGGGCCTGATGACGACGGCCACGATCGCGTCGGCCTGAGGGCCGAGCCGTGAGAGAACGGACGAACGGCGGCTCGGCCCCGGTTGGCGGGTTGGGGCGCTTCCTCGCCCCGCGTGCCGAAACCACTCCGGCCATCGCGCCCAACCTGCGCCGCTTTCTCGAGCCGCGCCAACGAGCCGTCCCCGGCGAGCGCTGCGAGTTCTGCACGGAGCTCGTGTACGAAGAGCATCCGCACGTCGTGAACATCGAGACGCGAAGCCTGATGTGCGCATGCCGGGGTTGCTACCTGCTGTTCGCGGCTGACGGAGCCGCCGGAGGCAAATACCGAGCCGTCCCGGACGACGTGACGCTTGACCCGGAGTTCCGGCTGACGAACGGCCAGTGGGATGCGCTGCAGATCCCGGTCGGGATGGCGTTCTTCTTCCATCAATCCGACCTCGGACGCGCGGTCGCGTTCTACCCGAGCCCCGCCGGAGCAACCGAGTCCCTGCTGCCACTCGAGACCTGGGATGAGCTCGTTCAGGCCAACTCGGTTGTCGGTGCGATGCTGCCCGACGTCCAGGCACTGCTGGTGTACCGACCGCGCGACGCCGCCCAGCGTTGCTACGTCGTCCCGATCGACTCCTGCTATCAGCTGGTCGGGATGATCCGCCGGTACTGGAAGGGCTTCGATGGCGGCGAGGAGGTATGGCGCGAGATTGAGTCCTTCTTCGACGCGCTGACCGATCGGAGCCGGCCGCCCCGCCGCAGGATCGAGTCATGAGTGATCTGCGTTTCCAGATCGTCGGCGCTCGCGCGGAGCCGTATGCCGCGGTCCCGACGTTGATGATCAGGGTCGCGATCCGCGATGCCGGTCAGGCCAGCATCCATGCCATCGGATTGCGCATCCAGATCCAGATCGAGGCCCAGCGCCGTCACTACAGCGCCGCGGAAGAGGATCGGCTCTACGAGCTGTACGGCGAGCCGGCGCGCTGGGGCGAGACGCTCCGCACGATGCTGTGGACCCACGTCGCGGCGATGGTGCCGGCCTTTGATGGCGCGGTCGAGATCGACGTCCCGGTCGCGTGCAGCTACGACTTCGAGGTGGCCGCGTCGAAGTACTTCCACGCCCTCGACGATGGCGAGATCCCGCTGCTGCTCCAGTTCAGCGGCTCCGTGTTCGCCAAAGGGGAGAACGGCTTCTCGGTCGACCAGATCGGTTGGAACCAGGAGGCGAGCTACCGGCTTCCGGTCAGCGTCTGGCGCGACCTCATGAACATGTACTTCCCGGACAGCGGCTGGATCCGGCTGCGCCGGGACACCTTCGACGCGCTCCACCGGTTCCGTGGGCGTGAGGTCCTGACGACGTGGGAGGAAACCATCGACGTCCTGCTCCAGCGAGCCGGTGCCGATGAGCGAGAGCCCGTATGACGTTCTCGACGGTCCAGAAGATCGCCGACGCCGTCCTCTACGAGGGCTACCTGCTGTATCCGTATCACGCTGGGTCGGACAAGAACCGGGTTCGCTTCCAGTTCGGCGTGGTCGCGCCGCAGGACTTCAGCCTGGCCGATGGCTCGGAGGCATGGGAGATGCAGACCGAGTGTCTCCTCGATGCCGCGGCGGACGCGACGATCGAGGTCCGCGTTCGATTTCTCCAGCTGCAGGCGAGGTCCGTCGAGGTGATCGACGCGGGCACTGAAGAAGGCTTCACGGCGGTCTCCACGCTGGAAGTCGCGGGTGAGAGGGTGGTGCCCTGGGAAGAAGCCGTGGAGCGCAACGTCGACGAGAGCGATGTCCTCCTGGCCGAGCTGTGTGCTGCTGAGCGCACGGTCCCGTTCAGCGTCGCCGGTGCCCGCGAGACCGAAGACGTGCTGGGCGCTGACGGAGAGCCGATCGGGCGCATCGTCCGTACGCGCTGGCCAATCGAAGGCCTCCTGCGGTTGGGCGCACAACGGATCGCGGGGCTCGTCCAGCTGCGCGTGCGCGTGGAGAACACAACCGTCTCGGGCGATGAGGTTGCGACTCGCGCTCAAGCCCTTCGGCAGTCCCTGCTCGGCTGCCACACGCTGATGGCCGTGCGGAACGGGTCCTTCCTCTCGCTCATCAACCCGCCTGCCGAGGCGGCAGACACGGCGAAGAGCTGCACGAATCTCCATACCTGGCCTGTCCTGGCGGGCGAGCAGGGGAGCCACGATCTCCTGCTCTCGTCGCCGATCATCCTGTACGACTACCCGGCCATCGCACCCGAAAGCCAGGGGGATCTGTTCGACTCGACGGAGATCGACGAGATCCTCACGCTCCGGATCATGACCATGAGCGATGAGGAGAAGAAGGCAGCTCGCGCGACCGACCCACGGGCACGAGCGATCATCGATGCGGCGGACAACATGCCCGCCGAGATGCTCGATCGGCTTCACGGCGCCATCCGCTACCTGAGGGAGACGCCGAACCACCAGATCCGGCAGGACGTGGCCGTCGACCCGGCTGTCGCGATCCAGCCCTGGTCGCCTGACGAGCCGGACTGGCCGACGTTCCGCGAGCCAAAGGACGATCGCGTCGAGCTGCCGGCGTCGGTCTGGCAGCCCGAGGCTCGCGTGGCTCCCGACCGGGCCGCGATCGAAATTGGCGGCATCATGATCTCGAAGGGCGCATCCGTGCGACTCCGGCCGAACCGGCGCGCCGACTCCATGGACGCCTTCATGGTCGGACGGATCGCGACCGTCGAGGCGATCTACGAAAGCGTCGACGACGATACCCACGTGGCCGTGACCATCGACGACGATCCGGCGACCGACCTGCATCGCGCCTCGGGCCGCTTCTTCTACTTCGCTCCGGAAGAGCTGGAGCCCCTTGCTGCGGCTCCCTCGCACGGCGGGCCGCAGCCGGTCTTCCTCGAGGCCTCGTCGCGATCGCTGGCCGACCGATGAGTAAAACGCTCGTTGCCGGCATCGGCAACATCTTCCTTTCCGATGATGCCTTCGGCGTTGAGGTCGTGAGACGCCTCAGCGCCCTTCCGATGCCTGACGGCGTCACCGTCTCCGACTTCGGGATCCGCGGGATCCACCTTGCGTTCGAGCTGCTGGAAGGCTATGACCGGCTGATCCTCATCGATGCCATCTCACGCGGTGGTCGCCCCGGAACGATCTACGTGCTCCGACCGGACGAGGTGCGCTCGACCGGCGCGCTCCCCGACGCTCACGGCATGGACCCGATGGCCGTGTTCGCTTACCTCGCGTCGATCGGTGGTGGCCCGATTCCGACGGTGATCGTGGGTTGCGAGCCCGGGACACTCGACGAGAACATGGGCCTCAGCGAGCCTGTTCAGGGGGCGATCGACGAGGCAGTTGCCCTTGTTCTCGACCTGCTCGGTGATCGAGAGGGAGTGGCATCATCTGACCTGATGGCATCCGCAGGCTGAAATGGAGACCCAGAGATGATCGCACTTCGACTCGTACTGCTGGCAATGCTCGCGGCGACCGGGCTTGCCGTCGCGCTCAGCTACAACGACATCGTCCGCTATCTCAAGATGCGGGCCATGTAGGCCCGCCGGAGGCGAAGGGAGACCCGATGGAGATCCTGCTCATCCTTCTGGCCATCGCGTGGTCATCGTGTTGATCGCGCTGTTCCTCAGCTGGGGCGACATCCAACGCTACAGGCGCATTCGAAAGATGTAGTTACCGAGCGGGCAAGGAGGAGGCGGTCATGCACGAAGTCGGGTTGGTGGAAGGCATCGTCGACGCGGTCCGCGCTCGGGCAGGAGATCGACCGGTGGCTCGCGTCAAGGTCCGGATCGGGACCCTGCACCGGGCGAGCCAGGGGCCGATGGAGCAGGCGTTCGAGATGGTGGGCGCCGGCACGGTGGTCGATGGCGCGAAGCTCGAGCTGGTGCAGATGCCGGTCGTCAGTACCTGCGCGAAGTGCGGCCATTCGGAGTCCGGCGAGATGGTGCTCGTCTGTCAGGACTGCGGCGGGGCAACGATGGACTACGCGGGCGGCGATGAGCTGCTCCTCGAGTCGATCGAGTATCGCGCGCGCGAACCAGAAACCGTTGGCCTCCCCACGAACTGAGGAGGGAGGAGGGAATGTGCCTTGGGATTCCCGGCCAGGTGGTCGGGCTGAGTGACGAGCATCCGGACCTTGCCCGGGTCGACGTGGAAGGCGTGGTCCGCAACATCAACATGGCGCTGCTGGATGAGGATCCTGCCGCGCCCGGCGACTGGATCCTCATCCACCTGGGATTCGCGCTCCAGAAGATGACCGAGGAGGAGGTCCGTGACGCCCGTTCAACGCTCGCGGTCCTGGGCGAGGGGGAACTTGACGACGCCCCCTTTGCACTCATGTTCGAGACCAACCCGGCCGGGCCGGAAGCTTTCGGGGGGAAGCCTTCATGAACCCGTTGATGGACGCGAACATGTCGGCGCCCGCACTGACGGATGCGCACCGGTTGCCCCCTGAACAAACAGCCGAGACAGAAGGATCACTCGACACGGCGACGAGCGGCGCAATCCTCTTCGCGAGGTATGCCTACCCACCGAACGAGTTGGGGTATTGCGGCACCACCGATCACCAGGGATTGCTTCAGTACGGGGCGGCTGGAGCCGTCGACACCGGGCTCGTCCAGCTCGCGCAGGGCTTCTCTGGCGCCTGGCCGTATCTCGAGTTCATCGCCGCAGCCACCGGGATCCGTGCGCCGCTGGATCGGCGGGTCGTGGAAGCCTATTGGCTGGGTGGCGAGCTGCTCGACACCATCGACATGGCCCGCTTCGGCAACGCTCTCATGGAGCGTTTCAGGCGGCGAGCCGGCAAAGGTTGGGGCTACATGGCGGAGGCCATTCCGGCAGGGGCCGTGCCGAGCCACGCGTTCCACGTGTTCGGCGTGTACCCGTGGGTGGGCCTGCTCCGGACCGGCCGTGCCGAGACACCACTGGAACACCTCGACAAGTGCCGAATCCGATGGGGACAGGTTGTCTCCACTGAAGGGGACCAGGTAACGGTGCTGTCGCGACCGGTGACGTACGACGGCGGTGACATCGGTCTCGGAGAGCGACGGCTGGAGGTGGCGCGCCGGTCGATCGAAGGCCTGGGCTTCCTCGAAGCCTTTCGGCCAGGCGACTGGGTATCACTCCATTGGGGCTGGGTATGCGACCGCTTGAGCCGGCGCCAGCTCCATCTCCTGCAACGCTCGACGATGCGCCAGTTCGAGATCACGAATCGGCGCGTTGTACACAGCGGACCGCGCAATGCGATCGGCTGAATCCGTGTTGGGGGGATAAGCCAGACCCAATAGCAAGAACTCCGCACGCTTAAGCAAGCGTGGAAGCCGGGACCGCCGCAATGGTCCCGATGTCGTCCGCTCGCCACATGGAGCGCCACAATGGACACCTCGTCGACGAGGGCCCGTCGCGGTCGTCGTTTCACCCTATCTCCTGCTCGGTTGTCACTCGGCCTCGTGGCCGTTCTCGTGTGCGCCTGCAGTGGCGCGGCAGTCGGCCCTTCTTCCTCGGCACCCGGTGCATCGCAGCCAGCGTTGTCATTGGGATCTCCAGGGGCGCCGCAGTCGTCCCAGTCGTCAGGCGGGATCACGCTTTACACCTCGGTCACCCAGGCAACGGTGGACGCCGTCGTCGCCGGGTTCAAGAGCGCCCATCCCGGCGTCAGCGTGGACGTATTCCGAGCTCCTACAGGTGAGCTTGCAGCGCGGATCGCGTCGGAGCTTCGGGACGGCAGGATCCGCGGAGACGTCCTGTGGCTCACCGACCCGCTCTCCATCCAGGCGTACGCGGCGCAGGGCCTGCTTTTCTCCTGGCAACCGGCAGGCGCTGCGGGCATCGGGGACGCGTATCGGTCGGACACGTACTGGGGCACGCGGTTCCTGAACATGGTCATGATCAGCGGCACCGCCGTGACACCTGCGCCGGCGACCTGGAAGGACCTGGCCAATGCGGCCTACAAGGGCGCCGTCGGCATCCCGGATCCCGGCTTTGCCGGCTCCGCGTTCGGGGCTCTCGCCTATTTCGCGCAGAACCCCGACCTTGGCATGGACTTCTACGGTTCCCTGAAAACCAACGGCGCCGTCCAGGTCCAGAGTCCCGACGAGGTCACGGCAGGCGTGGCGGAAGGCCGATTCAAGGTCGGCATGACCCTCGACAACTCGGCCCGGACCGCGATCACGAAGGGCTCGCCGGTCGCACTCGCGTGGCCAACGGACGGAGCGATCGCGATGTACAGCCCGATCGGGGTGGTGGGTGCGAGCCAGGCTCCGTCATCGGCCGAAGCGTTTGTCGAGTTCGTCCTCTCGGATCCCGGCCAGCAGGCCATCGCCAAGACGGGCTGGCAACCCATGCGTTCGGGGGCTGGTGGCCCGGCGCCTGGCGGACCGCAGGTCTTCCCGAAGTGGAGCGATGCCTTCGCGCAGCAGCAGAAGCTCCTCACGGAGTATCGCGCCATCTTCGGTGGCTGAATGGGCGCGAGCCAGCCTCGCGGCGAGGATCGCACTTGCCGTCCTCGTCGTCGCGCTCATCGGCTGGCCGGTCGCACGACTGATCGGGGTTGCCACGGAAACCGGATTGGCGTCGGTCGCGGCGACGCTGACCGGCTCGCTGGCCCAGAGCGCCATCTTCAACAGTCTCTGGACGAGTGCCCTGGTCGCGCTGCTCGCCGTCATCGCGGGCACGTCCGCGGCTCTGGTCACGGAGCGCTCGACGGTCCCGGGCCGGCGCGCGCTGCGCCTGGGATTGCTGCTTCCACTCCTGGTGCCACCGTTCGTGAGTGCGTACGGATGGACACGCGCCTATGGTCAACACGGTCTTCTCGACCAGGCGACGGGCCTCAGCCTTCCGGGTGTCTACGGGCCGCTCGGGATCATTCTGGTACTTACGGTCGCGTCAACGCCGATCGTATGGCTGATCGTCGCCGGGGCATTGGCAACGCGCGTCGAGCCGGATCTCGAGCGGGCCGCGCGCGCGAGCGGCGCCGGGAGCCGGGAGACGTTCCGGACGGTCACGCTCCCGCTCCTGCGCCCGGCCCTGCTGTCGGCCGCGATGATCGTGTTCGTGTTCGCGGTGAACGCGTTCGGCGTTCCGGCCGTCCTCGGCACCCCGGCTGGCTTCGCCACGGTCACCACGCGGATCTATCAGGACCTCGCGCTGTCCGCGGACCCTGCCGCATTCGCTCGAGCAACGACGATGGCCCTGGGCCTCGTCGCGCTGGCCCTGGTGGTCGTCAGTTCGTCGGACTTGCTCCTTGCTGGCCGCCCGGCGGTCCGGACCGCGCTGCCGGCTGGGGGCAGGGTGGACGGACGAGGCGGCTGGATCACCGCAATGCTGCTCGGCGGCGCTATCGTCGTCGCCGCAATCGTCCCCCTTGGAGCGCTTCTGCTCACCGCGTTGACGCGCGCCGCAGGACTTCCGCCGGTACCGGCGAATTGGACGCTCGCGAACTTCGGAGATGCACTCGAGAGTCCATTCCTGACTGGCCTGGCTCATAGCATTCTCCTCGCCACGGCTGCCGCGACTCTGGTGCTCGTGCTCGGGACCCTGGCGGCCACGGCGATTCGTGGTCGCTCGCGCTGGCTTGGCGCTGCGATCGCCATCAGCTTCGCAGTCCCGGGTTCGGCCCTGGCCGTCGCGATGCTGCTTGCCTACGGCGGCTGGCTGCGAGACTCGCTCGCGATCATCCTGGTTGCCTATCTGGCGAAGTTCTGGGCCCTCGGCCATCGCCAGTTGGCCGGTTCGATCGATCGGCTGCCGGCGGACCAGCTCCGGGCCGCACGGGCAAGCGGCGCGGGCTCACTCGATGCGCTGCGCTCCGTCGCATGGCCGATTCTCTGGCCGTCGATCGCCGCAGGCTGGCTTGTCGTGTTCGTGTTCGCTCTGCACGAGCTGACCATGTCCAGTCTGCTGTACGGGCCGGGCAGCGCGACCCTGGCGGTCGTGGTCCTGAACGTGCAACAGCTGGGCGATCCAACCGTCACCGCAGCACTGGCAGTGCTGCTGACCGGAATCGTCGTGCTTGCCGCGGCGCCGCTGGGCTTTCTGCGATGGCGCAATGAGGGCCGGCATCGCCAGCAGGGTGATCGCGAGTTACCGTGACCACGAATCCGGCGGTTGAGTGTCGTGACGTGACCATCGGGTACGGTTCGACGATGGTCGTCTCGGGCCTCGACCTCGAGGTGCAGAGCGGCGAGATGGTTGCGTTGCTCGGGCCCTCGGGATCGGGCAAGACCACGATCTTGTCTGCATTGGCGGGGTTCGTGCCGATCCGGTCAGGGGAGATCCTGATGGGTGGACGCGTGGTTGCGACCGGGCAGCGCCATGAGCCGCCGGAGCGTCGCGACGTCGCCGTCGTGTTCCAGAGCTATGCCCTCTGGCCGCACCTCACCGTGCTCGAAACGGTGGCCTATCCGATGCGCCGTCGCGGTGTCCGTCCAGCCGAAGCGCACTTGCAGGCCGCAAGCATTCTCGAACGCCTCGGAATCGGCCAGCTGGCCGGGCGGCGGCCAGCTGAACTCTCTGGCGGCGAGCAACAGCGTGTCGGCCTGGGACGTGCCCTGGCGCGGGAAGCTGGCGTGTATCTCTTCGACGAACCGACGGCGCATCTCGATGCTGAGCTCCGTGAGCAGCTGCAGATGGTCATTGCCGCACAACGTCGACGGTCGGAGGCTGCGGCGATCTACGCCACGCACGACACGGCCGAGGCGCTCGGCCTGGCCGATCGGGTGCTTCTGGTGCGTGACGGACGGGTGGTCCAGGAGGGCAGCCCATCGGCCGTCTATGAGCGCCCCGTGGACATGTGGGCTGCGCGGCTCACCGGACCGGCCTCGAGGGTCGCGGTGCAGGTCCAGGACCTGCGGGATGGGCATGCGAGGATCGATGTGGCCGGGTCGAGCCAGGTGGTCGCCATTGGAGGCGTCGACGGCACGCCACGCGGGGTGGTCCAGGCGATTCTCCGGCCGGACTGGGTGCATGTGGGCGGGGATCTCCAGGCCCAGGTCGATGGCGTGGCCTTTCGCGGGACGCACACGGACTACCAACTGTCCACGCCCGCAGGCAGCCTTGCGCTGCGGGTCATCGGGCCCCCGACCATAGAGCGCGGCGCCACCATCGGCTGCACGCTCGATCGCGTCTGGATCCCGGCTGATCGGGTCGACGGAGAGGGGACCGACGGCTCCGCGCTGTAAGGAGCCCGTCACACGCAAGGTCGCAGTCAATGCATGGTCCGCAACACGTGGACGTGTACAACCTGTATACGGCATGGCCCTTTGAACGCCGCCGAACCCATAGATTACGGAGGACGGTCGTGGACGAGAACAAGCCCGACTCACCGGTCGATCAAGGCGTCGAGAGCGAAAGCCTCACCCGTCGCGGCGAAGAGATCGGAGAGGGTGATAAGGAGGCAGGGCGCCAGGACACCGGCGATCACGGAGCCACTGGCCGTCCCACCGGAACATCGACGGCACGGGACCGCACCAGCGTCGATCCCCAGGATTCAACCACCGGGGAGCACCGCTGAACCCTGAGGCAGATCGCAGACCTCAACGAATGACCGCGGATACACCGGCTTGAGCGCCCTCGTCCGGGGCGCCATCGCCGGTGCAATTGCCACCTGGGTC
>JBBSGX010000050.1:0-13235 GCA_038253685.1 Candidatus Limnocylindrales bacterium | reverse complement strand
GCATGTCGGGAAGTCCGAGTTGTGCCTTGAGGGAGCCGTCGACGAACTCCACGAGCGAGTGAATCACGCTCTGTGGATGGATGAGCACGTCGATACGGGCGTACTCGACATCGTACAGCCAGTGTGCCTCGATGACCTCCAGGCCCTTGTTCATGAGGGATGCAGAATCGATCGTGATCTTCGAACCCATCGACCAGTTAGGGTGCGCCAGGGCATCCTGGGGCGTCGCGACCGCGATCCTGGCAGCCGGCCAGGTGCGGAACGGGCCGCCCGACGCGGTCAGGATCAGCCGCTGCACCTCCGGGAGCTCCTCGCCGGCGAGGCACTGCCAGATGGCGGAGTGCTCGGAGTCGATGGGGCGGAGCCAGGCCAGAGGGCTTGCCCTGTTGCGCTCCCCGGAATCGGCCGCGCGCGCGGCAAGCGCGCGGGCGAGCGGCATCACCAGGTGACCGCCCGCCACCAGCGTTTCCTTGTTGGCCGTGGCCACCACCTTGCCGGCCGCGAGCGCCGCCAGTACCGGGCGAAGGCTGACGATCCCGCCGGTGGCGACCACCACCAGGTCCACGTCGTCGCGCGTGGCGAACTGCTCCAGTGCGTCGGGCGCTCGTTCCAGCCTGGTCCCACGCGGCAGGTCGAGCGTGGCCGCGGCGACCTCGTCCGCCAGGGCGGCCGTGCGCGGGCTCACTCGGGCCAGCTGGGCCGCGAACGTGGCCGAGTCACTCCCCGCGGCCATGGCCACGATCTCGAACCGGTCCCTGGCCGAGGTCAGCACGTCGAGCGCCTGGCGGCCGATCGACCCCGTCGATCCGAGCAGTGCGACCCGGATCGGCGTTTTCCCGTGGTCCTTCATACCGGCGAGCCCGTGCTCAGCATGGGGAACCAGGCAAGGACGACGTAGAGCACAGGCGCAGCGAACAGGAACGAGTCGACGCGATCGAGAACGCCGCCGTGGCCCGGGATCAGGTTCCCCGAGTCCTTGGCACCTGCCGCGCGCTTCAGCATCGATTCCGCCACGTCGCCGGCCTGGGCGGTCACCGCGATGAGCAGGCCCAGCAGCAGGCCGCCGAGGGGATGCTGGCCGAGCGCCCACGCAAGCAGGGCGCACACGATTGCCGCCGCAACCGTCCCGCCAATCACGCCGGACCAGGTCTTGCTCGGCGAAATGTGGGCGAGGAAGCTGCCGCGTCCGAAGGCACGTCCCGTGAGGTAGGCGGCCGTATCGAAGCTCCACACGGTCAGCACCAGCAGCAGCAGCCAGAGACGGCCCGAGTCCAGGACACCACCGAGCGCTGCCGTCCCCGGCACATCCGGCGCCACGGCCAGGATCCCGGGCACAAAGGCAAGGAGTGCCACGTAGACGGCCGCGAAGGTGGTGGCCATCCAGGCCGTGAAGCCGTGGGTGGCGTCCGTGACTCGAAACGCCGCGATGGCGCCGACCACGACGATCGCCACGAGGTAAATCACGGCAATGTCGACGCGAGGCCTGGCAACCAGAGCGCCGAGCACCACCAGCGGAACGCCGATCAGGATGATCCACGCCGCCACCTGCAGCCCGGCGCTCCTCAGCAGCCGCGTCGCTTCGACCGCCGCGACCGCCGCGAGGGCCGCCACGCCCAGGGTCAACCAGGGCTGACCGAGCAGGAAGACGACGACGACGACCGGAACGAGGATCGCCGCGCCGATTCCGCGCTCCCGCATGGGCGGGCCGTCAGCGGCCGAATCGACGGGAGCGGCGAGCGTACTCGGCCAGTGCCGCGTCGAAGGCAGCGGGGTCGAAGTCGGGCCAGTAGAGGTCGCAGAAGTAGAGCTCGGCGTAGGCCGCCTGCCAGAGCAGGAAGTTGCTGACCCGCTGGTCGCCGCCGGTCCGGATCAGCAGGTCGGGGTCCGGAAGGTCAGCGGCATAGAGTCGAGCAGCAAGCGCCTCCTCCGTCAGATCGCCGCCCGAGAGTCCGTCGGCGATGCACTGCCGGACCGCATCCACGATCTCCGAGCGGCCCGAGTAGTTGAAGCAGACGTTCAGCGTCATCCGCGTGCCGGCCGACGTGGCCGCCAGCGCCTCCTCGATCGAGGCGCGGATGTCCCCGGACAGCTCGTCGATGCGGCCGAGGAGCTGCACGCGGACCCCCTGGCGAACCAGGTCCGGCGTGTAATCGCGGATGGCGGAGTCGAGCAATGAGAAGAGCGTCTCGACCTCGTCGCGTTCGCGTGCCCAGTTCTCGCGGCTGAAGGCGTAGATGGAGAGGACCTGCACGCCGCGTCCCTGCGCGTGCTCGACGATTGGCCGAATCGCCTCGACGCCGGCCGCGTGCCCCTGCGCATCGGGCACGCCGCGCTCGCGCGCCCAGCGGCGGTTGCCGTCCATGATGATGGCCACGTGGCGCGGGATCAGGTCCTCGCGCTCGTCGGAGGCCGCGGCGGCATCCGCCTGGATCGCGCCGGAACGTGGCAGGGTGGCCAAGGGCGCCGCCACTAGACCTCCATGATCTCCTGCTCCTTGGCCTTGCCCACGCGATCGACTTCCTCTATCCACTCGTGGGTGGTCTTCTCGATGCGCTCCTGGTCCCGCCGCGCCTCGTCGCTGCCGAGCTCGCCGTCTCGCTCCTGGCGACGGGTCTCCTCGAAGGCATCGCGACGGTGATTGCGGATCTCGACCCGCGCATCTTCCATGCGTCGATGGACGACCTTGACGAGGTCTTTGCGACGCTCCTCGGTCAGTGGCGGGATATTGAGTCGCACGACGGCGCCGTCGACGTTGGGCATCAACCCGATGTCGCTCTTCTGGATTGCCTTCTCGATCGCACCGAGCACACTTCGATCCCACGGCTGGATGACGATCTGGTGCGCCTCGGGAACGCTGATGCTGGCGAGCTGGTTGAGGGGCGTCGGCGTGCCGTAGTACTCCACCAGCAGGCGCTCCACGAGCGAGGTGGACGCTCGGCCGGTGCGAACAGACTGGAAGTCGCGCTCCATGGCCTCAATGGCCTTGGCCATGCGGGCCTCGAGCGCGGGCCGGGCCTGGTCTGTCATCAGCCCTCCTCCCCTCCGTGGATGAGCGTTCCGACCTTCTCGCCGAGCGCGACGCGCCGGATGTTTTCCGGCTGGTTCATGTCGAAGACGACGATCGGAAGGTCATTCTCCATGCACAGCGATACCGCCGTCGCGTCGAGGACCTGGAGCCGATCGTTGAGGACCTGGCTGTAGGTCAGCTCGTCGTGGCGTTTCGCATTCGGGTCGATCGCAGGATCGGCGGTGTACACGCCGTCGACTTTGGTGGCTTTGAGCAGCACCTCGGCGCCGATCTCGACGGCACGAAGCGCCGCCGCGGTATCCGTCGTGAAGTAGGGATTGCCCGTGCCGGCGGCCAGGATCACCACACGCCCCTTCTCGAGGTGGCGCATCGCGCGGCGGCGGATGTACGGCTCCGCGACCTCGTTCATGCCGATGGCGCTCATGACCCGGGTCGGCACCTCGGCTTTCTCAAGGGCATCCTGGAGCGCCAGCGCGTTCATGACTGTGGCGAGCATTCCCATGTAGTCGCCGGTGGCGCGGTCCATGCCGCGTGCAGAGGCCGCGAGGCCCCGGAAGATGTTGCCGCCGCCGACCACGATCGCCATTTCGACGCCTGCCGAGCGAACCTCCCGCACCTGGCCGGCGATGAAGGCGCAGACGCCGGGGTCGACGCCGTACGTGCGGCCACCCAGCAGCGCCTCACCGGAGATCTTGAGCACGATCCGGCGGTAGCGCGGTGTTGCGGGCTCTGCGGAAGCGGGCGCCGCCGAGGTGGCCGTGGACGCTTCAGACGCGCTGTTCGGCGCGTCAGATCTCGCGGTGATCGTGTCGCTCACACTTCCTCCCCGAGCGCGTAGCGGGTGAAGCGTCGCACGCGGATGTTCTCGCCGATGCGCGCGATCGCATCCGTGATCAGCTGGCCGACCGTGTGGTCGGTGTCACGGAACGGCTGCTCGTAGAGGACCACCTGCTGGTACCACTTCTTGAGCTGCCCATCCACGATCTGTGCGCGGATGTTCTCCGGTTTCTTCTGCACCGACTCGTCGGCGAGCAGCTCGGCCCTTTTGCCCTCCACGACCTCGGCCGGGATTGCCTCGACCGTGGTGTAGTCCGGCGCGAGCCCGGCGATCTGCATGGCGATGTCGCGCACGAGCTTCTGGAAATCGTCGTTGCGTGCGACGAAGTCGGTCTCGCTGTTGACCTCCACGAGCACGCCGACCCGTCCGCCCGTGTGGATGTAGCTCGACACGACGCCCTCGCGCGCTTCACGACCGGCCTTGCCGGCCGCACGCGCGACGCCCTTCTCGCGGAGCCATGCCTGGGCCTTCTCGAGGTCACCGTCCGAGGCCTCGAGCGCGCGCTTGCAGTCCATGATGCCCGCGCCGGTGCGCTCACGGAGCTCCTTGACCATGGCGGGCGTGATCGGTTTCTCAACGGCCATTGGCGTGCGGATTCCCTTCCTAGCGGTGGGTCGTTCGGGTTGGGTCGGGCGGTCAGCGGGTGGGGACGGTCTCATCGTCGGCTGCGATGTCGAGATCGTCGATGCCACGCTCACCGGGGAGGATGTCCTCCTCGTCGGGCTCGGGCGTGAAGCTGAAGGTGCCACCTGCCGCGAGTGCCGCGACCATCTCGTCGCTGGCCTCCTCGGCCTCGCCGACCTCGGCCTCCATCATCGGCTCAGAAGCCGCCCGCGTGGCGCGCTGCGCGACGCCCTCGATGGCCGCGTCGGCGACGAGCCGGCACAGCAGCCGGATGGCGCGGATGGCGTCGTCGTTGGCGGGGATGATGTAGTCGAGCATGTCGGGGTCGACGTTCGTGTCGCCGGTCCCGATGACCGGGATCTCGAGCTTGCGGGCCTCGGTCGCCGCGATGTGCTCACGGTGCGGGTCGATCACGAAGAGCGCGCCCGGAAGGCGCTTCATCTTGCGAATGCCGCCGAGCGTGCGCTGGAGGCGCGTCATCTCGTCGGTGAGGCGCGAGGCCTCCTTCTTGGTCATGCGCTCGAAGTCGCCGGTCGCCTGGCGGGCCTCGAGCTGGTCGAGAAGGCCCAGGCGCTTCTTGATGGTCACGAAGTTGGTGAGCATGCCGCCCAGCCAGCGCTGGTTGACGTAGGGCATCTCGGCCCGTGTCGCCTCTTCGGCGATGGGCTCCTGCGCCTGCTTCTTGGTCCCGACGAAGAGCACGGAGTCGCCGGCGGCGACGGTGTCGGACACGAATTCGAGCGCAGCGTCAAGACGCTTGACGGTCTGCGCCAGGTCGATGATGTGGATGCCGTTGCGCTCCGCAAAGATGTAGGGGCGCATCTTGGGATTCCAGCGCCGTGTCTGGTGGCCGAAGTGGACTCCGGCTTCCAGGAGCTGGCGCATCGAGACGGTGGGCATGTGGGGCTGGACCTCCTGTTCGGTTGGAACCTCCGCGCGCCTCGTGGTCCGCGGACCGGATCGACGCTCCTGCGCCGGCCGGCACCCCCGCGGGGAGCGGCACGCGTGTGGGATGCGGGGCCGAAGCCACGCTCTCTTGCCCGTGCGGGCAGCCGCGAGTCTAGCACGCTACGGAGCGGCGACCCCCCGCAGGTGACGGATCTCGAGCCCGCCCATCCCCGGTCCGATGGACGGTCGCATCTCCACCGCCACGAGGTCCACGCGCCATCCCGCGTGCGGCAGGGTCGTGCCGTCGGGCAGGTGGCCGAGCCGCAGCAGGGCGAACGCGGCACGGTACGTGCGTGCCAGCTTGGCCGTGCCGACGGACTCCTCCGGTGCCCCGAAGCGGCTGCTGGAGTGGCTGCGCACCTCGATGAACACGAGGCAGGGCGGCGCTCCCGGTTCAACCGCCACGATGTCGATCTCATCCCTGCCAACGCTCACGCCGGTGGCGAGGATCCTCCAGCGCAGTGCCTGCAGCCGGCGAGCCACCAGCGCCTCCGCGCGATCGCCTGTTCGACGGCGCCGCGAACGAGCCACGCAGCGGAGACTAGCGACGGCCGCTCTACCGCCGCTTATCCTTGGGTCCACCAACGTCCCCAGGAGCATCAGCGTGACTGACGAGCACCTCGACATCGCGGCACCCGCAACCGCGCCGGCGGCGGCCGATTCGACCGCGGCGGAGGAGGGCGAGGCCGGGACGCTGGTCCTCACCGCACCGGCCCCTGTGGCGGCGGTGGCCGCGAGCAGGGTGGTCGGGGCCCTGCCGATCAACGCCGAGGACAAGGCGCGGCTCGACGACATGGTCTCGGGCTACCTCGACGGCGTGACCACGCTTGACACCCATGGCGAAGCCTTCACAGCCAAGATCGACGACATCGCCAGACTCGGCGAGGAGGACATCAGGGCCTCCGCGTCCGTATCGAACCGTCTGCTGAACAAGCCCATCGCAGCCATGGCCAACGGCGGTCTCACCGACGCGTCATCGGTCGGCAAGTCGCTGATGGCTCTGCGCCGGCAGGTCGAGGAGCTCGATCCGTCCAGGCAGAGCGACCTGCTGAGCCCGCACAAGCTGCTTGGCGTGCTTCCCTTCAACGTCGGCAACCGGCTGACGGATTACTTCGACCGGTACCGCTCCAGCCAGCACCAGCTCAATGACGTCATCACCTCCCTGCATCGCGGCCAGGAGGAGCTGGAGCGGGACAACGTGTCGATCGAGGGAGAGAAGGTCAACCTCTGGGCGGTCATGGGGCGGCTGCGCCAGTACGCGTACCTGGCGCAGAACCTCGATACGGCCCTGGCAGCCCGGATCGCGGCCATCGAGGCGACCGACCCGGAGCGCGCGAAGATTCTCAAGGAGGACCTGCTCTTCTACGTTCGCCAGAAGAACCAGGACCTCGTGACACAGCTCGCGGTCAGCGTCCAGGGCTACCTGGCGCTCGACGTCATCCGGCGCAACAACGTCGAGCTCATCAAGGGCGTGCAGCGTGCAACGACGACCACGGTCTCGGCTCTGCGCACCGCGGTGATCGTGGCGCAGGCGCTGGTTGACCAGAAGCTCGTCCTGAATCAGATCACGGCCCTCAACACCACCACCTCGAACCTGATCGAGTCGACGTCAAAGCTGCTGCACACACAGTCGGAGGCGATCGGCCAGCAGGCGGCATCCGCAACGGTCGATCTGGAGAAGCTCCAGAACGCCTTCACGAACATCTACGCGACCATGGACGAGATCGACACGTTCAAGGTGGCGGCGCTCGACAGCATGCAGAAGACCGTGACCGCGCTCTCGGCAGAGATCGCGAAGTCGGAGGCCTACCTCGACCGGGTCAAGGCCAACGAGCCGAAGAGCTCAGCCGCGGAGCGGTAGCACGCAGCTCGACCGGAATGCGACGCCTGTGACGGTGAGCGCCGGCCACGTGCGGAGCCTGAGCTCGCCGAGCCCGAGTCCGACCGAGCCCGATGCCGTACTAGCCGAGCGCGGGCACCAGGTCGAGATTGGAACCGCGACCGCCCACTTCGATGGGGATGGCGACCACCCTGTCCGGATCTTCATCCGAGCTCAGCGCCACGAGTTCGGCGTCCGGGACATCGCCGAGCGCCAGGTCGTCGTCCACCTCGAAGCCAGACGGCTCTCCGTCGAGGTCGTCCAGGTCGAGTGCGAGTTGATCTCCATCGAGCATCGCCCGGATCCGGGCGTAGGTGCGCCGGTGGTGGACGGTCAGCCCCAGCTCGCGCAGCCCCTCGACGTGGTCCCGGGTCGTGTACCCGGCGTTGTGCTCCCAGCCGTAGCCTGGATAACGGACCGCCAGCCGTGACATCAGCCGGTCGCGGGTGACCTTCGCGATGATCGAGGCGCAGGCGATCGCATAGGAGCTGGCATCGCCGTCGACGATCGCTGTGTACGGGCCTACGTGGTTCTCGAAGCCGACGATCTTTCGCCCGTCGACAAGGACATGCTCGTAGTCGTCGATGCGCCGCAGCGCACGACGCATGGCGAGATGGGCCGCGTGGTAGATGTTGAGCCGCTCGATCTCGGCTACGGACGCCGCCCCGACGCCCCAGGCGATGACCCGCTTCTTGATCTGGCCGACGACGGCCTCGCGCTGCTTCGCGGAAAGGGTCTTGGAGTCGCGAACGCCGGGGATCTTGTGGCAGTTCGGCCTGACCAGCACCGCGGCCGCCACCACGGGCGCGCAGAGGGCCCCCATACCGACCTCGTCGACGCCGACGACACGAAGCCGTCCCTGCCTCCAGAGGCGTCGCTCGGCGCGCAGGTGAGGGACGAGGGGCACGGCGGTGATTGTAGGCCCGACGGCTCCGGTCGCGCGATCGAGCGGCGCACCTGGTGGTCGCGTGCCGCCCGTGACCGCCGGAACGAGGGAGGAGCTAGGAGCGGCGCTCGCGCAGGGAGGCTGCCTTGCCGACGCGCTTTCGCAGGAAGTAGAGCTGCGCCCGGCGGGCAACGCCGTGGCGAACGACCTCGATCTTGTCGATCCTGGGGGAGTTGACCTTGAACGTGCGTTCGACCCCGACGCCGCTGCGCAGCGCACGAACGGTGATCGAGCGGGTGATCCCGCCACCGCGCAGCCGCATGATCGTGCCCTCGAAGATCTGGATGCGCTCGCGGTTGCCCTCCACGACCTTGGCGGAGACGCGCACGGTGTCGCCGGCGGCAAGGTCCGGAAGGTCGGAGCGGATCTGGTCGGCGACGACGTCGTCGAGAACGGTCACGGTCTACTCTCGCTGGTGGTGGCCCAGTGGGCCGGAGAGGCGCGCCGGGGCGCGGCCTGGTGGATCGGGTGGATCGGTGGCGGAGTATAGCAGCCGCCATTCAGCCGTCGGCGGACGGCTCTTTCCCGATCAGATCGGGTCGGTTGCGCCGCGTCCGCTCCAGCGCCTGTTCGCGGCGCCAGCGCGCCACCTCGCCGTGATGGCCGCTCACCAGCACGTCGGGAACGCGGACGCCCCCGAACTCCGCCGGCCGGGTGAACTGCGGGTATTCCAACATGGCCTCGGAGAAGGATTCCTCGATCGGCGAGGCATCGTCGATGGCGCCCGGCAGCAATCGGACGACGGCGTCGATGACGACCAGCGCGGGCAGCTCCCCGCCGGACAGGACGTAGTCCCCGATCGACACCTCCATGTCGACGAGGCCGCGGACGCGATCGTCGACGCCCTCATAGCGAGGGCTGACGAGGACAAGGTGCTCCCTGGAGGCGAGGTCTCGCGCCATTGCCTGGTCGAAGCGGGCGCCGCCCGGATCGAGGAGGACGCAGGTGGCGGCGGAGCCGGCAGGCGCGATGGCCTCGAGTGCCGCTGCGATGGGCTCGGGGCGCATGACCATGCCGGCGCCGCCGCCATACGGGTAGTCGTCGACGCTGCGGTGGCGGCCGACGCCCCATTCCCGCAGGTCGTGGGCGTGCAGCTCGACGAGGCCGCGAGCCATCGCGCGCCCTGGGATCGACTCAGCCAGCGGCCCGGGAAAGACCCCCGGAAAGAGGGTGATGACGTCGATTCGCAGCGTCATGCGGATTCGCCGAGGCCGGGAGTCTCGCCTTCGCTTGGCGTTGGCCGTGCCGCATCGACGGGCGGTTCCTCGTTCGCGGGTGATGGCACGTCCCCGAATCCAACAGCGGCCGCGCGTTCCTGCGCGCGTCGGGCCCGAGTCGTGAGCCTGCCGCGTAGCTTCGGCCGTGGCGTCTCATCCTCGTCGAGACCCAGCGCCGCCCGATCCACCACGATGCGGCCCTCGCGCGGAGCCAGCTCGGTGATCACGGCACTGACCGCCGGGATGAGGATCTCGCCGCGCGGCCCTCCGCGGACGATGAAGACCTCGCCCTCCCCCACCCGGAAGATCTCCTCCACGGAGCCGAGCCGCTCGCCGTCGGTCGTGCGCACCTCCGTGCCCTCCACCTCGTGCCAGTAGAAGCTCCCCGGCCGCAGTGCCTCGGGAACGACCTCCGCCTCGAGGTACCGCTCACGCAGGGTTTCCGCGGCCTCCCGGTGGTCGATCTCGCGAAAGCGCACCAGGATGCCGGGCGGATCGGCCTGCGACCAGCTGATGGTCAGGGACTGCGACTCGCCCTCGAGGTAGAGGCGACGGCCACGCGCAAAGCGGCGTGGATCGTCGCTGAGGATCTCCACGCGAACCGTGCCGCGGAGGCCGTGCAGTCCACGCACCAGCCCGACCACCAGTCGCTGCGCCGGCGCGACGTCCGCGGCAGGGTCCGGAGGTGCGGCCGCGCGCCGGGGGGCGCGGTTCGGGGTCACGCGCGCTAGACGATCTCCAGGGAGATCGGCTCGCCCTCCCGCGTCGAGACCACCTTGAGCAGGGTCCGAAGCGCCTTGGCGACGCTCCCGTTGCGCCCGATGACCTTGCCCATGTCGTCTTCCGCGACGTGCAACTCGATCACCGTCCCGCCACCCTCGCGTTGGACCTCCACTGAGACCGCGTCAGGGTCGTCCACGAGGGACTTGGCGACAAACTCGACCAGCTCGGATGCGGACATGCTCAGCTGGCCTCCGGAAGGATGCCGACACGACGGAACAGGCGCGCGACGGTGTCAGAGGGTGTGGCCCCCTGCTTGAGCCACTTCTGGGCCTTCTCCTCGTCCACGTGGATCTCGATCGGATCCGTGCGCGGGTTGTAGTGGCCGAGGGTATCGAGGGATCGGCCGTCTCGGGCGCTCCGGCTGTCGGCAACGACGAAGCGATAGGTGGGCTGCTTGGTCGCACCGACGCGGGTGAGACGGATTCGAACTGCCACGTGCGAAGGGACCTCCTGGTTTGGGCGAGCGGTGCGCTCCGCAGAGCGCGGCGTACAGATTACTTCACGAACAGCTGGAGGCGTACCGACCCGCCATCGTCCTGCGGCGTAAAGGTCACTGCGAGGCGGTCCAGCGGGTCGAGGTACGGCTTCACATTCGTCGAGTAGCTGCTGTCGACATGCATCGCACCTTCGACGTCTGTCTTGAGTGCCGCGGCGTCCAGGTACAGGGCGGTCCAGCCGCCGGTTCCTGCGGCGGGCAGCGTCGACGCATATCGCGACGTACCGGCAAGCGAGTCGGCCTTCTGGCGGGAAACCGCGGCCGCCGCGAAATCCCCGGTGCCGAGGTAGAAGTGGCCGTTGCCGACCGCGACGCTGATGGACGTGTCGACCGGCACGCTCGCAGGCACTCCCTGCACCTTCGAGAAGTCGATGGTCGTGACCGTGACGTCACCGACCTTCTTGTCGGTGACCGTGATCGGGATCCCGCCGGCCGAAGCACCGATGCGGATCAGCCCGACGAGCTTCTGGATGCGGGTCGTGGCCACCGTCTCGTCGGTGAGGCTGGCAACAATTCCGGTGTGCACCATGGTGCCGTCATACGAGCCGCCGATCGCGAGGTCTCCGACGAAGTTGAGGTAGTCCTCGAGCTTGGCGCCGAGCGCGGTCTCCACCTGCTTGAGCTGGTCGGCCGAGAGCGCCGCCGTTACCTGCGGCTTGAGACAGCTGATGAGATCGTGGGCGGTCTTCCCGATGCCGGGAACGGCCAGGTATGCCTGCGTGTCAGCCGGCATCCAGGCGGCAAGATCGTCCGTGCTGGTCATCCGCGCGCCGGCCGTGCCGGTGCCCTTCAGCCGGAAATCGACCGAGATGTCCCCTCCCTGGACGACCAGGGCCCCGACTTCGCTGGCATTGGCGAGGGACGCCTGATTGCCACAGTTCGCGAGTGGATTCGACGGTGACTGGCTCTGCGCCATGACCGACGCGAAGGCCGAACCGTTGAAGTACATGGTTCCCAGCCGATCCGCGGGCAGCTGTGCAACCTGCTGGCTGAAGCCGGGGTCCTTTGCCAGCGAGCCGGCAGGGGCGGCCAGGAGATCGATCGACTGCTTCAGGTCGGACGGGTCGGTCGCGATCAGGAAGACCGTGTCCGTGACCGCGTATGTCCAGGTGCCTCGGCTACCCGCCGTGACGGTCACGAGCGCCGTGCCGTTGTAGTCCTCATCCGTGAATGTCGTGCCGGCTCCGGCGCCGGCGACGGCCCTGACGCTCGTGATCGTCGCGTCCAGCCTTGCGCGGTCCTTGACGCCGAAGCCGATCACGAAGCGCGCGTCGCCGGCGTCGCTGGTGCCGGGCTCGGGCAGCTTGAGCAGACCGGCGGCAACCTGGCCGCTGAACCACGGCTTGACGCTTCCCGTGTAGGTGAGCTTGCCCTGCGTGGCGTCTCCGACCCAGCGGTCGAAGGTCTCATTGACCTTCAGGTCGAAGTTGGCCTGGTCCGCAAACCCGGGGAAATGGGCCAGGAACGCGGTCAGCTTCTCGCGCTGGGATCCCGGTAGGTCCAGACGAGCGTCCAGGAACATCGGCGCATTCGCCGGCAGGAAGTTCGGGCCAATCGAGGCGCTGCTGCGGCTGCTCTGGGCGAAGACGGCGATGCCGACTCCGGCCACGATGACGACGACGGTCGCGAGCAGGGCGATGACCCAGCGCGACCGGTTGCGTCGCTTCGGCGACGCAGCTTCGGGGACGGGGGCCGAGAGAAAGCCGGGCGGGCCGCTCCACTCGTACGGGGGCGGAGGCGGCGGAGGAGCGCTCGCGTGGTCGGATGACGTGGGACGTTCGAGGGGATCAGTCATATCCGGGGGATATTCCCACGGAAGGCTCGCGATCGTCAGGGACTACCTTCGTCCCAGCATCGACGGCAATTTCCGGGCGGCGCCCGGCCCGGACATCTGGCGCATCAGCTTCTGCATCTCGGCGAACTGCTTGATCAGGCGATTGACCTCCGGCAGGGTCGTACCGGAGCCGCGGGCGATGCGCTTTCGGCGAGAGGCGTTCAGCACGTCGGGTTCGCGGCGCTCGACCAGCGTCATCGAGCGAATGATCGCCTCCGTGCGCTTCAGCTCGCCGCCGTCGACGGCCTTCTGGGCGTCCTTGGCGAGGCCGCCCAGCCCCGGGATCATCTCGATCAGCGAGCCCAGTGGGCCCATCTTCTTGAGCTGCTGCATCTGCTCGAGGAAGTCCTCGAGCGTGAAGGCATTGCGCTGGAGCTTGCGGGCGAGCTCCTCGGATTCCTTGGCGTCGTACGTCTCCTGCGCGCGCTCGACCAGCGTCAGCACGTCGCCCATGCCCAGGATCCGCCCCGCCAGCCGGTCGGGATGGAAGGCCTCGAGGGCGTCGGTACGCTCGCCCGTACCGAGGAACTTGACCGCGACGCCGGTCACCGCGGTGATGGAGAGCGCGGCGCCGCCGCGGGCATCACCATCGATCTTGGTCAGCACCAGTCCCGTGAGGGGAACGGAATCGCGAAAGGCCTC
>JBBSGX010000049.1:0-13319 GCA_038253685.1 Candidatus Limnocylindrales bacterium | reverse complement strand
TGGCTGATGTGTCGCTGACGCCCATCCACGAAGCCTGCGAAGCGCCAGCGCCGTGTCCGTTCGGAACGATCGCGCTGCCGGGCCTCGACCCAGTTCCGGTCACCGCCGATAAGGATGTCCGTGCGCTCTTTCCGGGCGCGATGGCGCCCATCGCCGGCCCGCTGGCGACTCAACTGGGTGGGGATGTCGCGCTGCTGGGCGTGGTGACGGTGCCCGGCGGCAAGCTGGTTGTGCCGGTTGGGTCGACGGCACTGCCGGGAGCCGACAAGGACGCGCGTGGGGCCGTCTTTGCCGTGACCGGATGGCTCGTCCAGACGTTGTTCTCGTGCCCGACCATGCCATCGCTGCCGCCCGACAGTCCCTTCCAACCCTGCGGAGCAAGCTACATCACGTTCGGCCCGCACGACGCCGAGAAGGGCGCACCGTTCGGAGCCACTCAGCTCCAGGCTTCGGCCTACGAGACCTTCGCAGCTGACCCGGCGTGCTGCAGCGGCTCCACGAGCGAGTCGCGCCAGGGCACCTACCTCATCCGACAGGTGAAGGATCCGCGTCTGACCTGCAGCGCCAACTGCTACGGCTGGCTCATGGTCGGACGTCTCGATCCGATCCAGTAGCGGGCCTCGGGCGCTCGGCAAGACCTCCCGGTATGCGGTGGATTCTTGCCGCCAAGGGAGCGCGACGTACAAGGCCGCACGTGGATGCCTTAGGACGCCTGGTATGTGCTGGATTCGCGAAATGCACCACGAGGCTCCCACCCTTAAGCGTCCAGATCGCTTCCGGTTCCCAAGCCGACGCCTACCTGCGGCAGCAAGAGTCACGCGCATATTCGCCGGTCGATGGTCGATCGCGGATACATTCATGCCCCTACCGGACTGGCGCACCCACCCATGCGCCCGCGCGCCCCGCGCAACCAGGAGGCAAGACCCTACTCCCCGACGACCGTGACCTCGCGCGGAAATGCCGTCAGACGCTCCAGCCGATGGGCCGCCGGATCGAAGACGACGAGGTCCTCGATGCGGACGCCGGTCTCGCCGTCCAGGTAGACGCCGGGCTCGACCGAGAAGACGGTCGGCGAAGGAAGTGACGCCTCAGGCGCAAGCCGGCCGAGCGAGGGGAGTTCGTGCGTGGCAAGGCCGATGCCATGTCCCAGGCCGTGGCCAAAATGCTCCGCGTGACCGGCGGCAGCGATGACATCGCGGGCCGCGGCATCGATCGCTCGATTGATCGGATGCTCCCCTGCTGATACGGCAGCCTCGAGCGCCGCGAACGCGGCCGACTGCGCCTCCGCCACCAGGTCGTAGATCTCCAGGTCCAGTTTCGAGGGCTCGCCCACGAACAGCGTGCGGGTCATGTCCGAGCGATAGCCGAAGACCTGCGCCCCGAAGTCGAACAGCAACACCTCGCCCGTCACGACAGGACGGGGGCCCGACGAACCATGCGGCAGCGCGGCCTGCGCTCCGGCGAGGCACGCGACATCGAAGGCGAGCGCCTCGGCGCCGTTCGTCCGCATCTCCCATTCGAGCGCCAGCGCCAGCTCGTGCTCGGTCAGGCCCGGTCGGATGGTCGGCAGCAGCCGCTGGAGTGCCGCATCCGCGACCGCGCACGCCGCTCCGATACGCTCGATCTCGGCGGGCTCCTTGATCTGGCGCAGCTCCTCGATCCAGCCCTCGACCGGAACCAGCTCCACGTCGGGCGAAGCTGCCGCGATGCGCGTCCAGGTCGCGTGGCTGACGAACCCCGCCTCGACACCCAACCGCCGAATCTTCGCGCCCGATGCGGACCCGAGGGATCCCGTGCGCCCCACCGAAGCCCGCAACGAGCCCACGAGCTCGGGCCACCGGGCCGCGAAGTCTCCGTAGACGTTCTCGATGCGTGCGTCCAGGCACTCAGATTCGGCCTGGAGGCGATACCTGGAATCGGCCAGCACCACGACTTCGTCGGCGGACACGAAGAACTGGCCGGAGAAGCCCGCAACCTTCTCCTCGCCGTCGGCCAGGGCGAGCCCCGTCAGATAGCGCGTGTTCTCGGCGCGGACGCCGAAGTAGCCGTCGACGCCTTCCTTCTCCATCCGCGCCCTGAAGCGATCCAGACGGGCAGGACGGGCAGCCCGGTCCGATTCCTTCCAGCGCGCCAGATCGCGCTCTGTGGCGAGCGCCGTCCGGGCGATCGGCGGGGAGGGATGCTCCGTGCGCGTCCCCGACATCACTTGCACGATGCGATGTTCTGTTGCTGCTGGCCGATCGTCTTCGCGAACTTGGTGACCTTGGTGGTCGGGCAGGCATTGAAGTACAGGTAGCTGCCCTTGGTGTCCGGCGAAAGCGCGGCGTTGATCGACGCCAGGGACGGCGATGCGATCGGCCCATCCGGCAGCCCGGCCGTCCGGTAGGTCTGGTAGCTCTGGAGATCGCTCGGCACGCCGAGCGTGTTGAGGTTCTGGCCCGTGGTCGTCCAGAAGACGTACTCGGGCCACTGGTCGAAGGCAAGATTGCGCAGCTTGTCGGTGTCCACCGCATAGATCACGGTGGGATCGGCATTCAGGAGCTGCGTGGGGTACAGGCTGTGGTTGAGGCGGTTCGTGTAGACACCCGCGATCTTCGCCTTCTCGGCGTCATCACCGGTCTCCTTCTCGACGATGCTGGCGAGCACCATGGCGTCGTAGAACTTCGCCGGACCGAGCTTGGTGATCTGGTCGATGATCGGCTGGCCCACCTGGTTCGACCAGCCGGTCAACAGCATGCGCAGGAAGTCCTCTGCGCTGCTCGACGGATCCACCTCGAAGACGCCTGCGCCGAGGAAGCCCTCGAGGCTGGCGCCGCTCGGCAGCACCTCGAGGAACGGGTAATCGGCGAGCAGGCTTGCGGTCGGATGCAACGCCAGGTCGCGGAATTGCTGCACGTCCATCTGGGTGTCCAGGGTCTGGAGCTCGGCCACGATCTGTTCGATGCGCAGGCCGCCGCGGAGTGGGATGGTGGTCTTGGCAGGAGGTGGATCGGGCGGCTTCTGGAGCCGGTCGACGATGCCCTGCGGGTTCATGGTCTTGTTCAGCGTGAATGACCCTGTCTGGAGCTTGCCGTCGAGGTTCTGGGTGACCACGAGGTACTGGAACACCAGCGGCTGCTGGATGAGGCCGGCGCTGGTCAGGCTGTCCGCGATCTGCCCGACGCTGGAGCCCGGCTGGACGTCGAAGGAGATGGGGGTCGTGTCCGTGCCGGCGGGCTGCGTCAGTGCCGTCCCGAGCTGGCCGCGCACGACGTCGCCGACGAACGGGAGCCGCATGCTCTGCGGGTTGCTGCGCGCCATACTGCCCGCGAAGTCCCGGAATGCGGGCCCCAGCAGGTACGTGATACCGGCGATCACCAGGGCTGCGAGGATCAAGATCACGATGACGCCGCGCCACGTGGCAGGGCCTCTCCGCGAGCGATAGCTGGCGCCCGTGCCGGTGGTCCCGGCGATGCCGGTTCTGATGCCCGGCGCACCGTCGTTGCGCGGACCTCCGTTGCGACCCGAGATCGTCACCGCTCCACCTGCACTGCGGCTCGCGCGTCGAGCTCCGCCTGGAGAATGGCCACGGCAGCCTCTCGGTCGACCCTGGCGCGGTAGGCGTTCCGGGCGGCGGGAGACGGCGGGCCGCCAGAGCGACCGCGGCCAACGCTCCCGAGACGTGCTTCTGCGTCGACGCTTGTGCGTCGCTCGTCCCGCCACGAGACCGGAAGCCCTAGGAAGGGCTCGACTTCGCCCGCCCAGCGACGCGTCGCGGCGGCCTGGGGACCCTCCGAGCCGTCGAGCCTCAACGGCAGCCCCACCACCAGTTCAGCAGCGCCCTGCTCCTCGGACATGCGCCGGAGCGTGGCCGCATCGTGCTCGGGATCGCTGCGCCGGATCGTGGCCAGGGCACGAACCCGTCCGCTGGCCGGATCGCCGACGGCGACGCCGATGCGTCGCTCGCCGACGTCGAGGCCGAGCAGTGCGGTCATTCGGCGCCCTCGGACCAAGGTGAGCCGCTGGGCAGGTCGGGCAACGTGATCAGGCGGTCTGTCACTCAGAGATCCTCACTGGGAGACCTGGGGATCTTGGATGGTCAGATTGATGCGCTGGGCATCATCCGGGATCGTGGGGATGAAGTCGGGCCAGACCGAGACCTCGACAGTTCCGTACGCGGCAAGTATGGACCGAGCCTCCGAAACGGTCTTGCCGTGGACCTGCTGGGACAGCACGGCCGGGTCGATCGGATCGTATTGCTGCGCCGTCGCCGTGACCTCGAAGACGATGCGATCCCCGCTCACGATTCCCTCTGAGACCTGTGTCTGGATCGTGTCGGCGAAGACGCGAACCCCCGTCGGAGCCGAGTCCGTCAGCTGCGTCGCGGCGACGGTTCCGATCTGTGCCGGATCGACCGCCAGCGCCGAGCTCTGGCTCTCCGCGGTCAGGTCGAAGGAGTTGGACGCGGTCCCAACGAGATCGGATGCGGTCTTGTCAGTTGAGATCTTTCCGAGATCGGCCGTTTCGGGAAAGAGGGAGAGGCCGCGCGGCGTCGTGGCGGGGTCCTGCAGTGCCGCTGTGAGCTGGGCCTGCAACTGCCGGGTGAGCGCCTGGACTGCGACGTCGTAGTCGGTGCGTGTCACCACCAGCGACTGTGTCTTCTTGCCGCCCGTCGTCGGCTGGGGGTTGGTGGCCTTGACCTGCTCGGTGCCGAGGATCGGTGGCTCCACGGTGATCGTGTCGGCACCGACGTTGCCGTCGGGGCCTGCCTTCAGCGCCCGGATCGGTGTGTTTGCCGTGCTCGGCGTGATCGTCGTGCCGGAGACCGTTGCGCGGGGGAGCGTCGTCGGCTGGGTCGTCTCGAAGTCGACTCCGGAGTTGGTGGAGAGCTTCGTGCCATCGGGCACGATCACGTCAGTCACCGTGTTCTGACTCGTGAACCGAATCGTCCCGGTCGCCCTGGTCAGGTTCACCTGCGTCCCGCTGGCAGCGAAGGAGTCGGTGGCACTCAACGGGAACGGGACGCGCTCGGCCGGCACCAGGCCTGCGCTGGTGTCCTTCACCGCCACGGTCGGGTCCGCGGTCACAGTCACGGTCAGCGGTCCGAAGGGCCGGGTGGTCGGCGTCACCCTGATCGAGGCCGTCGGCAGGTACAGGTAGGCGCCGTACGCTGCCGCGCCGAGGACCGCCACGATCAGGGCAACGCGGATGATCAGCCCAACGAGACGCCTGGTACGACCGCGGCCATGGCGCCTTGCGCGGGCACGCTCGGCTTCCTCGAGGGCCCGCGGGTCCGCGAACATCGGGTCGCCGAATCCGCCCTGGTGGGTGGCCGAATGTGCGGTTGCTCTGGGTGTCACGGCGAATCCGCTCGTTGGCGATTGGCCCGGCGCACCTCCCGGATCGCCGGGGCCGCCCGGGCCGCCGGGCATGAATCCGGTTGGCAGGAACGGAGATCTGGCGACGGGTCCGGCGGCAGGTGCTGGACCTGCTGCAAGGGCGGGTGCCGACGCGCCCACCGCCGCGGCCGTAGCACCGACCGCACCCACGATGGGCGCGACTGCTGTTACACGAACCGCCTCGGTTGACGCGGCACCATCGCCGCTTCGGTCTGGATCCGTTCGCGCCCCCGGCGCGGCCGGCGCGGAGGGTTGGACCTCGCGCAGAGAGCCCGCGCCGTCCGGTTCCTCAACTGGCAGCCCGAGTGCCGCCTCGGCATCCGCCACCGTGCCGTGCGACGGCATGCCGGCCGAGACGGCGAGGGCGCGCACCCCCGTGTCGCCGCTCACCAGCGCAAGGGCGATCCCACGACTCTCTGCCTCGCGCGCAAGCAGGCGGAAATTGATCCGGCTGGTGCCGATGCGGGAACCCGGTGGGAGGACGACCACGACTCGACCGTCGCGTGCCGCTCGCAACCTCGCGACGGCATCAGTGATCTCGTCGTCGACCTCGAGATAGCAGACACTCATGCGACGCGCTGAGTCTGACCTAGACGCGCATCACCCGCAGGACGCGTCTGAGCGCCGCGTCGAGCGGCGCCTCCGGCGCCGCCATCTCGATGGCCTGGTAGGCGAGCGCCAGCGGGGTGATGTCCTGCTGGTCGACCAGCAGCTCGGTGGCGTCGTCGATGGCCTCGACCTGGCCGGGCGCGATGATGTCGACCTGGGGAGGTCTCGCGAACGGCAGGTGGCGGGCGAACGCGGGTTGGCGCAGTGCCCCGGCGATCTCCGGCAGGCGCGATCCGCCGCCGCACAGGTAGATGCGACCGGGCAGCAGGCCGTTCTTCCCGAACTCCTCCAGGACCAGCTCAACGCCGGCCGCCCAGACCGCCACATCCTCCGAGATGATCCCCTGGACCTCATCGGCGCGATCGACGGCGACGCCCTTCGCATAGTCGATCTTCAACTCCTCTGCGCGGCCGAACGGCAGCTCCATCCGATCCGCGAGGGACTTGGTGAAGGCGCGGCCGCCGAGAGCGAACATGCGGGTGCCCTCGACGCCTCCCTGGCGCACGACCGCGATGTCGGTGGTGCCGCCGCCGACGTCGATGAACAACGCGCCGGCCTGCTGGACCTGGTCACCGCCCAGGCATCGCGCGACAGCGTAGGGCTCCGCGACGATTGCCAGGAGCTCCAGGTCGAGCTGGCTCGCGACCGTCTTGAGGGCGCCGAGGTGGATCAGCGGGGCGAACGCATTGAAGACGCTGATCCGCACGTGCCGGCCCTGGAAGCCGACCGGGTTCGTGACGGGGTACCCGTCGATCGTGGCGCCGGTGACTGCCGCATGGACGAGGCGGATGTCGACGTTGGGGAGGCCGGTCTCCCAGGTGATCGACCGCTCGGCGTCGCGCATGGCCTCGTGCTGGACCCCGTCGATCAGCTTCTGGAGCTCCAGTTCGGTGATCGGCTGGTCCGGTCGCTTGCGCTCCTGGCTGTGGCTCGTGGTGAAGCCCTTGACGAGCTCGCCTGCGATGCCGATGACAACCTGGGTCGATCGAAACGCGGCCATCTCCTCCGCCTCCTGGAGGGCGACCTGGCAGTTGTCGACGACGGCGCGGATGTCGGCCACGGTGCCCGACTGCATGTGCGAGAGGCCCTGGCGCTTGCGCGCGACGCCGTGAACGATGCCATGTCCGTCGCGGTCGATCTCGAAGACGAGGGCCTTCGCAAACTCCGTGCCGATGTCGAGGGCGGTACAGGCGGCCAGCGCCGCGCCCTCGTCGCGTTGCAGGAGGCGGCGCCAGAAGGCCACTTGCGGTCAGCCGGCGGAGGTCGCGGCGGCCGCGATGATCGCCAGCTGGGCGGTCATCTGGACGCAGGGTCAGGCGCGGCCGCCTCGGGGCCCTCGAGCGACTCGGTCACCGCGTGCCGGATTGCCTCGAGGGCACTCGGCAGCCGGTCTCGGCGGGCTCCTCGCGCCTCGGCCATCTCGGGCCGACCCCCGCCCCTGCCCTCGATGACCGGCGCACCGGCTCCAACGAGCTGTCCCGCCGACACGCCGCGCTGCACCAGATCGTCGCTGACGGTCACGAACAGCCGCGGCTCGTCCGCCTCGAGAGCGAGCGCGATCACACCGCTCCCGAGCACACCACGAAGATCTCTGGCGTAGGCTTTGAGCTCGTTCATTGAGCCGAAGTGGGCGGCGTAGGCGAGGAACCTGGTGCCGTCGATGCTCTCGGCTGACTGAACCAGATCGGCCGGCCGAAGGATGCCGATGCGGCCGGCAGCCTTGATCCCAATTCCGCGCTGCTTCAGCGCCTCGATTCGATCGACGAGGTCCCCGACCGTGTTTGCGCCGGCGGCAGCGGCGGCCCGTGCGAGGATGCCAAGCCGTTCCTCGACGAGCTGATCGGCCGCATCTCCGGTGAGCGCCTCGATGCGACGCATCCCGGAGCCGATGCTGCGCTCGCCGGTGATCAGGAAGCCGCCGATCTGGCCCGTGGCGCGGCAGTGTGTCCCGCCGCACAGCTCGTGGCTGTAACCCTCGACGCGGACGGTGCGCACGCGCTCGCCGTACTTCTCGTCAAAGAACGCGTCGGCGCCGGCGGCGATCGCCTCCGCCATCGTCATGTATTCGACGCTCACGGGACGATCCTCGCGGATCACCCGCCGCACCTCGCGTTCGATATCTCGCTCTTCTTCCTCGCTGAGCGGCCGATCGGAGGGATAGTCGAAGCGCAGGTACTCCGGCGTCACGAGCGAACCTGCCTGGCGAGCACTCTCCCCGACCGTGTTGCGCAGGGCGCGATGCAGGAGGTGCGTGCCAGTGTGGTTGCGCATCGTGCGAGCCCGGCGGACCGCGTCCACCTCCGCACGCACGACCTGCCCCACGGCCACGCGACCGTGCAGCTTGCCGCGCTGCACGATCAGGCCGGCGACCGGGCGCTGCGTGTCCTCCACCGTGAAGAGCGGCGCACCGCCGGCCGGGTCCGCACCCGCACCGCCGGACGGGTCCGCACCTGCTCCACCATCCGCGTCGCCGTCCGTCTCGTGAGCGTCCGCGGCCGTGATGACGCCGCGATCGCCGACCTGCCCACCGCCCTCCGCGTAGAACGGCGTGCGATCGAGCACCAGCTCTGCCTCGGCCGCGGCCTCGGTGCGCAGCTCGACCTCCGGCTTGGCCTCGAGCTCCTGGTACTCCGTTCCGTCCCGCAGGATGGCCACGACCTTCGCTTCCGTCGCGGTCGTGTCGTAGCCGACGAACGTCGTTTCGCCGGACTGACGCACGATGGAGTCGTAGAGCGCCATGAGCTCGGCCTGGCGCGCAAGGTCGGCCTTCTTGCCCGAGCGGCTGCGATCGCGCTGCTCCGCCAACGCCACCTCGAAGCCCGCTCGGTCGACGCGCACGCCGTACTCGCCGGCAAGCTCGACCGTGAGGTCGATCGGAAAGCCGTAGGTGTCGTGGAGGCGAAAGGCGACGTCACCGGGAAGCACCGGCGCGTCCGACGCCAGGTGCTCGAAGGAGCGGCCCACGCTTCGCTCCGCGCCGGTCACCGGGATCAGCGCCTCTTCCAGCTGGACCGTGCCGGCATCCAGGGTCCGCGCGAAGGCTCCCTCCTCCCGGGTGATCGTGCCCAGGATCACGTCGCGCCGCTCCACCAGGATCGGGTACGCGTCTCCCATCGTCTCGATGACGACCTTCGCCGCCTCCGCCAGGAACGGCTCGCGCCGGCCGAGCAGCCGCCCGTGCCGGACCGCGCGCCGGATGATCCGCCGCAGGACGTAACCGCGCCCTTCGTTGGAGGGCAGCACGCCGTCGGCAATCAGGAACGTGATGGCGCGCGAGTGGTCGGCGATGACCTGGTAGCTGAAGCGCTCCTCCTCGAACGCGGCGGGATCGTGCCCGAGCAGCTCGCGCATGCGCTCGTGGATCGGCGTGAACAGGTCCGTGTCGAAGTTCGATGGCACGCGCTGGAGCACCGACGCCAGGCGCTCGAGGCTCATTCCCGTATCGACGCTCTTGAACGGCAACGGGACGCGGCGGCCATCGGGCTGCTGGTCGAATTGCATGAACACGAGGTTCCAGATCTCGAGCCACCGCGGGCAGGTCTCGCTATGGTCCGGGATGCACTGCGGGCCCTCCGAGAACTCGGCGCCGCGGTCGTAGTGGATCTCGCTGCACGGCCCGCACGGTCCCGTATCGGCCATGCGCCAGAAGTTGTTGTCGTCGCCCTTGTCGACGTCACCCCACACCGCCACGCGTTCGGGTGGCAGGCCGATCTCGTCGCGCCAGACCGCCCGCGCTTCGTCGTCGTCCTTGTACGTCGTCGCCGCCAGTCGATCGCCGGGGATCCCGAACTCCTTCGTCAGCAGCTCCCAGGCAAAGTGGATCGCCTCGCGCTTGAAGTAGTCGCCGAAGCTCCAGTTGCCGAGCATCTCGAATAACGTGTTGTGACGAGTCGTCCGGCCTACTTCCTCGAAGTCGTTGTGCTTCCCGGCGACGCGGAGCACGCGCTGCACATCCGCGGCCCGCCTGTAGGAGCGCTGCTCCACGCCGCGAAGCACGTCCTTGAACTGGACCATCCCGCTGTTGGTGAAGAGGAGCGTCTGGTCCCCGGCCGGCACCAGGCTCGCGCCCGGCACGATCGTGTGACCGTGCGCGGCGAAGAAGTCGAGGAAGCGCCGGCGGATCTCGGAGGCGGGCAGCGGCCGCATCTCGGGGGCATCGTCCGGGTGGGGAAGGGTGGAGTCGGGCATCTGTCCGAGTGTACCCAACGAGCGGGTCGCCGCCGACCTTGATGCGGAGGGGACGTGCCTCAGCCTTCCTTGTCGTTCTCCGTTCGGTCGCCGTCGCCATCGCCATCGTCGTCGCGCGAGATGGCGCGCCGGAGCCGATCCGCCCCCGACATCACTCCCTCGCCGACGGTCCTCACCGACCGCTTGACGCTCGAGACCGTGGCGGCAGGGCCGCCCACGAGGCCGTTCAGCGATGACGAGACCTCGCGCACGGCGACCAGGGTGGCCTCGGCTTCGTCGAGCAGGCCGTCCAGTCGTTCGAGCCGTGGCTGGGCCGCCGTGGTGAGCTCCGAGATACTGGCGCCGAGATCCCGGACCTGCTGGATCGTCGGCGGCAGGTCGCGCTCGAGAACGGTGACGAGCGCCTCGCTGTGCCTAACCAGGTCGCCCGATTCCCGGCTGAGGCTGCGCACGGAGACCGCAATGAGCACGAAGGCGACCGCCACGACGGCGGCAGAGATGGCGATCACGACCATGGCCAGATCCTGCGTCGTCATCGCGCGATGCCGCTCATCCGCGCTGCCGCGACGGTCCGAGCGTCGTCGCGACGGCGACGATCGCGATGCCGGCCCAGGCTAGGGCAGACGCCCAGATCAGGCTGAAATCGCCGAGCCGAACCGGATCACCAAGCCGCGCTCCGAGAGCCTGCCCCGCCAGCGCACCGAGGACCGCCGCGACCAAGACGAGCAGGAGCCGGACGCCGGCCGAGCCACGCAGCAGCATGTACAGGCAGGTGTGGAAGGCGCCAACGACGAGCGCCAGCACCAGGGCCGGTCCCACGTCCGGAAAGGTCATGCGATGCGTCCCCCGCCGACGACTTCGTCGCCGCGGTAGAAGACGGCAGCCTGTCCCGGCGCGGGAGCCCACGCGGGGCGTTCCAGCTCGACCGACCAGCGGCCTCCGCGATCCGGCTGGGCATGGTCGGCACGGGTCACCACTCCGGGCACGGGCTCGCCGCGATGGCGAATCCGGACCTCCGCCTCGAATGCGGCCCGCTCTGGCGGCACGCCGGCAACGAAGCTCACGCCGTCCACCTGGAAGTTCCGCTTCTGGAGGTCCTCGCGCCGTGCCAGTGTCACGAGGTTCGTGCCGGCATCGATCGAACCGACGTAGCGCCGCTCACCCAACGCGACGCCCAGCCCGGCACGCTGCCCCACCGTGTACGCGGCCGCTCCGCGGTGCTCCCCCACGACGGCACCGTCCACGTCCAGCAGCGGCCCCGGCGTTTCCTGCCAGCCGGCACGGTCGCGGAGAGCCTCGCGGTAGTCACCGCCCGGGACGAAGCAGATCTCCTGGCTCTCCGCCTTCTCCGCAGTGGCGAGGCCGTGACGTCGCGCCACGTCCCGGACCTCCGGCTTGGTCAGCTTGCCGAGCGGGAAGCGCGTGCTGGCCAACTGGTCCTGTCGCAGTCCGTAGAGGAAGTAGCTCTGGTCCTTGTCCCCGTCGCGACCCTTCAACAGCCGGTACCTGCGGCCGTCCGGCGCGTCCCCGTCCTCGACCTCATCGACCCGGGCGTAATGGCCGGTTGCCACGGCGTCGCAGCCGTAGAGGTGCCTCGCGCGGCCGAGCAGCGCGCCGAACTTCACGTAGGTGTTGCAGTCGACGCACGGGCTCGGGGTGCGTCCGTCGAGGTACGTCGCGAGGAACGGCTCCAGCACGCCCGCCGCAAACTCGCGCTCCAGGTTCAGGATCGCGAACGGGATGCCGAGCTGGCCGGCAACCCGACGCGCGTCGTCCGCGGCATCCAGCGAGCAGCAGCTCCTGTTGAAGGCGCTGTAGGTGTCGGCGGCCTCGTGGAGCCGCATCCAGACCCCGACCGCATCGACACCCTGGTCGTGCAGCAGCGCTGCGGCGACGGACGAATCGACGCCTCCCGACATCGCGACCAGCACTCGCTCGCTCATGGCCACCCGGCCGATCGACCCCGAATGCGGGGTCGGCTCAGGCCACGACCCCCTGGCCGAGCGGATCGGCGGCGAGCGCGGCCGACCCAAAGCGCAGGCGCGTGATCGACTCTGGAATGACGGATGCAGCTCGTTCGATCTCCTCGTCGGTGGTCGTTCGACCGAGCGTGAGGCGCAGAGAGCCGCGTGCCTCCTCCTCGGGAAAGCCCATGGCCGTGAGCACGTGGCTCGGTTCGCTCGATCCCGTGGTGCACGCCGAGCCGGTGGAGCAGCACAGGCCATCGAGGTCCAGCGTCACCACGAGCGCGTCACCGTCGACGTCACGTGCGACGACCGAGAGATGACCCGGCAGGCGCCCCCGCGGATGTCCGGTCAGCTCGACACTCGGGGTCGTGAGGACCGCCTCACGGAGCCGGTCGCGCTGGCGCCGAAGCCGCCCGACGGTGGCGGGCCGCTCGGCACACGCCAGGTCATAGGCGACGGCCATGCCGACCGCTCCGGCCACGTCCTCGGTACCCGCTCGCCGGTAGCGCTCCTGGCTGCCACCGTGAATCTGCGGCAGGATCGCGGTGCCGTGGCGGATCCACAGCGCGCCGGCTCCCTTCGGCCCCTCGAACTTGTGGGCGGCGACGGACAGCAGGTCGACGTCAAGGGTCTGCACGTCGATGTCGAGGTACGGGGCGGCCTGGACAGCATCCAGGTGGATGAGCACGCCGCGATGGCCGCGGACGCGGCGAACCAGCTCTGCCACCGGCTGGGTCGTGCCCACCTCGTTGTTCGCGAGCTGGAGCGAGACGAGGATCGTCTTCTCGGTCAGCGCTCCGGTCAGGTGGTCCGGGTCGAGCCGGCCGTAGCGGTCCACCGGCAGCACAACGACCTCGAACCCGAACTTCTCGAGGTGCCGCAGTGCGTAGAGGACCGAGTGGTGCTCCACGGCGCTGGTCACGATGCGATTGCCCATCCCCTTGCCGGCCCAGGCAGCTCCCTTGAGAGCCAGGTTGATGGACTCCGTGCCGCCGGACGTGAAAACGACCTCGCGTGGCTGTGCGTTCAGCCGTCGCGCCAGCGTCTCGCGTGCCCCGTCCAGCGCGCCGCGGGCCCGCCGGCCAATGGCGTGCGGCGACGACGGGTTGCCGAAGCCCTCGGTGAGCACGGGCAGCATGGCCTCGAGCGCCTCCGGGCGGAGCGGCGTCGTCGCGGC
>JBBSGX010000048.1:0-13480 GCA_038253685.1 Candidatus Limnocylindrales bacterium | reverse complement strand
TCGACACCGTGCGCCAGCAGGTGCCGGCGGACGATCTCGGGCAGCCGCCGTCCGAATGCCATCTCGAAGGTCGTGAAGCGGAGATCGTTCTCGAGGTTCGCCCGCTCGATCGCCGCGGGAACGGCCGCGTGGGTGTAGTGGCAGGTCTCGGCCTGGATCAGTACCGCGTCCGGGCGACCACTGCGGATCGCCTCCGCGCCAAGGACCACGCAGCGCATGACGTTAACGAGGGCTCGCACGAATGCCCGCTCGTCGCTCAGCTGCTCGTTCCAGTAGCCCTGGCGCGCGGAGAACGCGGCGGTGATGAACGGCTCGTTGACCGGGGTGAAGTGGCGGATCCACGGGTAGCGCTCAACGAAGGCAATGACATAGGCCATGAAGCGTTCCGCCAGCCCCGCGTTCTGGTAATCGCGGAGGTCGTCCGGGACGCCGAAATGCATCAGGTCGATGATCGGCGTCAGGCCCGCGGCGCGGCAGGCATCCAGAGCGACGTCGACCCACGACCAGTCGAACCGACCGGCGGCGGGGTTGACCGCGTGAAACGGAATCCCATAGCGGAGGTAGCGGATACCCAGGTTTCGGGCCAGCCGGAAGTCGTCCCTGAAACGCCGGTCGTGCCCAGTCTTGACGAGCTCGTCCACCCGGCGGCCGTCGACGAGGGGCGCGCTGCACTCGATCCCGCTGGCGACGACGAATCCGCTCTCGACCTCGAGCGGCGGTGCCCCGTCGCCCATTGGGCTGATCGCGTCCCGCGCGGTCAGGGGACCGGCTGTGGATCGCCCGTCGGACCGGCGACCACCGCCTTGCCGTCGGCGAGAGTCAACCGGTCGATCCACACTGAACGCTGGCCGAAGTTGGCGTAGCCGACGGCGTCCTCGTCCCAGGCGTGGTAGCTCATCCAGAGCTGTCCGTCGGGTGCCTCCACGATCGATTGGTGGCCGGGTCCGCGGGCTCGGGAGGTGACGGGTCGGTCCCAGGCGCTGGCCAGGATCGGGTTCTCCGGTGCATCGGTGTAGGGACCCAGCAGCGATCTGGCCGTCGCGTAGCCGACGGCATAGAACTCGGTGTCGTAGCCGTTCGCCGAGAAGAACAGGTAATAGATCCCGTTGCGGACGATCAGGGTCGGCGCTTCGATGAGGCTGCCTTCCCAGGGAGCGTCATTCACAAGGCCGAGGTCGGTCGGCTTGCCCGTCAGACGCAGCCCGTCGTCGGTCAGGCGCTGGATCGAGAACCTAGTCTTGAGCCCGCAGCAGTTGCCGTCGTTCTTCCAGATGAGGTAGGTCTTGCCATCCACGTCCACGAACGATGTCGCATCGATCGAACCGCCCTCCTTCGCCTGGCAGACGAGCGGCTTCGACGACCGATCGACAAATGGGCCCGCAGGATCCGCGGAGACGGCGACGGTGATGCACTGGCTGCCGTTACCGTCCGGCCGCTTCAACTCCGGGTCGTGCGCCGTGTAGTACAGGACGAAGCCCGCAGACGTCCGGAGGACCTCCGGCGCCCAGGTCTCACCCGAGGACCATGACGCCAGCTTTGGCAGCGGGTCGTCGAGCATCCTCCACGTCACCAGATCGTCCGACGTGGCCAGCTGGAGGTGCTGGGCAGCGTCGGTCGTGGCGTAGGCATACCAGTGGCCGTTGCCCTTGAGGATGAATGGGTCGGGAAAGTCGGCGTCAATGACCGGGTTGGTGAAGGTTCCAGGTGGCACCGAGGGTCTCTGCGAGGTTGCCGTCCCTGGCCCGGATGGCAGCGCACCGGTGCCTGGAACGCTGGCCGCCGGCGTCGGTGCGGCAGGGCTCGACCCGACGGGCGGCTGGCTGGAATCCGCAGTAGGGCTGCACCCGATCATGACTGCGGAGGTGAGGACAGCCAGCAACAGCCTCGCTGGTTGGACCGCATCCGCCGAGCGCCGGGTTCCAGGGGGTTTGACCGGACCTGGACCGCTCCGCCCGCGCAAGGCGGTGGCCCGAAACCTCATCCCTTCACGCCCGACGAAGCGACGCTCTGGATGATGAACCGCTGGGCGAGCACGTAGAAGATCAGGACGGGGACGGCGGCCACAACCGTCCCCGCCATGAGGAGGCCGTACTCTGCCGTGTTCTGGCCCTGGAAGTAGGCAAGACCGGCCTGGAGCGTACACGAGTCGTTGTCGAAGATGCAGTTCGTCAGCGGCCACAGGTAGTCGTTCCAGATCGCCAGGAATGTGATCACACCCAGGGTCGCAAGCGCCGGTGCCGCCAGAGGCAGCACAACCGATCGGAAGGTCCGGAAGCGGCTGGCGCCGTCGACGTAGGCCGCCTCCTCGATCTCGGCCGGGATCCCCTGGAAGAATTGGCGCATGAAGAAGACGCCGAATACGCCGGCGAGATGCGGGAGCATGTAGGCGGGGATCGTCGCGAGGCCAAGCTCGGGCACGACGTTGCCGATCTGGAGCACCACGAGGAACTGTGGGACGAGGAACATCACCGCCGGCAGCAGCAGGGTGGCGATCAGCAGGCTGAACAGGAAGTTCTTGCCGGGGAAGTCCATGCGGGCGAAGGCATAGCCGGACAACGATGTCAGCGCGACTACCAGGGCCGTCCCGATCGATGCGGTCAGGAGGCTGCGGACGAACCAGTTCAGGACCGCGAAGTCCGATCCGAAGATCGCGTCGAAGTTGGCGAGGCTCGGGTTCTGCGGAATCCAGCCTTGGTCGCGGTAGACGTCGGCGCCCTCCTTCAGGGCGCTCGACAGCATCCAGATGAGAGGCAGGACGAAGAACAGGGCGAGCAGGATCAGCACGATGTACAGGCCGATCGTCTCGGGTCGCATGCGCCGACGTCGCCGGACGAGGGACGTCGACGCGGCCCTCGCGGCGGGGCGGGTCTCGGCGGTCATCGGCTACGCGGCTTCCGAGCGGAAGACCCGGAAGTTGATGACGCTGACGACCAGCATGATCAGGGCCACGACGAGGGCCATGGCCGCCGCCTGTCCCAGCTGGAACTGGCCGCCGTTGGTGAAGCCGGTCTCGTACACGTACTGGAGGACTGAGCGCGTCTCATTGCCGGGGCCACCGCCGGTCATGATCTGCGGCTGCCCGACGAGGTTGAAGGAGGCGATGACCTGGAGCGTGATCACGAGCAGCAGGACGGGCCTCAGGCTGGGCAGCGTGATCGATCGGAACTGCTGCCACCTGTTGGCGCCATCGACGGTCGCCGCCTCGTACAGGTCCACGGAGATTCCCTGGAGTCCTGCGAGCAGGATGATGGTGTTGAATCCGACCGTCCACCAGAGAGTCGCCAGGAAAATGGAGAACCACGCTCCTGGCTGTGTCGTCAGCCATTGCGGCGATTCGAAGCCGAAGCCGGTCAGGACATTGGTGAGCAGCCCGAAGCTGCCGTTGAAGATCCACCACCAGAGCAGCCCGACGACGGCGATCCCGAGCGTCCACGGAGCAAAGTAGATGGCCCGGAAGGCGTTCCGGCCGCGGTATCTGCCGTTCACAGTGATGGCCAGGAACAGCCCGCTGATGACCAGCATCGGCGTGCTGATGAGCACGAAGATGATCGTGTTCCACAAGCCGTTCCAGAAGATCGGGAAGTGGTAGTCGTTGGGATCGGCGAGGTTCTGGAAGTTCTTCAGCCCGACGAACGCCTCGCTGCCTCCGAAGGTGTAATCGCTCAGGCTGATCCAGACGTTGTAGATGAACGGGATGCAGATCATCAACAGGAAGATCAGCAGGTGCGGAAGGATGAAGAGCCAGCCCGTGAACCGCGATTCACCGATACGGCGCAGGGGCCGGGCGGCAGTTGCGGCTGCGGTGGGCGCGACGGAGGGCGCGGTCGTGACCGTCATCGCGGCATCTCCACGGAGGATCGCATTCGGCAAGGCCCGTGCTGATCGAGCCCTGCCCGCGATGCGTGTCTCGTCGATTGGCGGCTGCTAGAAGCCGTATTTCGTCTTGTTCGCGACGAGGACCTTCGTCATGTTGGCTGCGGCCTGGTCGAGCAGCGCCTTCGCGTCGCCCTTTCCGGTGATCGCGGCAATCGCGGCCTGGCCGGCGCCCTGGGGTCCGAAGAGCATGTCCGAGATCGCCGGGATGGCCGGTGGGAAGCGAGCGTCCTGTTGCTGCTTCTGGATCTCCGACACGATCGGCAGGGCCTTGAACTCGGCCGAGTTGACGACTGACTGGCGCGCCGGGATCTGGCCGGCCTTCGCCCACTCAAGGGAATGCTCCGAGATCCAGGCGATGAAGTACTCGGCGCCCTTCTTCTCGTCCTCGGACATCTGGCGGGTCGTGATCCCCATGTGGTGGGACCCTGACCACACCCCGGGCCCGAAGATCTGCGGGACCGGTCCCCCGCCGAGGTCATTCTTGAGGGCGTCGATGTAGCCGTTCGTCTCCCAGATGCCGGACATGACCATGCCGTTCTTGCCCTGCTTGAAGGCGGCGATCTCGGAGTCGCTCTCCGTGCCCTTGGGGGAGATCCCCATGTCCACGAGGCTCTTCCAGAAGTTCGTCGCGTTCAGTCCTGCGTCGCTGTTGAAGGTAGCCTGCGTGTAGTCCGCGTTCGTCCACTCGCCGCCGCCCTGGTAGAAGGTCGTGGCCCACTCGATGCCGAGCAGGAAGGGCCCGCCGCCGCCGCCCTGGACCACCATGAAGCCCGGCACGCCGGCCTTCTGGGTGATGGCCTGGGCCGCGGCGACGAACTCGTCCTTCGTCGTCGGCGGCTTCTCCGGATCCAGGCCGGCCTTGGTGAAGAGCGCCTTGTTCCAGTAGAAGCTCAGCGTGTGCGTGTCGAGCGGCACGCCGTATCGATGGTCCTTGTACAGACCGCGCTTCCAGACGTCAGGGGTGAAGTCCTTGTCGGTCAGGCCGAGCGCGACGATGAAGTCGTCGATCGGCTGGAAGATCCCGTCGGCCGCGTTCTGCGGGATGGCATCCAGGTGCACGACGGAGACCTGTGGGAGCTTGTTCGCGGCCTTCGCCGCGTGGAGCGAGCCGTACAGGTCCTTCTGCGTGGTGAACTTGACCTGGACGTTCGGGGTCTCGCTGTTGAACTGATCGACGATCGTCCGCAGGAACGGTCCGTCTCCGCCGGTGAAGGGGTTCCAGAAGTCGAGGTTCACCCCGGTCGCCGGTGGCTGGATCGCGAGACTTCCGCTGCCGCCGGGCGCGACGCTGGCCGGCGCCACGCTGCCGGGGGCAACGCTGCCCGGTGCTGCGCTGAGGCCGGCGCTCGGCGCCGCGGACGACTTGGTGCCGCCACAGGCGGCGATGATCGGCGACAGCAGGGCGAGACCGGCCCCCGCTCCCACCAGCTTCAGCAAATGGCGCCGGGTGACCGACCGCTCGGCCAGCGCCATGGCCGTCTCGAGCGGATCGTCCTTCTCCTCGAATGCCACTGTGCTCCTCCTCACCCCGGTCACCCGGGCCAGCTCAAGGTCGCGCTTGCAGCGTTTGCTAGAGTGCTCCAGCAGAAAGTAGCACCCACCGTCAAGCGGTCATGAGCGGGTCCGCGCGGGTCGTTTTCAGAGGGTGAGGGCGATACGATGCAGCGGAACATGTCAGAGATGAGCCAGGCGCCTGCGGTGCTCGGGCAACCCACCTTGCACCGCATTCTGCCCACGGGCAAGGCCCTCATGATCGACGCTCGCTCCCCTGACGGAGCGACCATCGGCCTCCTGAAGGCCCTCGCCAACGAGACGCGGATGGCCATGCTCGAGTACCTCGGCGATCGGGTGGTGGCGCTGACGCACATCGCGCAGGATCTCGACCTTCCACCCTCAACGACGGCCATGCACGTCGGCATCCTCGAGCGAGCAGGCCTGCTCCATACCGAGCTCCAGCCCGCCAGCCGCGGCCTCCAGAAGGTCTGCTCTCGAACGTACGACGAGCTGGTCATCGACCTCCCGCGGGGCACTCACCACAGTCGCGAGCGGGTCGAGATCAGCATGCCCGTGGGCGCGTACTCGACATTCGAGGTCGGACCGACGTGCGGTCTCGCGACCGCGACCGGCCTGGTCGGATACCTCGATGATCCGAACGCGTTCTACGAGCCCGAGCGGATCAGCGCGCAGCTGCTGTGGTTCCGGTCTGGCTTCGTTGAGTACGTCTTTCCGGATCGTGTGCCTCCCGGCGCACGGGTCGTCTCTGCCCAGCTGACGGCGGAGGTGTCAAGCGAGGCGCCACTGCACGATCTCGACTGGCCGAGCGACATCAGCGTGTGGATCAACGGCGTCCAGCTCGGCTACTGGACCTGTCCCGCGGACTACGGCGGCTCGCGCGGCCGCCTCACGCCGCGCTGGTGGGAGGACGACAACTCGCAGTTCGGCGTGCTGAAGCGCTGGCACGTGACGCCGGAGGGAACGGCGATCGACGGCCTGCCACTTTCCGAGGTCACCACCGACGATCTCGCCTTCAAGCCGCGCAAGCCGATCCGGGTTCGTATCGGCGTCCAGCCCGACGCCACGAACGTCGGCGGCATCAACCTCTTCGGCAGGCGGTTCGGCCACTATCCGCAGGATCTCGTTCTGCGGCTGGAGTACACGACAGCACAACGCGCCGAGGAGCCCGACGGGGAGCGCGCCGAGCCCATCAACGACGAGTGACCGCGCCTCGGTACGGCGATCCGGGCCCAGACGATCCGGGCCGCACGGATCGAGACAGCGGTGATCCTGGTCGCATCGATGCAGTCCGGGATCTGCTCCGGCGGTCGGCATACTCGGACGCCGGGATATCCGCGATCGGAGTGGAGCCGGGACTGGGCGTCCGGTCACCCGACATCCCGATCCTGCTTCGGGCCCTCGAGCCGGTCGAGCCGCTGGCGACACTCGTGCGGATGTTCCTGCTCGGTCAGGACGTCGAGTACAGCAGGCTGCGCAGCCTCGTCGCGGCCGACGCGGAAGCGCTCGCGGAGGCCGGGCTCATCCGCGTCGACGGCGATCGAGCCGTTCCCGCGCTCCGGCTGACTCCCTGGCGCGGCCTCATCCTGGGCCACGACCCCGATCCTGGTGGAGCGCTCTGGGACAGCCACGTCAGCGGGCCGACGCCGGCGGCTGACACGCTTCTCCAGCTCGTCGTGCCCGATGGCGGCACGGCGCTCGACGTCGGCACGGGCTGCGGCCTGCTCGCCCTGGTCGTTGCACCCGGGGTCGAGCGGGTCGTGGCCACGGACGTCAACCCGGCTGCCTTGAGATTCTCCGCCCTGAATGTGCGCCTCAACGACGTCGCGAACGTGGAGACCCGGGCCGGAAGCCTCTTCGAGCCGGTCAGCGACCAGCAGTTCGACCTGATCGTGTCGAACCCGCCGTTCGTGATCTCGCCGGAGTTCGAACTCGTGTTCCGACACAGCGCCTACCCACGTGACGAGATCTCGCGGGAGGTGGTCCGATCGGCGGCGGCGCACCTGGCGGAGGGTGGATTCGCCCATGTGCTGGTGAACTGGGTCCAACCGCCGGGCGGCGCCTGGCTCGAAGTGCTTCGAGGCTGGCTGGATGGGACTGGCTGCGACGCCGTGTGCATGCTCCACGGCGTCGAGGATCCGCTGTCCTACGCCGTCCGCTGGAACGCCCGAGAGCAGCACCTGCGGTTGGATGGCTACCCCGAGACCCTCGATCGGTGGCTGGGCCACTTCCGCTCTCAGTCGATCGAGGCGCTTGGCACGGGAGCCGTGGTCCTGCGGCGGCGGAGCGGAGCGAACTGGATTCACGGCTTCGAGCTGAGCGGCCGTGCGCAGGGCAACGCGGGAGGCCAGATCCGCGCGATCGTCGCGGCGCAGGATTACATGTCGCGCAACCCGGGGGACACGGACGTGCTCTCGACGGCGTTCAGCCTTGCGGCGCCGCACCGCCTCAACCAGGCCCTCGTCACGAAGGCGGGCGAGTACGTCGTGGAGCCGGCCACGATCGTCCTCGAGGAGGGACTTGGAGCGCCCGTCGAGGTGGAACCTGACCTCATCCCGGTCCTCCTGAGGCTGGACGGCAGTCAGCTGCTCCGAAACATCGTTGCGGAGGTCGCGGAGGCGACCGGGCAGGACCCCGTCGGGCTCACGGGCCAGGCGCTCGGTCTCCTGCGCGAGCTCCTGGGACGCGGATTCATCGTGCCCGGAGCGATCGTGCCCTAGGCTGATGGCCGGAGCGATCGTGCCCCGGGAGGGTGGGGGGCGGTGTCCCTGCCGGTCGGTGCAGTGGGTCGAGGCGCATCGCCGCGAGCATGACGAAGCAGACCCTCGAGCATCACCGTCGCCACGGGTCCCCCTTCGGGCGCGAGCCGGAAGGTTGTGAGGGTGAGTCGCCCGCGACCCTGGGGGAACGTCCAGGTCAGGGCAGCCGGCGCGTGCAGCCATCCGGCGAACATTCCGGCGATCACTTCGTCGCGGTGGACGCCGGGGTCGTAGCCCGCCATCACGTGATCGGGGATGACCTCGGCATAAGCGAAGTCGAGGGGATTGCGCTCGGGAAGCCCCGGCAGCGCACCGGGCAACAGCCAGCTCCAAGCGGTGACCCAGTCGCCGCCCCACGGGCTCCGACCATCGAAGTCACCGGTGTCCGCGACGTCCCGAGCGCGAACTGCAACCCTCCGGCTGATGCCCATGGTCCGACCGAGGGCGGCTCGGTCGCGCACCAGGACCAGGCCTGAGGCACCGGCATCGATCGCGGCAAGGAAGTCGGGAGTGATCTCGGTTGCAACGCGGACATCGCTGCGTTCCGCGTGTGCCGCCCGGTGGCCGAGCGCGGTCACCCGCTCGTGAACGCCCCACGACCCGAGGGGATCGTCAATCGCGATCACCAGCGGCCGGTTGGTCGCGGCTGCCGAGGCCGGCAGGATCGCCAGCCGGTATTCGTCTGCGGCTCGCTCGCGGCCCGTCCGATCGACAGCGCGCAAGACCAGTCGCGCGTCACCGGCCGCTGTGACTGGAATCTGGAGGGCGAGCCGCCCCACGGGCCGCGCCCCGGCCCTGGGCCAGTCCTCGACCGCGAGGCTGCCCGATGCGTAAGGTCCGTCCGGGCCTTCGAGACTCCATGCGATGCGTCCAGTTTCCGCGGCTCCAAGCGCGGATGAGCTCTCGTAGCAGGCGAGGTGGACGTTCGCCATGAGCGTCTCTCCGGCCCAGACATCCTGACGGTCGAGGTCGACCACGACGGCGTCCTGCCCGTTGAAACGGCGGAGCGAGTCGTGATACACCTTGGTTCCGCGGTGGACATCCAACAGTCCGTTCGCCTCCCAGTAGGCATCAGCCAGCTCGGTGATGACATAGCCCTGGATCGGATCGTGGCGACGGAGCTGCCCGATTTCGAACTGGAGTGCCTCGAACTGGTGCCACTGGGTGGCCTCCGAAAGCTCCTCCACCGAGGCCCAGATGCGATCAAGACCGTAGGCGCTGAAGCGGCCCGCCACGCCTGCCGGCAGCAGCTGGGCGTGGCCCGTGTCAAACCACCACGGCGGGCGGCCGTCGTCGCCAACCAGGCGGTCCAGCCTGGGTAACCCCCAGCTCCCGAATTCGCTCAGGATGAGCGGCTCATCGCCCCTTGCCTGCGCGTCGCCGTGCGGACTCCACAGCCATGCCGGTCGAGCCGCGAACGCATCGATCCGGTGGCGCCAGCGTGCGGCGTTGTCCGGTGCCGTGTGGTAGAGATGAAAATCAGCGAGATCGGTCCGGACGTGGAAGTTCGGCGAGCTCGCCGTATCGCATGCGGAGTTGTCGACCACGAGACGAGTCGGATCGAGTGCCTTCAGCCAGCCGTACGTCTCGGCCAACCAGACACGGTCGCGAGCCTCCTCGCGCAGGTTCGTTCCCCAATCCTCGTTGATTATCGTCCAGATGACGATCGACGGGTGGTTGCCGAGCATCTCTACCATGGCCCGGAGGGTCTCGCGACCGCGTCGCGCTGCCGCGGCGCTGAAGGTCTGCCAGTTGGGCAGTTCGCACCACACGAGCATGCCCGCCTCATCCGCGGCATCCAGGTACGCCGGGTCGGGGACCTTGATGTGGCAGCGCAGCAGGTTGAACCCGAGCTCCCTGGCCCGCGCCAGCTGTTCGTCCAGCATCGCGCGAGATGGGGGCGTGGAGATCGTCTCGGCGTAAAGGTCCTGATCGAGCGTACCCACGAGGTAAATCGGCCGGCCGTTGAGCAGGATGCGCCCGGCTTCGGTCCGGATCTCGCGCATGCCGAAGCGGGACTCGACAACGTCGATCTGGCGGTCACCCGCGATGAGACGCGCTTCGAGGCGATAGAGGTTGGGCACGCCGACGTCCCAGAGCCTCGGATCCGGGACATCGAGCCGGACGTGGCCGGACGGATCCCCATCAGGGAGAATCCGCTCGCGCGCGATGGCCACTCCGTTCGGGTCGATCAGGGTGAACTCGATCGCGAGCGCGGCCCCATCACCGGCGGCCTGCGACCGGCGTGGTAGGAGACCCTCGAGCGCCCAGCGAACGCGCGCAGACGCCGTCGCCACGTCCGGTTCCACGCGAAGCGGCGCAAACGATCGAGTTGACCTTCGCTCGAGCTTGACCGACTGCCAGATCCCGCTCTGGCTGGCGTACCAGCTCTGCTTGCCGTGGGGGATCTCGGTTGCAGGCAGTCCGGGGCTGACCGCGTCGGCTTCGGCCAGGTCCGTCCCGCGAGCAGGAAAGGTGCGCAAGCCGTTCATCGGATTGAGCACCCGGACGACCAGGTCGTTGTCCTCAGCCCAGCGAACCGCGCCCGTCACATCAAGCTCGAACGAGGTGTATCCACCTTCGTGATCGCCGACCCTGCGCCCGTTCAGAAAGACGGTCGCCTGGTACATCACGGCGCCGAAGGCGAGGACAACCCGCTGGCCGCGCCAATCTCCGGGGATCTCTATGGACCGGCGGTACCAGGCGGTGAGGATGCGCTGGGGATTCGCGACCTGCGCCTCCCAACAACCCGGCACGTGGACGGGCTGACCGGCCGGCAGGTGGTCGGCAGCGAGGAGGCGCTCCGGGTCGGGAACGAACCGCCACTCACCGTCGAGGTCGATGTTCTCGCGGCGCACGATTGCCGCACCCATCCTGCGCCCGCCTCCCGTCCCTGCGCCCCTGCTCCTCCGCCGCCGGACAGACGTCACTTCCGCAGTCGATGGAATCCCACGAGATCTGCCGGAGTGATGCGGGTGAAGGTAGCACACGGCGCCTACACGAATGATCGGTTGACCTCTTGCATGAGGGTCGTATGGTGTCTGGAAGAATGCAGGATTAGCTGTCGAACTTCCGACGACTCCGCTGCCCTCGCAGGAGGACTCGACGGCCCTGGCAAGGAGGAGAAGATGCCATCCTCTCGATCGGCGGCTATTTCGCCGGGTCCGCAGTCGCTCGTCCCCGGCACCAGGCGATGGATGCGCAGACGCGCGGCCCTGGTGATCGGCATCGTCGCCCTCGTTGGTCAGGTGCTCGCGGTGGCCATCGTGCAGACGTCGGTTGCCGGCGCGGACCGGACGTACCGCAATCCCATCCGAGGGTCCGTGCCGGGCGGCGGCGTCGTCGAGAGCTGCGCGGATCCGACCGTCATCTACGGGCAAGAGGGCGAGGGTCGATGGTACCTCTACTGCACCACGGACCCGCTGAACGACGACGACCGGATGGGCGATGGGAGCTTCCGCTTTCACCTGATCCCGATGCTGTCGTCGGCCGATCTCGTCCACTGGGTCTACGAGGGCGACGCATTCGACGGCCGGCCCTCGTATGGAGTCGGCAATGCCGGGCTTTGGGCGCCAGAGGTCGTCTATCACCCCGAGAGCGGCAACTACCTCCTGTACTACACGGTCACCGACACGACGTTGCCTGGCGGCGGAAGCGCCATCGGCGTCGCCAGCGCCCCGACTCCTCTGGGTCCATGGACTCACGCCGGAAGCCCCGCCGTGGAGCCCCACGGAGCAGATTGCTGTGGACCGGACTCCCGGCGCTGGGTCTTCGACCCCGATGTGCTTCGGACCGAAGGGCAGGACTACATCTACTACGGCAGCTACTTCGGCGGGATCTCCGTCCGGCACCTGTCAGAGGACGGCATGACCTCGGATCCTGTCAGCCAGACCAATGTGGCGATCGCCAACAAATTCGAGGGAGCCGAGGTGGTTCGCCACGGCGGGTTCTACTACCTCTTCGCGTCCGCGACCAACTGCTGCGCCGGCCCGCTGACGGGCTACAGCGTCTTCGTTGGGCGTTCGGCGAGCCCGACCGGACCATTCCTGGATCGTGAGGGCATCTCGCTCAACGACAACGAGGACCCGGCCGACGCCACCGACGGGCGAGCCGGCGGAACCGTCGCGCTGAGCATGAACGGAAACCGCTGGGTTGGACCAGGTCACAACAGCGTCTTCAAGGACTTCGACGGGCAGTGGTGGACCATCTATCACGCAGTCAACGTCAAGCACCCGTACTTCGCCGGAGCCGTCGGTTTCACGAAGCGGCCCTCACTGCTCGATCAGCTCGATTGGGTGGATGGGTGGCCAATCGTGCGCGGCGGCAGGTTCGCCTCCGACACCCGCCGGCCCGCGCCCGCGGCGCAGCCCGGCTGGAAGACACACGCCCACCTTCACCTGGCACCAGCCGACAGGTTGGGCAGGCCGATCCGGGGTGCCACCGATCAATTCAACGGCAGTAGCCTGTCCGGCGACTGGTCCTGGGTGCGACCCCCGGATCCATCGACGTGGACCGTGGGAGGCGGTGCCTTCGGCATGGACACCCAGGCCGCCGATCTGTACGTCGACTCGAACAACGCGTCGGTCCTGACGCGTCCGGCTCCGGCCGGGAACTACGTCGTGGAGACGAAGGTGCGGCTGTCGGTCCCGGCCGAGGGCTGTTGCTTCAACTACGTCCAGGCGGGACTCGTCGTGTACGGCTCCGATGATGCCTTCATCAAGCTCGCAACCGTGTCGATCTGGAACACGCGCCAGACAGAGTTCGCAAAGGAAGTGCCGACGGCACCGGAAGGCTTTCCGCGCTATGGCAACACCGTCGTCGGGCCGCCCGGCGAGTGGACCTGGCTGCGAATCGTGGCCCGGACGCACAGCCACGGCAGCGTCGGCGGGCCCTATGGGGGCAATCGGCGCTTCACGGCCTACACGAGTCACGATGGCGTGACGTGGACCCGCGGCGGGACCTGGGCGCATCACTTCGGCGACGGGGTGCAACTCGGGCTCGTAGCCATGGGCGGGTCGGGTTTCCGCGCCGATTTCGACTACCTTCGGGTCAACCGCGTACATCGGTGACCTTGCGACCCAGCCTGGTGCCCAACGTCGTTTCGCCGCCGGCCGTCCTGTCCGCATCATGTCGCCCAGATACCCGGGCAACACCCGCGCGGACGGCACGGTCAACCCGCGGCACGAACGGAGTTTGGTGTCCACCAACGATTTCGCCGCCCTGCGGCCCACACGACGACGGCCTGGCGCCGTCGACGGGCTCCTGATCGTGCCAGTGCCGCATGGGCGCCACCCTACCCGATCTCAAACCCGCCCCGTCGAGGCCTATCCGAG
>JBBSGX010000047.1:0-13744 GCA_038253685.1 Candidatus Limnocylindrales bacterium | reverse complement strand
TCGATCTTCGCTGACAGTGCTTCGGCCATCGTCTGCCTGTGCGTGATCCGCGATCGCGCTTCCGCGACGAGTTCCGTGGCCATCGCGATGTCCCCCTCCCCCACGTTCAGCAGGGCGAGCACCGGCTTCTCGGTCAGGAAGCGAAAGCCGCGGATCCTGCGGGAGTCATCTTCGGACAGCTCCAGGTCGCGGATCGGTTGGCCCTGGGTCAGCGCGGGGAGCACCCGCTCCAGGACTTCGAGCTCGCGCTCATTCGACTCGCGCTCCGCCGGAGTCCCGTGGCGACCGCTGGTGCGCAGCTTCTCCACCCGCTTCTCGACGACGCCGAGATCCGCCAGGGTGAACTCCAGCTCCAGCTGCTCGATATCGCGCCACGGGTCGACGGAGCCCTCCGGGTGCGCAACGGGCGCATCGTTGAAGAGGCGGACCACGTGGAGCAGCGCGTCGGCATTGCGCAGCCGTGCCAGCTGATCAGCCGGAATGTCGCCGGCGGGGGCTCCCTCGGTCGTCGTCGGCGGGGCCGGCAGGTCGACGTAGGTCACGTCCGCCGGGACCTCCTTCTTCGGTTTGAAGACTTCTGTCAGGTGGGTCAGCCGCTCGTCGGGGACCTTGACCACGCCGGTGTTGACGGTCACGCCGCCGAAGCCACCTGTTTCGGCGTGGCCGCGCGTCAGCGTGTTGAAGACGGTGGTCTTGCCGGAGCGGGCGAGGCCCACGATCGCGATCTGCACGACGCCTCAGTAACCCTTGCCCGGATCGACGACGTTGAGCAGCGTCTGCCCGGCCGCGTACCGGCGAAGGTTGTCGCAGAACAGCTCGATGCTGCGATCCAGCACTCGCCCGCTCGACCACGACGTGTGCGGCGTGATGATCAGGTTCGGCACGTCGTAGAGCGGCGACTCCGGCAGCACCGGCTCGTCACGAAAGGCGTCCAGCACGGCGCCGCCCATGGGGCCTTCACGCAGCGCACGCACGAGCGCCCGCTCGTCGACCAGGCGGCCGCGCGCAACGTTGATCAGCCACGAACCCGGTTTCATGTGGGCAAGTGTCTCCGAATCGAAGAGATCCTCCGTCTGGGGCGTCAGCGGCAGGGCCAGCACCACGAAGTCGCTCTGTGCCAGGAGCGCGGGCAGCTGGTCGGGCGGCAGCACCTCGACGATGCCGCTCAGCTCCGGATCCTCGTCCGCACGGTCCGTATCACGTCGCAGCGCAACGACCCGGCTGCCGAACCCGAGGGCGAGATTTGCCACCTGCCGACCGATCGAGCCGAGCCCGACGATTCCGACGGTGATCTCGCGCATCTCGGTGGCCTCGAGTGGCTGCCACGTCCGTTCGCGCTGCAGCTCGAGGAGCTGCGGCAGCCTGCGCATGATCGCCAGGACCATCATCAGCACGTACTCCGCGATGGGCTCCGAGAAGACCCCGCGGGCGTTGGTGATGACGAGGCCGCGCCCGGCGGCCTGCGGCGTGAGCACGCGCTCGACGCCGGCCGTCGCCGAGTGCACCCAGCGCAGGTTCGGGCAGCGGGCGAGGAGGCGGTCGAAGATGGCCGCCGGCAGCGGGCCGCGGAGCATGACCTCGACCTGCGTCAGGTCGTCATCCGCGAGTCCCTCCCGCGAGACGCTCACCAGGCCCGCGCCGGGAGCCGCGGCACGGATGCGTTCGAGATCCGCGGCGCGGTAGCGGCCGGAGAGGATCGGGGTCAGCGCGATGGCGGCCGGCACGGCGCCCGGGCCGGCGCCGCGGTCGGCCATCAGTGGGCTGCCGCCGGCACGCGGCAGGGTCCGGCTCCCTGTTCCACCATCAGTTGGCTGCCGAGGGCACCGCCGGCGCAACGCGCCGCACCCATGCCGCCGGGTCATCCATCTCTGCCTCGGTCGGCAGGGCGTGCGGGCCGTCCCAGAGGCGCGCGATGGCGCGATCACCACCGAAGCGCGCCACACCGGAGACGAAGCGCTCGCCGCGGCGGTACTGGTCCAGCTTGAGGTCGAGCCCGGTGAGACGCGCCATCAGCCGGTCGATGGCCCGGCGTCGCTGGCTGCGGCGGGCCTCGAAGCGTTTGCGCAGGTTCGTCACGTCGGGAAGCAGCTTGTCCCCGACCTCGTCCATGACCCAGTCGCTGAAGCCCTCTAGCAGGCTCATCACCAGCTGCGTCTCGCGGAAAAGGCCGCGCTGCTCGGGCGACATGAAGCCCGACAACCCGCCCTCCGCGGCCGCTGAACGCCAGCGCTCCGCGAGGTGCCGGACGCCACGCTCCTGGAGGGTGCGTGCCTCCTCGAGGAACAGCGCGATCAGGCGTTCGAGGCGGTCCTTGAGGTAAGGCCGCAGCCACGGATGCGCCTCCATCTCGAAGGCGTGGGTGGTCTCGTGCAGCGCGATCCAGACCCGGAAGTCGTCGAGCGGGACGCCAAGGATCGCGGCAGTCTGGCGGATGTTCTCCTCCACGAAGAGCAGGCGACCCGGCGCGACTTCCGCGGAAAGGAGCGCGAAGTCGTACTGGCCGAGGACTCGCGAGCCGAGATAACCCAGCAGGAAGCCGATCTGGCGCGTGGCCACGAAACGGTTGGCCATGGCGGCCATGCCCGCGCCCATACCGTTGCCGCCGGGAATCTGCAGCAATTTCTCGAGGTGGACGACCAGCTCCTTGAACGTGACCATGTTCGCGCGCGCCCAACTCGCGCGATCGACGACCTCATGGCGCTCCACCACGCCGGGGAGCGGCGCACCGAGCCGCTGCTCGAGGACGGGCACGATGCGTGCCATCGCCGCCTCGTAGGCGGGTGCCGCACGCTCGAGCTCGGCACGCGGCAGGGACCCGGGGGCGCGGCGCAGGCGTGAGGTCGCGATGCGCTCGGCTTGATGCCAGTCCACGAGGCCACGGTCGGCCACCCGATTGACCTGGGACGCGACGCGACGCGCGACCAGCCCCATGCCGATGGCCACGCCGACCTGGAGGGCGCGGCTGCGAGCCAGGCGGTCGGCGGCCTCGAAGGCGCCGCGCCACGCAGCGGCGGTCGTGTTCGCCGGGCTCATGCGGCACCCACCGTGGCGGGCTCGACCTGGGGGAAGAAGCTGCCGAAGAGCTGCTCCGCCGTGCGCCGGAAGGCGTCGAGATCGCCGGTCGTCAGCTGGACATGGGAGGCGCCTGCGCCCACCGGGGCCGCGAGCCCTTCGACTTCGAGCAGGTGCGCGAGCTCGCTGGCGGTGGCCGAGGCGGAGTCGATGACGGCAATCCCGGGGCCGGCGAGGCGCTCGATGATCGGCGCGAGCAGCGGGTAGTGGGTGCAGCCGAGGAGCAGCGTGTCGATCCGGCCGGAGCGAGCGCGTGGAAAGACCGAGTCGTCGGCGTCGTTGTTGTCGTTCACCAGCGGCGCGATTGCCCGCGCCACGGCCGCCTCCGCCACCGGTCCGTCGAGAAAGCCGGCTTCGACCAGCGGGACGAGCTCGGGGGTGGCGTGCTCGTACACCTCGATGAAGGGGTTCTCGTCCTTGATCGCCTGGAAGTAGGCTCGCGAGCGAATCGTGGCCTGCGTGGCGATCACCCCGACGCGGCGGTTGCGCGTGGTGAGGGCCGCTGCCGCCGCGCCCGGCCGGACCACGCCGAGGATCGGCAGGTCGTAGCGGCGCCGCAGGTCCGCCAGAGCCACGGCCGAAGACGTGTTGCACGCGACCACGATGGCCTTGACGTCCCGCCCCGCGAGTTCATCGAGGCATTCCGTGCTGAAGCGGATGACCTCCTCGTCCGAACGAGGGCCATAGGGTGCACGGGCGTTGTCCCCAAGGTAGATCGACGACTCCGACGGTATGCGCCGGAGGACCTCCCGCAGGACCGTCAGCCCGCCAACACCAGAGTCGAAGAACCCGATGGGACGCGCGTCCGGCATACCGTTCAGCGTCGAGCCGCGACCGCCACCGGTACGGCAGCCGGCGCCGTCAACGCCTGCGCGATCCGCACGATGTCCTGGCTGATGTGGGCGCTCGGGTCGGAGAGCACAAACGGCACGCCCTGGTTGTTCGACTCGACCACCAGGCGCCCGTCCGAGATGACCTCGAACTCAGGCTGCCGGCCGATCTCCCTGGCCAGGTCCTTCGGGTCCATGCCGCCGGTCGAATCCGAGCGGTTGAGGACGTAGCGGATCTTCTCCATCGGGTAGCCGATCGCCTGGAAGGTCCGCGCGATGGCCCTGGTGTTCGAGATGGTGGTCGTGTCGAAGGTCACCACGTGCAGGATCCTGTCGCTCGCGTCGAGGTAGGCAAGGACTGAGTCGTTGAGCGTCGTCGGCGTGTCAATGATCACGATGTTGTAGACGCGCTTCAGCAGCGAGAGGACCTTCTCGAGGTCGCGCGTGGTGACCATCTCCGCCATCTCCACGCGCGGCGGGGCGAGCAGGATGTCGATCCCGGACGGATCCCGCCACAGCACGTCGACCAGGTCGCTCTCCGCGATGCGGTCGGTTGGGAGCTGGAGCACGGACGGGGCCGTGTCGGGCACGCGCAGCAGCGCCCGCAGGTCCCCGAACTGGAGATTGCCGTCCACGAGGCAGACCTTGAAGCCGCCCATCTGCCCGATGGCCACCGCCAGGTTGAAGGCGATCGTCGTCTTGCCGACACCACCCTTGGGCGCGTACATGCTGTAGGTGCGCGACAGGTTGTCGGGAGACAGCGCCTTGTACTCGGCGCTGGCGAGCTGGATGGCGTGCATGAAGTCGAAGCCGGAGAACGGCATCGCCAGCACCTTGACGACGCCCATGCCCGGGCCGATCTTGATCGGCCGCTGGGGAACGGTGAGCGCGATGATCGGCAGGTCCATGCCCGCCTGGCGAACACGCTCGGCGACCTCGAGGCCGTTGACCTTGCCCTGGAGCAGGGCGTCGACCATCAGGATGTCCGGCCGGACTTCGCGAATCTGGTCGAGCACGTGCCGGCCGTCGGGGAGCACATCCAGCAACTTCACCTGATCCTGCGAGTTCAGAAGGTTGCGGATGTACTGGGCAACCTGGGCCACGTCCTCGACGAGGAGCAGGCGAATCTGGGAGGACGAGCTCGGCACGTTCCGACTATACCAACCGACCGACCAGGATGACCCGTTCATCGCCGGGACCAAAGGAACCCATCCGATAGTCCCCTGCCAGCTCCTCCACGGCGAGCCCGGCGTCTTCGGCCATGCGGACCAGCTCGTGCGCCCCGACGAGTCGCAGCCGATCGCTGCGTACGGTGCGTCGCAGGGCGCCTCCATCCGGTGAGGAGGCGTCGAACAGCTGGTTCAGGACAACCGTAGCGGTGGCCGAGTCGAAGCGCGCCGAGTCGAACTTGACGATCCGCTCTCCGGTCTCGGGATCGTCGCGGATCCACTCCAGCAGGAGCCTGCCGTCGTAGATCGCGAGATCCTCCGGCCCGGGGAGCCAGATGTCGACGACGGCCAGCCCATCGGGGCGAAGGTGCGCTGCCAGGGTGCGCAGCGCCGCCAGCTGGCGCTCGGGCCGCTCGAGCAGCAGGAGGGTATTGAGCGCCAGGATCGCAAGGCCGAAGCGTTCCCGGAGGCGGACGGTGGTCAGGTCCGCCTCCACGAGCTCGAGCGTCCCGTGCGAGCCGGTTCCTCGGCGGGCGACGGATCCGCGGGTGCGTGCGGTCGAAGTGGGAGCACGTGACGCGGTCGGAGCGGCAGCCGATGAGCCTGTCGGGGCGCGTCTGGCCCAGGGCTTGCGGTTAGCTCTGTCGAGGCGATCTGGTCGATCGGGCGCCTCGTCGAGGACACGTGTCCAGGCCAGCTCGGCGCGCGCCAGCATCGCGGGGTCGTTGTCCACGCCGGTGACCTGGTATCCGGCAGCGGCGAGTGGAACGGCGACGCGCCCCGATCCCGCGGCCAGCTCCAGGACGGGCCCGTCGGTTCGCGCGGCGAGGGCGAGGTACAGGTCGACGTCCCCGGGGTCGTCGCCCAGGTCGAGGTCGTAGTACCGCGCCAGCGCCTCCGGGTCAGTCACCCCGGAACTCGCGCCAGGCCGCGGCCACCAGCTCCGGCTCGGCGAACAGGTCGTACGCCGTCTGGGCGACAAGCGTGGCCGCGGTCAGCGTCGTCTCGTCGGCGCGCGGCGTGGCGGCCGCATCGCGGAACTCAGTGGAGTGCCCGGCGACGCCCTGCTCGCAGATCGCAAGGTCCGGGTGGATGGCCGGCAGCACCTGGCTGACGTTGCCCATGTCCGTGCTGCCGAGGAACGGATCCGGGCCCATGTCCTCGATGCCCCGAGCTTCCATGTTCGCGCGGAAGCGGTCCCCGATCGTGCGGTTGAACTTGATGGCACCCGAACCTCCGGAGAAGACGGCCTCGCCGGTGCAGCCGGTCGCCAGGGCCGCAGCCTGAACCATCTCCGCGAACCGCGTCTTGAGCTCCGCGAAGTAGTCCATATCCATGCTGCGGACCATGAAACGGGCACTCGTCCGCGCCGGAATGATGTTGGCCGCCGTGCCGCCCTCGATCACGATGCCGTGGACTCTTGCTTCCGGGCGCAATTGCTGGCGCCACAGCCCGATGGAGCTGAACAGCAGCACCAGCGCGTCGAGGGCGTTGCGGCCCTTCCATGGATCGGCCGCGGCGTGGGACTGGAGCCCGGTGAAGGTGACGTCGATGTCTTCGCTGGCGAGCGCCTGGGTCTCCACGTGGTTGCGATCGCACGGGTGGTAGAGCAGCGCGGCATCGATGCCCTCGAAGAGACCGTCGTCGAGCATGAACTGCTTGCCGGAGCCGCGCTCCTCCGCGGGCGTGCCGAGGAAGACCACTTCGCCACGCAGCCGCGGCGCAATCGCCGCGAGGGCGATGGCCGCACCGACGCCGCTGGCAGCCATCGTGTTGTGCCCGCACCCGTGCCCGAGGCCGGGGAGCGCGTCGTACTCGGCAAGGATCCCGATGCGGGGTCCGTCCGGGCCGAGGCCGCCGGTCAGCCTGGCACGAACGGCCGTCTCGAGGCGGCCTGCCGGGTGCTCCACGGTATAGCCATGCCGTGCGACGGCGTCCGCGACCCAGCTGGCCGCCTGGCGCTCCTCGAACGCGGCCTCGGGATTGGCGTGGATGCGGTGCGACAGCTTTAGGATCTCGGCCCGTGCCGCCTCCACGGCCGCGGCGATCTCCGCCTTGACGTCGGCGTGGGGCAGGTCGACTGCGGCCTTCGCGAGGCCCGAGACCGTCATCGGAGGGCCTCCGTGGCGGGAGTCACGGCCGCGAGGGCCGGATCCGCGAGCTTGCCGTCGTCAGCGCGCGTCGTCGCTCGCGCGGCTGTCGCAGCCGTCGTGGCGTTTTCGAAGCGCACCGTCCGACCAGCGCGCTTCTTCACCGCGAGCGCGCTGATTGCCTCGAGCGCCGCACGATGGGCTGCCATCGCCGTCACCTCGGCATGATCGTAGGGCGGCGAGACCTCGACGATGTCCATGGCCGCGAGCTCAACGCTGCCAACGATGCGGCGGACCGCGCGCAGCACCTCCCGTGTCAGCATCCCGCCGGGCTCGGGCGTGCCGGTCCCCGGCGCCATGCCGGGATCGAGAACGTCGATGTCGAGCGACAGGTAGATCGCATCGGGGCCGTCGAGGGCCTCCGCGATCGCCTGGTCCACGACCGCCTCTGCGCCACGCTCCTCGATCTCGGTCATGAAATGCCAGCGCATGCCCTGCACCTTCATCCATTCGAAGACGTCGGCCGGCGGCCAGTACCCCCTCAGGCCGACCTGGACGAAGTTCTTGCCGGCCACCGCACCCGACTCGATGAGCCGGCGCATCGGGGTTCCGTGTCCGGCGAGCACGCCCCAGTCCGCGTCCGCGGTGTCGGCGTGCGCGTCGAAGTGCACGATGCCGATGCTCCGGGGAGCCCGGACCTGCGCGACTGCCGTGGCGCTCGGCCACGTGATCGAGTGATCACCACCGAGGATGATCGGGATCGCGCCCGATGAGGCGACCTCCAGCACCTTCCGGAAGATCACTGCGTGGCCGCGTTCCATCCAGGCCGGCACCACGTTGGCGTCCCCGGCATCGACGACGTCCAGGACCTCGAACGGCTCCACGTCAAGCTGGAGGGAATAGCCGCCCTGGGTATACGTCGCCTGGCGGATCGCGCGCGGCCCGAAACGCGCGCCCGGTCGGTAGCTCACGGCGTCGTCGAACGGCGCACCCACGATCGCGACGTCCGGCCGGCGACGAGCGAGTTCCGCCGCATCCTCCACCACGGGTCTCTTGCAGAAGCTGACCGCGCCGATGTAGTTGGGAATCTCCGGGGGATCGAAGGCCGGGAAGGGCCGATCCCAGCCGTTCCGCTGGGCATAGTCGGACACGGCCGGATCCGGGGGCTGGGACATGGCGCGGGACCTCGCGCGCGACGCACCGCCGGTTCCTTGCAACGGTTTCTTGCAGCAGGTCCAGCAGGGCGCGTTCGCGAATGCTACGCCAGCCGGGCGGACGCGTGCCGGTCTCAGCGACGGAGCGTCAGGCTCAGCTCCACGAACACCGCCATCGCCACCACGAATGCCGCGAGGGGCGGGCTGAACACGCCGAAGGCCCGCATCACGACGAGGAGCACTACCACGAAGCCGACGATGAGCGCTCGCCGCGCCGAGTGGATCCAATCGCCGCGGTGCGCGATGCGGCGCCGCCGGGCAAATGCCGCCAGCCAGAAGAGCGGCCAGACGCTGAGCGCCACCGCGAGGCCGAGCAGCAGGGCGCCTGCGAGCTGGACCGGCGCGTCGCCCTGGCCACCCGCGTCCAATGGTGAATGCGTCGTGAACAGCAACGCGACGCCCGCCCAGGCCGCCAGCGCCGCAACGATCAGCGTCGCGTTGGCGAGGCGGTCCCGCAGGTACATCCACCGCAGTCTATCGAGCGGGAGGCGGGCGCTCAGGCCGCGCTCGAGGGACAGATGTCCCGGAACGGGCAGTACCCGCACGAGAGGTAATCAGGGCGCGCCTCGAAGTGGCCGGCTCGGATGCCGTCCGCAGCCGCCTCGAGCGTCTGGCGGGTCTTCACCAGGCGTGCCGGGTCGGGTGTCACGCGCCCGGTCACGCCGCTCTCGAGGAAGTGCAGCTCGACGGCCGCGGGCAACTCCCCGGTTTCGGCCTGGTGGGCAAGCGCATACAGCTGCAGCTGCAGGGAGTCGCGTGCCTTCTCCGTCGCCTTCTTCAGGTCGCGCACGTCACTCGACTTGTAGTCGGTGATGACCGTTCCCTCGGGGCCCTCGTCCAGCCGGTCGAAGCGGCCGCGCACGGTGTCACGCCCAAGGCGGACCGAGAAGGGCCGCTCCACGGCGACCGGCAGTGCGGCACCATCCTGCAGCTGCTCCGCGAGGAAGCGGCGGAGCGCGGCCTGTCCCGAAGCGAAGCGTGCCTCTTCGTGCTCGCGCGATAGGAAGCCCTCGCTGGACCAGTGGGTCGCGAACACGTCTATGAGTTCGGCTTCCGGCATCGTCCGTCCGCGCATGCGGGCGGAATGGAACGCGGCCACCGCCTGGTGGAGCGCATTGCCGAGCACCAGCGCGTGGTGGGGCGGCGTGGGCACCCGCACCACGTGGCGCAGGCGATAGCGCAACGGGCACGAGAGGTAGTCGTCGAGCTGTGAGTAGCTGAGGCTGAGCGACCGGTCGGGATCGAGCGACTCCCGTGCCGAGTCGGGGTTGGCCGCGGGCACTGGCGCAGCAGGCTCCAACCCGGCGAGCAGCCGCTCAACGGCCTGTTCCGTCGTCACTTCCTCGAGCCGGGAAGCGGGAGTTCGATCGAGGGCCTCCGCCACGAACGGCGACGTCCGGCGCCGGCGCCCGCTGCTGCTCTCCGAGGCGCCGCTGAGAATCAGCTCGTCCCGGGCACGCGTCATGGCGACGTAGCAGAGCCGCCGTTCCTCGGACCAGGGCGCCTCCTCTTCGGCCGGCACGGTGCGGCGGAGCGCGTCCGGCAGTGGCAGCCGGTCCCTGCGTCCACGGACGGGGAAGCGTCCCTCGGCGAGCCCCACCAGGAAGACGACGGGAAACTCCAGGCCCTTGGCCTTGTGGACCGTGAGCACCGAGACCGAATCGGTCAGCTCGTCGGCGTCCGCGCCGGCAGGGTCGTCACCGGCGTCGATGAGCGTCCCGAGATGCGGTACGAGGAAGGGCAGCCGATTCTCGACGAGCAGCGCAGACTGGGCACGCACGACCTCGAAGAAGCGCGCGACGTTGCGCAGCGCGGCATCGTCGCCGCGCTCGGCAGACGCGATCAGCCCCGCGAGGCGACCGCTTCGCTTGAGATGCCGATAGAGCACATCTCCCGCCGGGAGCGTATGCGACGCCTCGATGGCGTCCCGCATGTCAGTGACCAGTCGCTCGAGGGCTGCGCGGCTCGTCCGATCGAGGCGCAGCAGGCCCGGTTGTTCCACCAGCTCCGTGCAGACCGACCAAAGGGACCGGTGGCGTCTTCGCGCGGCTTCGAGCACGGCGGTCAGATCCTCACCGCCCAGCCGGTAGGGATCTCCTGACGCGACCGCGTAGAGGTCCACGGACGACTCAGGGTTCGCGACGGCACGCAAAAAGGCGAGGAGGTCCCGCACCTCGCGGCGTGCGTAGAGGCCGCTTGCGCCGCTGAAACGCCATGGCACTCCGCGGAGGTCAAGGCTGCGCAGGAATCCCTCGGCATCGGCGTTGGTGCGCACCAGGATCGCGAAGTCCGACGGCGACGCCCCCGCGGCAATCCGGGCCGCGATCGCGGCCGCCACTCCGTCCGCCTCCTCCGAGACGGTCCGGTACCCGACGTGGCGCACCGGCAATGACCTCCGCGAGCGCCGATGCGGGACGAGCGTCTTGTCCACACCGTCACGCCCGTCGAGACGGTGCGGCTCGTTGTGGCGGATCAGTCGCTGCGCCGCGGCCAGGATGGGCGCGCGAGACCGGTAGTTCCGGCGCAGGACCACGCGTCGCAGTTCCGGAAAGGAGGCACCGAAACCCAGGATGTTCTCCACCGCTGCACCCCGGAACGTGTAGATCGCCTGATCGTCGTCACCGACGACGGTGACGTTGCTGTGCTCGCCCGCGATGGCCCGCACGAGGGCGAGCTGGACGGGATTGGTGTCCTGGAACTCGTCCACCAGCAGATAGCGGTAGCGCCGATGGACCTCCGCCCTGACCGCAGGGCGCTCCTCCAGCAACCGCAGGGCGAGGGCCACCTGGTCGCCGAAATCGACCAGCCCGCGCCCAGCCAGGAGCTGCTCGTACTGTCGATATGCCTTCGCCAGCTCATCGTGACCTGCCGCCTCCTGCACCAGGGCTTCACCGATCTCCCGCTCCCCCGGCTCGGACGCCACTGCGAGGACCGCCTCCGCCCCGGCCCGCAGCTCCATCGCGTACGAGCCGTACTCCTCCGCCGAGACGCCCTCGTCCTTGGCGCGGCTGATGAGGCTCGTCAGCGCGCCGAGGAAACGCGTGGGGTCTGCGAGTGGCAGGTACCGCTCGAGGCCAAGCTCGAAGAGGTGCTCGCGCATTAGCACCACGGCCTCCGCGCGACTGAGCACCCTGGGCGCGTTGGTGCGGCCCAGCTCGAATCCGAATTCGCGCAGGAGCCTGTCCCCGAAGGCATGGAAGGTGTGAATCGCGGCATCCGCGCGCCCATAGGGCACGAGCACGTCCACCCGTGCCTGCATCTCGTCCGCCGCCTTGTCCGTGAAGGTCAGCGCCAGGATCTCCGACGGACGGGCGCGCTTGGTGGCGATCAACCACGCGATGCGCCGGGTGATGACCTCCGTCTTGCCCGTCCCTGGACCTGCCACGACGAGGAGCGGTCCGTCACCGTGCGTGACCGCGCGGCGTTGTTCCCGGTTGAGGCCGCGCAGCAGCGGCCTGACCGTCTCCAGCGAGACGGGCGCCTCTGGCTGCGAGCCGTGGATCTCACCGGAAATGACGCTGATCTGGGCCGGGCCTCGGCTGCGGACGTTCATGGCGCAACCATGGGCGCTGCTCGTGCCAGCTACGCTGTCACAGCTGCGCGATCACCCGAACGCCGCTGATCCACCACCCCGCGCTTCCTGGAGTGCCTGGCCTTCCTCGGATGACAAGGCGGCCTCGCAGCGGCCTCCAGCAATGGCCTTCAGGTAGACGCGTGTCGACTGACGAGAGTGGAGGCTGGAGAGGATGACGCCATTGGCGTCGGCGTCGAGGAGGGCCACCGCGAAGCTCTGGTTGGAGCCGGTGTCCTCGAAGGGATTGAAGCGCACCAGGCCTATGCTCTGGATCGCATGCCGGCCCTGCGCCTCGACGCTGCGCGTTCGCGACGAGAGCGACTCGAGGTCATTTGTCAGGCCGTCCAGGCGTCCAATCTGCGCGGAGAGGATTCGATCGAGCGCCGGATCGTCGACGAGGCCAAGGCTGGGCGGGCCAGTCACGGCCAGGGCGCCCGAGCGCCGGCTCGCTCGCCACGCGAGGAGAAACGCCAGGATCCCGACGAGCAGGCCGGCAAGCGCGATCGGCCCGGCGTTCGCCGACAGGGCGTCGAGGATGAGCTGCATCGAGGCGATTCTACCGGCCGGGGTGGCTCGCGATGCTATCCTTCGCCACCGGGCAAGTGCGCACCATCGCCCGTCGCGCCGCCCGAGATTGAGGATCCCAACGCGTGGCCAAACGAACCCGCGTCAAGACGGCGAGCAGCCGGCCCGGTGCCCGGCCAGCGTCTTCTCGACCCAATAGCCTGCGAACCTCGGTGCCTCGCGCGGTCAGTGCTCCCCTCGCGCCCGCCCAGCCCATGCCAAGCGAAGTCGAGGCCACGACCCTCATCACGGCCGATCGCAGCGTGCCGTTTCGCGCCGAAACCCAGGCGGATGCCGCCGCAGTCGCGCGATCCACCCCGGGCCGCGTCAAGGTCAAGCCGAACAGCCTGCTGGCCGCCAAGGCAGCCACCGAGTACGTCTACGTGGGACAGGACCTTCGCCGCATCGCGGTCGTCGGTGCGAGTCTCTTCGGCGTGCTGCTGCTGCTCTGGATCGTGCTCGTCGTCCTGGGGCTGTCAGGGATCTACTGATCCAGTTGGGCTAGCCGTCGGGGGCGTGCGCCTTCGCGACGTCGCCGATGATCCCGGCCAGCTCCTGCGGGCGTGACCACATCGGCCAGTGGCTGGTCGGCAGGTCGAGCCAGGTGGGGTTCCGCAGCTCGGGGATGCCGGCGAGCCACGACCAATCGTGCTCCGCCGCATATTTCTTGTAGCTCTCGGCGGGGAAACCGGTGCAGATGAGCGTGCTCGGGATGTCGCGGCGCGCGTCGTTCGTCAGGTCGATCGCCTCGCGCAGAACGCCGCCTGGCACAGGCACAGCCCTCTGCCGGAATGTCTCTTTCTGCTCCTCGGTGAGCCCGTCGAGGTTCTCCTCCTCCTCGATGTCCTTCCAGACCAAGGGCTTCTCGACCCCATCGAAGTCGGGATCGAGCGAACCCTTCCCCGGGGCCGTGTCGACGTACACCATGGCCGCGATCCGATCGGGGACGCGGTCGCTCGCGGCGTAGCCACTGAACCCGGTGGCGCTGTGGACGGCGAGCACGACGGGGGCATCGGCCGCGCGAACCGCGTCCACGATCGCATTGACATGGTCCAACAGGGTGATCGCGGACCGGTCGGCATCGGCCGACTCGAGACCGGGGAGCGTCAGCGCGGTGACGTCGTGGCCGTCGGCCCGCAACGCCGCGGCGACCTCGTCCCACGCCCATGCGCCGAGCCAGAACCCCGGAACCAGGATGATCGGTGCGGATGCCACTTCCTGCTGCTCAGCC
>JBBSGX010000046.1:0-13825 GCA_038253685.1 Candidatus Limnocylindrales bacterium | reverse complement strand
GGGCGCGTCAGCGGGCGAGCCGTTGCCGAAGTGCCGATCGACGAACGCCGGAGGCACGGCACCCGCCCGGTGCGATGACGCGCTGGTATACTCCCCGCGCCCTGACTGGTTGCCCATGAACGCTCTCGGCAGAGCGGCCTATGTAGCGCTGTTCGCCGAAGTTGGTGTCGCCCTCTTTGTGACGACGCTGCTGGGTGCCCTGACGGGTCACTGGCTGGACCAGCAGCTGTCGACGAACCCGATTCTCGGTGTGTCGGGATTTCTCGCCGGCGCTGCGATGGGGGCGGTGGCGGACTACCGCCTCATCACCCGGTTTCTGGCCAGGTTCGAAAGCTGATACGAGCTGCGACAAGTCGCGGCTGACATGGAGCGAGCGTGTCGGACGATCAGAGCGGGACAGATGTGACGACGGGTGGCGGGCAGGCTCGAGCAGGGCCGGCCAAGCGCCGGCGGAGTCTATGGTGGTTCATCATCCCGGCGTTGATCGTGCTCGACATCGTGGCGTATCTGACCGTCCCGCCGTTCGAGCCCGCAGATCCGACCGCCGCGTGTCAGTTCCCGGTCTGCTTCATCAACGGCAACTTCGAGTTTCCGGCACCGGCCACCGTCCTTGGCACGGCCCCGGAAAACGGCCAGATTCTCACGTTCGCCGTCGGGATCAGCTCGACCCTGCTGACCATGTGGATCGTCGGCGGCCTCCTCGTGGTCGCGGGCTGGCTGCTCGGCCGCCTCCGAAGCGAGGTGCCGGGTCGCGTCCAGAACGTTTCGGAATGGGCATTCGAATCGATCCAGAACTTCGGTCTCTCACTCGGCGGAGAGACCGCAGCTCCGTACATCCCGATCTTTGCGGCCTTCTTCATCCTGATCCTGTTCTGCAATTGGGCCGGGCTGGTGCCGCCGATCGGCAAGGTGGAGTTCCTGCGCGCGCCGACGAGCGACGTGAACGTCACCATCGGCCTGGCCCTCACCAGCTTCTTCATCTTCGAGTCGGAGGGTTTCCGCAAGCTCGGCATCCGGGGCTATCTCGGCAAGTTCTTCCCGTTCTACGAGTTCCGCAATGGCGTGGGTGCGGGCGCCATCGCCATGTTCGTCGGCCTCATCGAACTGATGCTCGAGTTCGTGAAGCCTCTGACGCTGTCAATGCGACTCTTCGGCAATATCTATGCGGGTGAGGTCGCGCTGGGCGTCATCACCTCGCTGACGCTGGTTCTGGCACCGGTCCTTCTGCTCATGCTCGAGGGCATGCTGAACCTGATCCAGGCGCTCATTTTCAGCGTGCTCACGCTCGTCTTCATCCTGACCGCCATCGAAAGCCACCACGGCGAGGAAGGCGAGATCGGTCGTGAGGCGGTGAACACGCTGGAGGGCAGGGAGCCGCAATCGGTCGGCGCTCGCTGAAATCGCAGTCAATTGTGCCCACGATAACCCCGGCCAAGGTCGGGCGATAAGGAGGAATCGGAGATGGAACATTTCGGAGCCGGGCTGGCCGCCATCGGGGTCATCGGGCCCGGCATTGGTATCGGAATCCTCGGCGGGCTCGCGGCCGGAGCGATCGGTCGGAATCCGGATGCCGGCAGTCAGATTCGCGGCCTTGCGATCATCCTGGCCGGTTTCGCGGAAGGCCTCGGCGTGCTGGCAATCGTCGTCGGCCTGCTGACCATCTTCATCAAGTAGTCGAGCTGCAGCGACATGGACGTTCTGGCTATCGCGAGCGGCCTTGGTCACGTCCTGTCAGCCACCACTGCGGACGCGGAGAACACCGGCCTGACGATCAACCTCTTCTGGGTGATCGTCGCGGCCGTCAACTTCGTGATCTTCCTTGGGCTGATCTGGTCCATCTTCTTCAAGCCCGTTTCAGGCATCCTGGAGTCGCGCCGCGCGCGGATCGAGCAGGGGCTGAAGGACGCGGATGCCGCGCGCCTCGAACGGGAAGCCGCAGCGGATCAGCGTCAGGCCGTGCTGGCCGAGGCACGTCGGGAGGCGGCCGAGATCCTGGCGCGCGCCCAGAAGCTGGCCGATGACACGCACCAGCGAGAGCTCGCGGAGACCCGCTCCGAACTCGAGCGTCTGCGCGCGGAGTCCGTTGCCGAGATCGACGGGGAGCGCCAGCGGGCACTCAACGAGGTCCGGGCACAGGTCGCCGAACTCGCCCTCCAGGCGGCCGGCAAGGTCGTCGGCGAGACCATGACGGGCCAGCGCGAGCGCCGCCTCGTCGAGGAGTTCCTGGCCGACGTGGCCGCCACGCCTCCCTCCGGCGGGGATCGCAACTGATGCCCGTCCGCAGCAGCGCGCGCCGGTACGCGGAGGCGGCCTCCCAGATCGCCGACCGCGACGGCACCCTCGAGGGGTGGCTCAAGGACCTGGAGACCGCCGCGGCGGCCCTCGGGGAGGATGACGCCGCGCGCTTCCTGGCCAACCCGGCCATCCCCTTCGACGACCGCGCTGAGGTCGTGAACCAGATTCTCGGGAAGCGAGTCTCGGAGAAGGCGCGCAACCTGGTCCTGCTGCTCGTCCGGCGCGGCCGTTCCGAGCTGCTGCCCAGGGTCGCCTCCGAGTACCGCCGCCTCTACGACCGCCGCGAGGGCATCGTCGAGGCCACCGTCACCAGCGCAACGTCGCTCGAGGAGGACGAGCTCGCTGCGATCCGCAGCCGCATCGGAGAGCTCACCAGCGGCAAGGTCGAGATGACGACCAGGGTCGACCCGTCGATCCTCGGCGGCGTGATCATCCAGCTCGGCGACCAGCTCATCGACGGCAGCGTCCGGGGTCGCCTGGAACGCCTGCGCAACCAGCTCGCCGCGGGCGCGCTCTAGCCCCAGGAGAGGATCCCTTCATGGCCATCCGTTCAGACGACATCACGACGATCATCAAGTCCGCCATCGACAAGTTCGACGTCGGGGCCGAAACCCGCTCTGTCGGCACCGTGGTGGAGGTCGGCGACGGCATCGCCCAGGTGTACGGGCTGGCCGGTGCGCTGGCCTCGGAGCTGCTCGAGTTCCCGGGCGGGGTGAAGGGCATGGCCCTGAACCTCGAGGAAGAGACCGTCGGCGCGGTGATCCTGGGCGACTACACGCACATCAAGGAAGGCGACACGGTCAAGACCACGGGTTCCGTGGTCGAGGTGCCGGTCGGCGTCGAGCTGATCGGACGCGTGGTCGACCCGCTCGGGCGCCCGATCGACGACAAGGGCCCCATCAACTCGACCAAATTCCGCCCGGTGGAGCGCGTCGCGCCCGGCGTCATTACGCGCAGATCGGTCGATACGCCGGTCCAGACGGGCATCAAGGCGATCGACGCGCTGATCCCGATCGGGCGCGGCCAGCGCGAGCTGATCATCGGCGACCGCCAGACCGGCAAGACCGCCGTGGCCATCGACACGATCATCAACCAGAAGGGCAAGGGCCTCGTCTGCATCTACGTGGCCATCGGCCAGAAGCTCTCGACGGTCGCCAAGACCGTGGCCGTGCTGGAGCAGTACGGCGCCATGGAGCACACCGTCGTGGTCGTGGCGGGCGCAGAGGACCCGGCACCGGTCCAGTACCTCGCGCCCTATGCCGGAGCCGCCATCGGCGAGGAGATCATGGAGAACGGCGTCGAGCTGGATGGCGTGCTCATCAAGGACGCCCTGTGCGTCTACGACGACCTCACCAAGCACGCCTGGGCGTATCGCGAGATGGCGCTGCTGCTGCGCCGCCCGCCCGGCCGCGAGGCATACCCCGGCGACGTCTTCTACCTCCACAGCCGCCTGCTCGAGCGGGCCGCGCGGCTCAACGATGACAACGGCGGTGGTTCGCTGACCGCGTTGCCCGTCATCGAGACGCAGGCCAATGACGTGTCGGCCTACATCCCGACCAACGTGATCTCCATCACCGACGGCCAGATCTACCTGGAGTCGGACCTCTTCAACGCGGGGCAGCGGCCGGCTCTGAACGTGGGAATCTCGGTGTCCCGCGTGGGATCCGCCGCCCAGACCAAGGCCATGAAGAAGGTCGCGGCACCCCTCAAGCTCGACCTGGCGCAGTACCGCGAGCTGGCGGCGTTCGCGCAGTTCGCCTCCGACCTGGACAAGGCCACGCGCGACCAGCTGAATCGTGGCGAGAAGATCTCCGAGGTCACCAAGCAGCCGCAGTACCAGCCGCTCCCCGTCGAAAAGCAGGTGGCGATCCTGTGGGTCGTGACCAACGGCTACCTCGACGACGTGCCGACGCCGCGGATCAAGGAGTTCGAATCCCAGTTCTGCGTCTTCCTCGAGTCGGAGCGGCCGGACGTGCTCAAGACGCTCGGCGAGAAGAAGGAGCTCACCGACGACATCGTCGCGGCCCTCAAGGACGCGACGGTCGCCTTCAAGGAGACCTTCGCGGCCTAGGCCCGAGGACGACTCGCCCCAACCTCGGCAACCGGTTCATCAACAGGAGGCAGCGACCCGCTCGTGCCCAGCCAGCGCGAGATCCGACGCCGCATCGGCTCGGTCCGCAACATCAAGCAGATCACCCGCGCGATGCAGTTCGTGGCTGCCTCCAAGCTGAAGCGCGTCCAGGATGCGGCACTCCAGGCACGGCCTTACAGCGAGAAGCTGGACGAGGTGCTGGCCGACGTCGCATCCGTCCTCAGCGGCGACGAGCATCCGCTGCTGGCGCGCCGAGAGGGTGGCACGCGCCTGGTGGTGCTGTTCACCACGGACCGCGGGCTCGCGGGCTCCCTCAACACCAACACCATCCGCTTCGCGCTCCAGGACATGCTCGCCCACAAGGGCGACCAGAAAGTCGTGACGGTCGGCCGCAAGGGCCAGGCCGCCATGCGCCGCGCCCGGACGCCGATCGTGGCCAGCTTCGAGGGCTTCGGAGACCGGCCGGACTTCGCTTCGGTGCTGCCCCTGGCTCGCCTGGTGACCGACGACTACCTCGACGGGACGTACTCGACGATCGATCTGATGCATCCCGCCTTCGTCTCGACGCTCAACCAGCGACCCAGCGTGACCAGGCTGCTGCCCATCGAGGCGAGCGAGGATACCGAGGGAGTGCCCGGCCACCAGTTCATCTTCGAGCCGAATCCCGACGCGGTTCTGCGCCAGCTGCTGCCGCGCTACGTCGCCACGCGCATCTTCCAGGCCGTGCTTGAGCTCACCGCGAGCGAGCAGTCGGCCAAGATGGTCGCGATGCGCAACGCCACCGAGAACGCCCAGGAGCTCATCGAGGACCTGACGCTCACCTACAACAAGGTCCGCCAGACCAACATCACCCGCGAGATGATCGAGATAGCCACCGGCGCGACCGCGTCATGACGCGGGGCGCTTTGCAGAGAGGAACCTGACGCCATGGCCGTCGCCGCACCCAGGAAGTCCGACACCAAAGGCACCGTCGGCCACGTGATCGCCATCACCGGGCCGGTCGTCGACATCGAGTTCCCGCCCGGCAAGCTGCCGGCGATCTTCAACGCCGTCGAGATCCAGCGCGAGGGCCGGTCGCTCGTCTGCGAGGTCCAGCAGCACCTCGGCAACAACTGGGTGCGCACTGTCTCGATGACCACCACCGACGGCCTGGCACGCGGCACGGAGGCGATCGACACAGGCGGCCCGATCAGCGTCCCGGTCGGTCCGGCCACGCTTGGCCGCGTCTTCGACGTGCTCGGCCACGCCATCGACGGCAAGGGCGACGTCGCAGCCGAGACTTACTACGGCATCCATCGCGATGCGCCGAGCTTCGAGGACCAGACCACGGCGACCGAGGTGTTCGAGACGGGTATCAAGGTCATCGACCTGATTGCGCCCTTCGCCAAGGGCGGCAAGGTCGGCGTCTTCGGCGGCGCGGGCGTCGGCAAGACGGTCATCATCCAGGAGCTGATCCGCAACGTCGCCGAGGAGCACGGCGGCTACTCGGTCTTCGCGGGGGTGGGCGAGCGCTCGCGCGAGGGCAACGACCTGCTCCACGAGATGACAGAGTCGGGCGTCATCGACAAGACCGTGATGGTCTTCGGCCAGATGAACGAGCCGCCGGGCGCACGGCTGCGCGTCGGGCTCACGGCCCTGACGATGGCCGAGTACTTCCGCGACGAGGGGCGCGACGTGCTGCTCTTCATCGACAACATCTTCCGCTTCACCCAGGCCGGCTCGGAGGTCTCGGCGCTGCTGGGACGCATGCCGTCGGCGGTCGGGTACCAGCCGAACCTGGCCACCGAGATGGCCGGCCTTCAGGAGCGCATCACCTCGACCAAGACGGGCTCGATCACCTCGCTGCAGGCCATCTTCGTGCCCGCCGACGACTACACCGACCCGGCGCCGGCGACCACCTTCGGCCACCTCGACTCGTCGATCCGGCTCGAGCGCTACCTGACCGAGCTCGGCATCTACCCGTCGGTGGATCCGCTCACCTCGACCTCGCGGGTGCTCGACCCCAACATCGTCGGGCAGGAGCACTACGACGTGGCGCGCGAGGTGCAGCGCGTGCTGCAGCGCTACCGCGACCTGCAGGACATCATCGCGATCCTCGGCATCGACGAGCTTTCCGAGGACGACAAGGCGCTCGTCGGACGGGCGCGGCGCCTCCAGCGCTTCATGAGCCAGCCCTTCAACGTGGCCGCAGTCTTCACCGGCCGCGAGGGCAAGTACGTGACTATCAAAGAGACGGTCGGGTCGTTCAAGGAGGTCCTCGAGGGCAAGGCCGACGACCTGCCGGAGCAGGCCTTCTTCCTGGCAGGCACCCTCGACGACGTCCGCGAGACCGCGAAGAAGCTGGCCTCCTGACATGCCGCTGCACCTGGAGATCGTCACGCCCGAGCGCCTCGCCTACGAGGACGACGTGGACATGGTGATCTGCCCAGGAACCGATGGCGAGCTCGGCATCCTGCCGCACCACGCTCCGCTGCTCTCGACTCTCGGCTTCGGGGAGCTCAAGATCCGCAAGGGCGGGCAGGAGGAGTACTTCGCCATTGCCGGTGGCTTCGTGCAGGTGCGACCGGACAAGGTCGTGGTCATGGCCGAGACCGCGGACATGGCCTCCGAGATCAACCTCGAAGCGGCTCAGCAGGCTCGGCGCGAAGCCGAGAAGGCCCTGTCCCAGGGGTTCACCGAACCTGCCGATCTGGCTCGCGCGCGTGCCGCCATGGAGCGGGCGCTGCTTCGCATCCGCGTGGCGGAACGGCGTCACCGTGAGGGTCCGCGGCAGCGGACCTAGGGACAGCACCATGGCCGACGCTCGCCCATTTCACTGGGAGTATCAGGAACCCCCGGTCCAGCACGAGGCATTCCGCGTCGAAGGCGGCCGGCCGCTGCGCGGAGAGGTGCCGATCAGCGGCAGCAAGAATGCGGCCCTGAAGATGCTCGCGGCCGCCACGCTCACCGGGGAGCGCTGCCGCTTCACCAACGTGCCCGAGATCGCCGACGTCAACGTGATGGTCGAGACGCTGCGCGACCTGGGCGTGGTGGTGGATCATCCGGCCCCGCATACCTACGAGGTTGCCGCAGGCGACGTCGACTGGCTCTTCGTGCCGCTCGAGGCTTCGGCCAAGATGCGTGCCAGCTTCATCCTGCTGGGCCCGCTCCTGGCGCGCTTCGGGCGGGTCATCATCAGCAACCCCGGCGGTGACCGCATCGGGCGGCGTCCGGTCAACCTGCACGTCGACGCGATGCGCCGGTTGGGCGCCGACATCGAGTACCGCAACGGCTACTACTTCGCGCGGTCACCCGGCCGCCTCCGCGGCAGCGACGTCGTCTTCCCGGACGTCACGGTCATGGGCACCGAGAACGCGCTGCTCGCAGCCACGCTCGCCGACGGGCACACGACCATCCGCCCGGCCGCACGCGAGCCCGAAGTCGACGACCTCATCGCGTTCCTCCAGCGCATGGGCGCCGAGGTGGAACGCACCTCGCCCGACGTCATCGAGGTCGAAGGCCGGAGGCGGCTCCGGGGGGCCGAGCATCACGTCATCCCGGACCGCATCGAGGCCGGGACGTTCGTGATCGCCGCCGCCGTGACCGGGGGAGACGTCACGCTGCGTGGCGCGCCCAGCGACCACCTCGGTGCGTTCCTGGACATGCTCTCGGAGGTCGGCGTGTCGCTCAGCTGCTGTCCCGATTCGATCGAGGTCCGCGGCGCGCCACCCGGCAGCGACCACTACGTCGCCACCGACATCCGGACCGCGCCCTACCCGGGACTCGCCACGGACCTCCAGCCGCCCACCGCCGTCCTGCTCACCCAGGCGCGCGGCACGAGCCACATCCACGAGACGATCTTCGAGGACAGGCTCGAATGGATGGAGGAGCTGCGCCGCATGGGCGCGGGCGTGGAACTCCAGGACGACCATCACGCCGCGGTCCTCGGACCTGCCGCGCTCCACGGCTCAGAGCTCGAGATGAGCGACCTGCGGGCCGGCGCGTCGCTGATCCTGGCCGCCCTGGTCGCGGACGGCAGCAGCGTGATTCACGGTGCGCACCAGGTCCGGCGGGGGTATGAGAATATCGAGCGCAAGTTCCTCGATCTCGGCGCGCGGATCGAGCACGTCTCAGAGGGGTAGTCACCATCGGAATGAAGATTGGCATTGACCTGGGCACCGCCAACATCCTTGTCTATGTCAAAGGCAAGGGCATCGTCATCCAGGAGCCCTCCGTCGTTGCGGTCAGCGAGGACAACATGATCGTTGCGGTCGGCGACGAGGCGCGCGAGATGATCGGCCGCACCCCGGGCCACATCACCGCCATCCGGCCGATGAAGGACGGTGTCATCGCCGACTATGTGATCACCGAGGCGATGCTTCGCTACTTCATCAAGAAGGCGGGCCGCTCCTTCACGAAACCGGACGTGATGATCAGCGTGCCATCAGGCGTGACGAGCGTCGAGAAGCGTGCGGTCCGCGACGCCGCCCTGAAGGCCGGCGCGCGCGAGGCCTACCTCATCGAGGAGCCGCTGGCCGCGGCCATCGGCGCGAACGTGCCGATCAGCGGCCCATCCGGCAACCTCATCATCGACATCGGCGGCGGCACGAGCGAGATCGCGGTGATCTCCCTCGGCGGAATCGTGGTGTCGCGCTCGCTGCGCGTCGGCGGAAATCGCTTCGACGAGGCGATCGCCAACTACATCCGCAAGAAATACAACCTGATGGTCGGCGAGCGCACCGCGGAAGAAGTCAAGATCGCGATCGGCACTGCGCTGCCGCTGGAGCGCGAGCTGCACATGGAGGTGCGCGGCCGGGATCTCATCGCGGGCCTGCCGCGGACCATCCCGCTCACCAGCTCGGAGGTCATGGAGGCCCTCGAGCAGCCTCTCCAGCAGATCGTGGCGTCGGTACGCACCGTGCTGGAGGAGACGCCGCCCGAGCTGTCGAGCGACATCATTGACAAGGGCATGGTGATGTCCGGTGGCGGCTCGCTGCTGCGCAACATCGACAAGCTCCTGACGCAGGTGACCGGCGTGCCCTGCCACGTAGCGGAGAACTCGCTGAACTGCGTCGCGCTCGGCACAGGTCTGGCGCTGGAGCACTTCGACTTCTTCAAGAAGTCGCTGGTCCAGCGCATCTGAGCAGCGTGGACCCCACGCCGGGACGCGCATTCGTCGACCTCCACTGCCACAGCTCGTCGTCGTTCGACTCGCTCAGCAAGCCGGCCGACCTCGTACGCAACGCGAAGCGATTCGGGCTGACCCACCTGGCCATCACCGATCACGAGCGCATCGACGGCGCGCAGCGTGCCCGTGACATGGCGCCTGACGAGGTGAGCGTGATCGTGGGCGAGGAGGTGCGCACGACCGGCGGCGATCTTCTGGGGCTCTTCCTCGAGGAGGCCGTTCCGCCAGGCATGTCGCCGGTCGAGACGGCCGCAGCGATTCATGCGCAGGGCGGCCTGGTGGGCCTGCCGCATCCGTTCGATCGCTTCAGATCGTCGGGCGGTGCCATGGCCGCTGCCGATGCCCTCGGAGGGCTCGCGGCAGCGGTCGATTTCGTCGAGGTCCACAATGCGCGGGCCGTGGGACGCGCCAACGAACGCGCCGCGCTCTTCGCGAGGGAGCACGGCCTGCCAGGAGTCGCCTCCAGCGACGCGCACAGCCTCATGGAGGTTGGCGTCGCGTATTCGGTGCTGCCGCGCGACTTTTCCAGCGCGGCCGAGCTGCGCGACCTGCTCGTCGACGCGGACCTCGTGATGGGACGCGGCTCCTACTTCGTGCGCCTCTGGACGCCGATCGCGAAGGTCGTCCAGCGACTGCGCGGCAATGAGCGAGTGCGCCCGATCGCATCGGCCGGTGGCCCGGTGCGGCCGTGAGCGATCAGAGCGGCTCGCTCCCGACGTCGGACGAGGGGATCGTCGACTACCCGCTGGTCCGCGAGGACGGCGGGGCACCGCCGCCGCCGCTGTCATCGCGGCTGCGGGATCCACGCACGATCATCTCGATCGTCCTGCCGCTGGTCCTCCTGGTTCTCGTCGCGACCACGGCGGGCAACTTCGATTTCAAGTCGCTGTTGAACTCGATCACCAACGCCAACCCGGTGCTGCTGCTCCTGGCGCTCGGCGTCTACTACGTGGGATTCCCGCTGCGTGGCTACCGCTGGGCCCTGTTGCTGCGCGGCGCCGGCATCCGGATCTCCGTACGCGACTCCGCCGAGATCATCTTCATCAGCTGGCTCGTGAACTGCCTGGTGCCCGCCAAGCTCGGTGACGTGTATCGCGCCTACCTCTTGCGGCTGAACTTCGACGTGTCGCTGAGCCGCACCTTCGGCACGGTCTTCATCGAGCGCATCTTCGACCTGTTCGCGATCGTGCTGCTCGGACTCGCGGCGGGCTACTGGAGCTTCCGGGACGGGCTCTCCAACGAGATCAGAATCATCTTCGCGATCGGTCTGGTAGTCGTGGCGGTTCTCGCTGTCGGACTCTTCGTCGTACGCAACTTCGGGCGGCGGATCATGGTGCGCCTGCCCCTGCCACACCGGGTGGTCGACTTCTACGACCGCTTCGAAGAGGGCGTGTTCTCGATTTCACCGCGTCGGCTGCCATTGCTCGCCGTGGTGACGGCGCTCATCTGGGCGAGTGAGGCGATGCGGCTGTACCTGGTCGTGCTGGCGCTCGGCTTCCAGCTCAACCTCGGGATCAGCGGCGCCTTCTTCGTGGCACTGATTGCCTCGTTGCTGACCGCGATCCCCTTCACACCGGCCGGCCTGGGCATCGTGGAGGGCGGCATCGTGTTCGTGCTCACGACGGTGTATCGGGTGCAGCCCACCGATGGCGCGGCGATCGCGCTCGTCGATCGCGCCATCAGCGTGCTCTCGATCATCGTGATCGGCGGGATCGCCTACGTTCTGTCGCCGAAGACCAAGGGCCGCGCGGGACGATCGCCGGGGGCACCTGAGCAGCCCGTGGAGGGGACCCCGGCCTAACAAGTACGGCCGCGGGCGTGCGGGAAGCCATCGCTCGAGACTCCGCCGTGAATCAAAGAGCGCGCCTGCGGGCGCGCTCTTGAGCGTCGACGAGGTTGGCTAGTTGCGCTTGGGCAGCTGTGCGGGGACGGCGCGAACCACGGGGTTGTTGCCGGGCTGGCGCACGGCCAGGCGACGCATGCGCAGCGCGAGGTAGTACTCCATGACCTGGCGAACCTGGGGCTCGCTGAGCAGGTCATCGCCACGCAGCGCGTACTCGACGCGTGCCGTCGGATGGCTGTTGGCAGAGGCGATGAGGCCGAAGTAGTGCGGGGTGTCGGCTTCGTCGCGAACTTCGCGCAGGCCGCGGGCGAGCTTGGTCGCAGTGCCGAGTGAAGGCGTGCGATCGCCGCGGACGAGTCGGGAGATCGTGGAGTGGTCGACCCCGGACTGCTGCGCCAGCTGGCGCTGGCTCATCTTTTTCGCCTTGAGTTGGGCACGGAGCCATTCGTTGAAGGCTCGACCGTTCTGGACGCTCATCGGGCTCCCGGTGGGCACGTTTGCCATCGCTGACGGATAGGGCGGACCGTCATTCAGGCCACGCTCAACTCGTGACAGGGACGATCATCGAGCCGAGCCGTGTTGCCCGATATAGTCCCTTGGTACGGCATCAACCGGCCTGACCGGTGCAGCGGAAACCGACGCTCCGGAAGGGTCCGGAGCGGAGCGTCCCAGTACTCGACGCTCACGACCGCGCACCGGGCGGGTGCAGGCGATGACACCACATCAGGCACCATTCGCGATGGCGTCATCTTGCTCGTCAATGGGCTCCACCGGGACGGTGCGGGACCGCGGTCCGAGGCTCCGGAAGGCTTCCGGTGGCAGTTCGTCAAGCGGCTCGTCCGCGATGAGCCGGCGCACGCGCTCCATGTTCACCGCGTCGTAGCCGCTGTCCATGCCCGGCGTTTCCAGGTAGGTGGGCACATTCGCCAGGCGCGGGTGCATCAACAGGCTGCGCAGCCCGCTCCGCCCGATCTGGCCGGCGCCGATGTGTTCGTGCCGATCATGCCGCGACCCCTTTGCGGCGCGTGAGTCGTTGAGATGCAGCATCTGCAGGCGTTCAGCCCCCAACTCCGCGTCGACGCGGGCCAGGAGGGCGTCGATGGCGTCGGGATCGTCCAGGTCGTAGCCGCTTCCCCACAGATGGGCGGTATCGAGGCAGAAGCCGATCCGCCGAATGTCCGCTCCTGCGCGTGCGGCACCCTCCAGGATGGCGGCGAGTTCCTCGATCGAGCTTCCCAGCCCGTCGCCCTGCCCGGCAGAGTTCTCCAGCACGATCAGCGCGCCGTCCGGATCGTGGCCCACCTCGTTCAGCACCGCACGGAGGCCCTCGCCGAGCTGGGCAATGCCGCGCTTCACCCCCTGGCCGACATGCGAGCCGACGTGGACGTTGACGGCGTGAGCCCCGTATGCCTGCGCCATGCGCAACTCGGACGCGAGGGTGGCGACCGAGCGCTCCCAGAACACGGGATCGGAGCTTGCAAGGTTGATCAGGTACGGGGCATGGACGGCGATGAATCTGATCCCGTGCTCAGCGAGCCGTTCGCGGAAGGCCGGGAGCTCTCGCGGTGGCACATCGCGGCGCCGCCACGCGGTCGGGTTGTCGCCGAATACCTGGACGGCCGTGGCTCCGATGAAGCGCGCTCGCTCGGCGGCCTTCAGGAGCCCGCCTCCCAGCGGCAGGTGGGGACCCAGGGGCCGCCCGCGAAGAAGCGCCTGATCCGCGGGTGCCGGAGCTGCCATGTCGAGCTTCGCGCCCAGCCGCGCGAGCGTGGTCATTGCGCCCCATGGTATCCGGACTTCCAAGCTTCGCGCGACCGTCTCCCGGGTTTGACAGACGTCAAACTCGTTCCAAACTGTCGACATGGATTCTGTGCTCGCCAGCATCGGAGACGACCCGGACCGCATCGGCCGGGAGGCGGAGGCCAAAGGCGTGGAGCTGCCGGGGCCGGACGGTCGACCGCGACCGGCCTGGGAGGCCAGGGTCCTCCGCGGATTCGTCGGAAGCGATGGGCGGCTTGAGCGCATCCCGGCGCGGGAGAAGAAGCGCCTGGTGATCCTGCGCTACCTCGCGGAGACCGTGTTCGAGCCGAGGCGCAGCTATCCCGAGAAGGACGTGAACATGGCACTCGCGCTGCGCCATCCGGACGTGGCCTCGCTGCGCCGGTTCCTGGTGGACCTTGGCTTCATGCGACGGGAGGCGGGCGTCTACGAGCTCCGGCCGCCATCGGAGTGGCCGCCAGGTCCCGTGACCGCGGCCGACCGGCCGCCGACCAGTCGGCGGGCTAGTTGTCGTCCCCAGGGACGTTGTTGACAAATGAGAGCCTCCGGGCACGGTACGGGGTGTTGAAGCTCCAAACCGTGAGGAGGCTCTCGTGGCGCATCGTACGGCGCGTCTCAACCAGTTCGGGCGGCAACTGCTGATCGATCG
>JBBSGX010000045.1:0-14104 GCA_038253685.1 Candidatus Limnocylindrales bacterium | reverse complement strand
GGGCTGTCGCGCAGGAAGGACTCCAGCGCCTCGCGGGCCGGAATGTCGAGGTGGTTCGTGGGCTCGTCGAGGAGAAGCAGGTTGGCCGGCGAAACGCCGAGCAAGGCCAGCTCGAGACGTGACCGCTCGCCACCCGAAAGCTCGCTGACCGGCTTGAAGACGTCCTCTCCGCGGAACAGGAAGCGCGCCAGGTAGGAACGCGCAGGTCCCATGTCGACCGGCGCCATGGCCAGCAGCGCATCCAGCACCGTCGAGCCCGGCAGGGCCGCGCCCCGCAGCTGCGCGAGGTAGGCGGGTTGGACCGCGGCACCGAGACGCAGGAATCCATCCAGCGGCGCGAGCTCTCCCGCCACCGTGCGCAGGAGCGTGGTCTTGCCCGCCCCATTGGGTCCCACGATCCCGATGCGATCCCCCCGCGTTGCCTGCAGACTGGGGACGCGGATGATGGGAATGCCCTCGGGCTGGCTCTGCACCGGCGGGAAGCCTGCGACGACATCCTCGAGCGACACGACCATGTCCCCCGAGCGAACCGGTCCGCCCCCCAGCAGGGCCGAGGTGCGGAGCGCCATGCGCGCCTGGGTCCGCGGTGCGGCCACGCGCTCCTGCTGGAGCTGCTCCAGCCGTCGCTCGTGCTCATGCATCTTCGCGAACTTGCGATGGCTGCGGTAGCGCTGGATGAGCTCCTGCTCACGGGCCGCGGCTTCGGCGCCGATGTCGGCGTCCTTGCGCTGCCGCGCGTCGCGCTCCTCGCGCTGCATGAGGTACGCGGAGTACGAGCCGCGAAAGGCGGTGATGTTGCGATCCCGCAGCTCCCAAATGCGCGTCACCACCGCATCAAGGAACGCCCGGTCGTGGGAGGCCACCAGCAGTGCAGCCTTGCGACGTGACAGCGCGCCTTCGAGCCACTCCAGGGCGCCGAGATCGAGGTGGTTCGTCGGCTCATCGAGCAGAAGCAGGTCCGGATTCGCGACCAGCAGCCGTGCAAGCGCGGTTCGTGTCTGCTCGCCGCCCGAGAGCTCGAGCACCGGCCGCAACCAGTCCTCGCGTGGGATGCCGAGCCCGGAGAGTGCCTCGTCCACGAGCTGGTCGAGGTGGTAGCCGTCGAGCGTTTCGAAGCGTTCCCGCAGGCGGGCGTATTCGACCGACTGCACCGCCGCGGCGCCCTGGCCCTCCAGCTCCGCCAACCGGCGCTCCAGCCGCTCCACCTCGACGGCGCCCGATCGCACGGCGCGACGGACCTGGGGAGCGGCCGCGAAGATCGCGTCCAGGTTCGCCTCCTGGCTCAGCAGCCCGACGCTGACGCCGTTGGCCGTGACGACCCGGCCGCCATCGGGCTCCTGGAGTCCAGCCACGATCTCGAGCAGAGTCGTCTTGCCGGCGCCGTTCGCACCTACGAGCCCGACGCGCTCGCCGCGGGCAATGGCTCCGCTGACCTCGTCGAGGATGACGAAGTCGCCGATTTCGCGATGGACGGCTTCCAGCCGAAGGACCGACATACCCTCAGGCTAACGTCTCTCCGGACGAACGAAGTGCCCGGCGTTCCGCTGCAGAGTGCCTCAGCAGGCTCCGACGGCACCTTCTCCGGTCGGCAGCTCGCTCCAGCGCGGACCGCGCCGCGTCTTCGAAACGGCCGCCTTGAGCAGCGCCAGGTTGCCGGGCGTACGGTCGGCCGCCTGCAGGCGCTGGCACCACGAGCAGAAGTGCGTCCCGCGCTGTCCCAGCACGATCCGGCGGGTCGGCCTCCCGCAGCGCGGACATGGCGAGCCCGTGCGCTGGTAGATGTTCAGGAAGTCCTGCATCTCCCCGTCGCCTTCGGGCGCGGTGTAGTCGTCGATCGATGAGCCTCGACGCTCGATGGCCTCGGCAAGGACGGCGCGCAGCGCCAGGTAGAGGCGGCGCTCGTCGGCGGGGCGCAGAGTCGGGGCCGTTCGCAGGGGGTGCAGCCGGGCCCGCCACAGTGCTTCGTCCGCGTAGATGTTGCCGACGCCGGCGATGAACGCCTGGTCCAGCAGGAGCGCCTTGAGCCGGCCCTTGCGCTTCCGCAGCCGCGCTCGAAATGCCCGCAGCGTGAACTCGTCCGAGAGCGGCTCCGGGCCGTGCCTGCCAAACAGCTCGCCCTCGTCGCCCGCGCCCAGGATCGCGCCCGCCTCGTCCCGCCGGTACAGGCCCACGCGCCCGAACTTGCGCACGTCGCGGAACAGCATCCAGCGACCGTCGGCCAGCTCAAAGCGCACGTGGACATGACGGTCATGCTGCGTGCCGGCCGGAAGCACGAAGATCTGGCCGGTCATCTTCACCTGGATCGCGAGGACCATGTCGCCGCTCAGCGAGAGCACCAGCCACTTGGCGCGGCGCCCGACCGCCAGGATTTCTCGCCCGACGATCCCTCGTGCGAACTCCCCCGGCTCCGGATACCGGATGGCACGAGGCCAGTCGGTCCAGACGCCGCTGATGGTGGCGCCCACCACGAGCGGCGCAAGCTCACGCGCGATCGTCTCGACTTCGGGCAGTTCGGGCATGCTGGCTTACGAGCGCAGGATCGGGGTCATCGACTCCCAGTCGTTGCCGACCTTGAGCTCCGCGTCGAGCGGCACGTCGAGCGGCATGGCGCTCTCCAGGACCTCACGTACGATCGGCGCAAGCGCGTCGAGGTCCCTGCGCGGCACCTCGAGCAGGACCTCGTCGTGCACGGAGAGCAGCATTCGGGCTGAAGATCCCTCGCGCGCCAGCCGGTCGTGAAGCCGGATCATCGCGATCTTCATCACATCCGCGGCCGTGCCCTGGATCGGCATGTTGATGGCCATGCGCTCGCCGGCGCCGCGCAGGCTCGGGTTGCGTGCCTCCAGCTCCGGAATCCAGCGGCGGCGTCCCAGCAGCGTCTCGACGTAGCCGCGCTGCCTGGCGGTGTCGCGGATATGCATCATGTAATAGCTGATCCCGCTGTACGCGGCGAAGTAGCTGCTGATGAAGTCCTGCGCTTCCTTGCGCGGGATGTTTGCGCGGCTCGACAGTCCGAAGTCGCTCATGCCGTAGGCCAGGCCGAAGTTGACCATCTTGGCCATCGATCGCTCGTCAGGCGTGACGTCGGCCGGATCCTTCTTCAGCACCCGCGCCGCCGTTTCGCGGTGGATGTCCGCTCGTCGCTCGAAGGCCTCGCGCAGGTGCACGTCGCCCGAAACGTGGGCGAGGATGCGGAGCTCGATCTGGCTGTAATCCGCTGCCAGCAGCACCAGGTCGGGATCGCCGGCCACGAACGCCCGGCGGATCTTGCGCCCGAGCTCGGTGCGGATCGGGATGTTCTGGAGATTGGGGTCAGTCGAGCTCAGACGCCCCGTCGACGCCACCGCCTGGTGGAAGGTGGTGTGGAGGCGTCCGGTCAGCGGGTCGAGCAGGAGCGGCAGTGAGTCGACGTAGGTGCTCTTCAGCTTGGTGTACAGCCGCCAGTCGAGCAGCATGCTCACCATCGGATGAGCCGGCCGCAGGTCCTCCAGGACCGATGCGTCAGTGGAGAAGCCCGTCTTGGTGCGGCGACCGCGCGGAAGGTTCAGCTCATAGAAGAGCACCTGCTCGAGCTGCTTCGGGCTGCCGAGGGTGAATTGGTGCCCGACTGATTCGAAGATCCCCTCTTCCAACCGCGCGATCTCCCCGCTGAACGTCGCGGCGAGATCGCCCAGCGCGGACCGGTCGATGGAGACGCCCGTCGCCTCCAGATCCGCGAGGACCGGGATCAGGGGAAGCTCCAACTCCTCCAGGACCTTCTGGAGGGTCGGCTGCTCGGCGAGATCCGCCTCGAGGGATTGCCGCGCCGCCGCGGCCGCCAGTGCCTGGATGGCCGCGTGCTTCGGCCCGCGCAGCTCGCCGGCCTTGGGCAGCTCCTGGCCGAGCCGCTCCGCGGAGATGTCGCCGAGGGATTGGCTGCGCAGCGCGGCGTTCAGGATGTACGCGGCGATCTGGGTGTCGAAGACCGTCTTCGGAAGCGTTCCCCCTGACGCGCTGAGGCTCGTCAGCGCCTGCGGGTCGCGCCGCGCAAGCTCCCACACGAGAAGCTGCTTGACCTCGTGTCCAACGAGTGGCCGACCGGATGCGATGACCGCGGAAGCCAGCGCCGGTGCCGACTCGGCCTCCGCAGCGATGACGCGCCCGTCGTGGCCTTTGACCGCCATGCCGAGGAGTGAGCCGCGTCTCGGGCGGGGATCGTCGAGGGCCGTCCCGACGGTGAGGTCCGACTGGGCCGCCAGCCACGCTCCGATGTCGTCCCCGGCCGAGTACTTCTCGATGACCGAGGGATCTCGCAGCGCGGCCGCCAGCAGGCCGAGCGGATCCCCTGGCCGCAGGTCCGAGATGACCGTGTCGGCTCGACCGACGCCGTTGCCCATACCGTCGACGGGAGCCTCCTGCACGACTTCCGTGGTAACCGGGCTGCGCTCGGCCCTGGTGGCGGCCATGGTTGCGAAGTCGAGGCTCAACTGGAGGCCGCTCCCTTCGCCGAAGACCGACGTCGGTCGATTGCGCGCGGAGGGCTCACGACCAGGCACCAGTGCCGCCGGGATGGGTCCCGTCCGATCGGCCTCGCGCAGCAGCTCGCCGGGCGCCCTGGCGTCCTCGCCCTCGACTGCCGGGAGGCGCTCGACGAGCGTGCGGAACTCGTATTCCCGGAAGAGGCGCAGGACCTCGCTTCGGTCGTAGTCACCCATGCGGGCATGCGTCAGGTCGAGCTCGACGGGTGTGTTCCGGTCGATCGTGACCAGCTCACGCCACAGGAAGACGTCATCACGGAGCTCGCGCAACTTGTCGCGGAAGCGCTCCGGCTTGATCTCGTCGAGGTGCTCGTAGATACCCTCGAGCGTTCCGAATGCCTGGAGCCAGCCGGCCGCGGTCTTGTCACCGACACCGGCGATGCCCGGGATGTTGTCCGTGGTGTCGCCCTTGAGCGACTTGAAATCGATCATCTGGGAGGCCTGGAGCCCGTAGCGCTCGTGGATGCGCTCAGGGTCGTAGATGACCGTCGACTGGACGCCCATGCGGGTGGTCATCAACCGGGTCTTGTCGCTGACGAGCTGCAGCATGTCCAGGTCGCCGGAGACGATCATCGATTCGAGATCGCGCTCTTCCGCCTGGCGTGTCAGCGACCCGATCACGTCGTCCGCCTCGTAGCCCTCGAGCTGGCGAACCGGAATACGGAACGCAGCCAGCAGCTCGCGGATGATCGGGAACTGGTCGCGCAGGTCGTCGGGGGTCGGGCGGCGTGTGGCCTTGTACTCGACGAAACGGTCGTGGCGGAACGTCCGGCCGACGTCGAAGCAGGCCAGGATGTAGTCCGGCTTCACGTCCTGAAGTCCGCGCAGGACGATGCTCCAGAACCCGAACGCGGCGTTCACCAGCTGGCCGCGGCTGGTCGTCAGCGGGGTCTCGAGAAGGGCGAAGTACGCGCGGTAGATGAGGCTGTGCGCGTCGAGCAGCATGAGCCGTTCCACGGTCCGAGTGTACCCGCTGGGCACCTCGGCGCCCGGTTGCCGGACGGGTTTGTCGGGCGGCCGGTTGCCTCTCTGCGGCGGGCCAGAATTCGTCCTAGCGAATGAGCGGATCCTTCGTCGCGCGCCGCGCGACGAAGGTCAGAACGAGCACGGCCAGACCGACGATTCCGAGCAGCAGTCCGAAGAGCGCGAGCGGCGATCCACCCTGGGGCTGGTTCACCGGCGTCGTCGGTGCGGGTGCCGGAGCGAGCACGGGCGCAGACGTTGGCCGGGCCGCGGCGGGCGCGCCAGTCGGCTGGTCGGTTGCACCTCCGGCGGCGAGCCCGACCTTGGGAGGTTCGGAGGGGCTCCCGGACGCTTCCCCGTACGACTGGCCGCTGGCGTCAGGTTCCTGGGGAGTCTTTTCGTTGCCCGGCTGGGCGCGAGGGGTTCGGGCTGGGAGACCTGCATCGGTGGCGACGGAGGGCATGGTGGTGCCCTGGGCGACAGGTTGGGGTGGGGGGACCGAAGCGGCTGCGGCGGCGGTCGCGGCAGCTGCCGTGGTGGCCGCCGGGCTGGCATTGGACGGCCCTTCGATCTCCGCGGGGGTCGAGATCGTGGCCTCCTCGGTGGCGCTCACCGCAGCGGAGCCGGCGGTGTCCCGCGTGGTGGCCGTGCCGGGGAAGCCCGGAATACCGCCGGCGGCGACGACGAGCAACAGCCCGAGGGCGACGGCCGCTCCGGCCAGCGGACGAAGGCTGCCCATGCCCGGCGAGGTGAGTCCGCCGAGCCAGCGGCGGATCCGCGAGCCGCGGGCCGCGGCTGCCTGATCGGGCGTGAGGCGGAAGTCCCGCGGCCGCGAGGGAGTGAGTGAGGCAGCGGTTGCGCGGGAGATCGCCTTGATGTCGTTGGCCAGGGCGGCGCATTCGGGACAGCTGGCGAGGAGACCTCGGGCCCGGGCGGCTTCGGCCGCGTCGAGCTCGTCGTCCGTCGCGAAGCGCACCACGAGAAGGCGCTCATGAAGATCGTGCTCGTTGGGGCGGATGGGCTCTCCTGTCACGGGCGTTGGACGCTCCTAGTCACGTAGCAGTTCCATCTGGTCCGACAGAAGGTCGCGCAGAGCGAGCCTTCCGCGGTGGATTCGCGACTTCACGGTGCCCAGCGAGACCCCGGTCATGTCCGCGATCTCTTGGTAGTCGTAGCCCTCCACGTCGTACAGCACGATGGCCGCGCGCTGATCGGTGGTGATCTGGGCCATCGCCTGTGCAATCACGACGCTTCGGCTGCGGCGAACTGCTGTGGCCTCGGGTCCCTCGGCCTCGTTGGTCGGCGGCTGCCACGATTCGTCTTCCCATTCCGGGAACGGATCCGCCGGGCGGCGTTTGCGTAGTCGCAGGATGTCCGTGGCGGCGTTCAGCGCGATGCGAGTCAGCCAGCTGCGAAACGAGTCACCACGGAACCGCGAGAGGTTGCGGTAGGCGCTCAGGAACGCCTCCTGGACGGCATCGGCGGCGGCATCGCGATCGTTGACGACGCGGACGGTGAGACCGAAGAGCATGTCCTGGTAAAGCTCGACCAGCCGGTTGAAGGCGTCCAGGTTGCCGCGAAGCGCTTCTTCGACCAGGGCTCGGTCGCGCGCCCGGTCGAGCTCGTCAGGGCGGGGCGGCAGGTGGGTCGTGGATTCCTCGAGCGGTGCCGCGCCCGCCGTCTCGGGGACCGGGCCATCCTCGACGGGCGGGGCCCCTGGCTCGACCGCGTCTGGCATCACGGCGACGATGGCAGGGTCCATTGCAGCAGCGTCATCTCGAGGGTCGTGCATCGGCATCCGGATCGGTTGTCAATCCTGGCTATGCGGCGCTACTTCGGTGACGATCGTCCGCCCGTCGGTGGGGCGTGCTCGCCATCCGGCACTGGCGCCGCGATCTGCTGACGGAAGCGCGGCGGGGCGCGAGTCTAGCATCGGACCGCGTCCGCGGGACGCGTGTGGCCTAGAATCAGCGGCAGTGCCGAAGTGGCGGAATCGGAATACGCGATGGTCTCAAACACCATTGGCCGCAAGGCCTTGAGGGTTCGAGTCCCTCCTTCGGCACCAGATCAAGTCAGACTGGGCGCGCCTCCGCTCCCGCCGGTGCCGCCGCCGTCGAGCTGCTCGCCGGTGCCGGCCTTGATCTGCTCGCGATCCTTCGGGTTCGATCCCCCGCGTTGGGCCCGACCAGGCGGTGGCGATCGGCGGTGCGGAGGATGACGGTCAGCAGCACCCACGACAGGGCACTTCGATAGGCCAGCGCAAGACTGGGCGCCCGCCTGGGAATGTCCCCGCAGTCCCTCAGGCGAGGTGCAGCGCGACGAGTCCCTGGCCGAGTCGCCGCCCGACCTCGGCAAGGAGCTCGGCGTCATAGGCCACGCCGGTTCGGAGCTCCATGCGCTGCTCGCGTCCGCCTCCTGCGGGAATGTGCAGGACCACCGGCGTCTCACCCGGCCGGTCATGGATCAGCTCCCGCAGCGCACGAAAGCTTTCGACCACCTGTTCCTGGGGGGCCGGTTGGAAGCGGATGTGCAGCGTCTGACCGGCGGCCGCCTCGACCGCGGATGTCTCGGCCTCGGCATCCTCTACCACCCTGGCGGCGGCCTCATCCGGCCATGGTGGTTCGTCGGAACCATCGCGTCCCAGGGCGTCGAGTGACTCTGGCTCCATGGACTGGTCACGCGGTTCCGGCGGGCGGATCGGGGCGGGCGCCAGTGTCGGCGCGGCAGCAGCTTTGGCGCCGATGACGACCTCTCGAGTGCCTTCCAGGACGACGCCTCGGAGCGGCGAGACGTTGGGGATCGTCCGCACGATCGGCGGCGGGCCGGCCGCGTTCGCGGAAGCCGCCCCGGACACGCCCGATGCCCCGATCGCAGAGACCGACGCAGGCGATCCGCCGGGCACGGAGGCGGCGGCCATGCCGTTCGTATCCACGCGGACGGCGACCGGCGGCCGTCCCTCCGAACCCGGCCCTGGCATCTGCGGGCGGCCGTTAGACCAGCCGCCGCCGTTCCCGTTCGAATAACCGCCTCGTCCTCCGCGACGACCACTGACCTGCGAAACGGCCCGACCGAAGGCCTGGGGGCCGAGCGCCATCGCGTCCTCCCACGTCCAGACGCCCTCCGCCAGCAGTACCGTCTCCTCGCCCTTGTGGTCGACGCGGCCCGCCACGAGCAGGATCCGCTCCTCGGCCCAGGTCGGGCCCGTCTCCTCGAACACCTTGGGGAAGATCACGACCTCAACGGAGCCCTGCAGGTCCTCCAGCGTCGCGACGGCCATGGTGGCGCGGGTCTTGGTGATCACACGACGCGTGGCCGTGACCACGCCGCCGACCACGATGCGCTGCTGGTCGAGCTCCTCCCCGAGGTCGCCGCTGTAGGCGTTGACGTACTGCGCGATCTCCGCGGCAAGCTCGCCGAGCGGATGCGCGGAAAGGTACAGCCCCAGCAGCTCCTTCTCCCAGCGGAGCCGCTCACGTGCCGGCGCCTCGGTGGCGGCCGACAGCGGCCGCTCGAGCGTCACGGCCTCCTCACTCATGGCGTCGAACAGCGAGCCCTGGCCGGTGATCCGGTCGTGCTGCTGTGCCTGCCCATAGGCCATCGCGTCGTCGAGCGCAAGCAGCAGCTGTGCCGGGTGGCCGAGCCGGCTGAAGGCCCCGACCTTGACGAGCGACTCGAGCACACGCTTGTTGACGAGCCGCAGGTCGATGCGGGAGCAGAAGTCTGCCAGCGAGCGGAAGTCGCCTCCGGACTCCCGCGCGGCAATGATCGACTCGATGGCGCTCTCGCCGACGTTCTTGACCGCCAGGAGCCCGAAGCGGATGGCGGGCCCCTCGACTCCGAAATGAACAACGCTGACGTGGATGTCGGGCGGCAGGACCTCGATCCCGAGGCGCCGGCACTCCGCCACCGCGATGGCCACACGGTCTGTGTTGTCGCGGAACGCGGTGAGCACGCTGGCCATGTACTCGACGGTGTAGTTGGCCTTGAGATAGGCCGTCTGGTAGGCGATGAGGCCGTAGCAGGTGGCGTGCGCCTTGTTGAAGCCGTAGCGTTCGAAGGGCTCGAAGGCCTTGAAGACCGCGTCGATCGTCTGCGGGTTGACGCCGCGCTCGGCCGCCTGCCGCACGAACTGGTCTTTCTGGGCGCGCAGCAGCGCCGACTTCTTCTTTCGGATGGAGTACCCGAGGGTGTCCGCCTCCGGACCCGTGAACCCGCCGAGGGCAATGGCCGCGGCCATGATGTCCTCCTGGTACACGAAGATGCCGTAGGTCTTCCTGAGGTACGGCTCGAGCAGCGGATGGAGGTAGCTGACCGCTTCCTGGCCATGCTTGCGGCGGATGTAGGCCGGGATGTTGTCCATCGGCCCGGGACGGAAGAGCGCCACCATGGCCGCCAGGTCGTGGACGGAGGTCGGGCGCAGCTCCTTGACATAGCGGCGCATGCCCGGCGACTCGAGCTGGAAGATGCCGGTCGTCTCGCCCGAGCTCAGCAAGTCGAAGGTCTTCGTGTCGTCCAGGGGGATGTGGTCGAGGTCGATGCGCTCGCCGCCCCGCTCCTGGGCGATGAGGTCCACGGCCTGGCGCAGGATGGTGAGGTTGGAGAGGCCGAGGAAGTCGAACTTGAGGAGGCCGAGCGCCTCGACGCCGTGCATCTCGTACTGCGTCATGAGCGAGTCGGAGTTGGTGGCGCGCTGGAGGGGCATCAGCTCCGTCAGTGGCTCGCGGCTGATCACCACCCCGGCTGCGTGCGTCGAGGCGTTTCTTGCGACGCCCTCGAGCTGGCGCGCGACGTCGATCAGCTTGTGGACTCCGGGATCGCTCTGGTACATCTCGCGCAGGGCCGGGGCGACCTCGAGCGCCTCCTCGAGGCGGATCCCGAGCTGGTTCGGAACGGCCTTGGCGATGCGGTCCACCTCGCCGTAGCCGAAGCCCATCACGCGACCCACGTCGCGGATCGCGGCCCGGGCGAGCATGGTGCCGAACGTGATGATCTGGGCCACGTGATCGGAGCCGTACTTGTGCGTGACGTACGCGATGACCTCGTCGCGGCGGTCGTCCTCGAAGTCCACGTCGATATCGGGCATCGTCACGCGATCAGGGTTCAGGAAGCGCTCGAACGGCAGCTCGTAGAGGATCGGGTCGACGGGCGTGATTCCCAGCGTGTAGGTCACGATCGAGCCGGGCGCCGACCCTCGGCAGGTGGTGGCGATGCCCTGCTCGCGGGCGAAGCGCGTGAAGTCGGCCACGATCAGGAAGTAGCCCGGATACCCCATCGAGCTGATGACGCCGATCTCGTAGTCGAGGCGCGCCCTCAGTTCCTCCGTGACCGTCCCATAACGCTCGACAAGACCGCGCTCGCATTCGTGGCGTAGCCAGCTCTCGACCGTGTGGCCGGCGGGGACCGGGAACTCCGGCAGCCGCATCTGACCGAACGTGAACTTCAGATCCGTCATCTCCGCGATCCGCCGCGTGTTGCTGATGGCCTCGGGCAGCTCGCTGAAGACGGCGGCCATCTCGGCCGCGCTCTTGAGGTAGAACTCCTCGGTCTCGAAACGCATCCGGCCGGGCGAGTCCAGGTTGGAGGCCGTGCCGACGCAGAGCAGCACGTCGTGGGCCTCGGCCTGCGACTTGTGGACATAATGCAGGTCGTTGGTCGCCACCAGCGGCAGGCCGGTCTCCGGCCCGAGGCGCAGCAACTGCTCGTTCAGCCGGCGCTGCTCCGGCAGCCCGTGATCCTGCAGCTCGAGGAAGAAGTTCCCCTGACCGAAGATGTCGCCGTAGGACCCGGCCAGTCGGCGGGCCGCGTCCCAGTCCTCCGATTCGAGTGCGCGCGGAATCTCGCCGTTGAGGCAGGCCGACAGGCCGATCAGACCCTCGGCGTGCTGGGCGAGGTAATCGCGATCGATGCGCGGCTTGTAGTAGTACCCGTCCAGATGCGCATCCGTCACGATCCGGCACAGGTTCCGGTAGCCCGTCCAGTCCTTCGCGAGCAGGATCAGGTGATATGGCTGGGCGTCGGCCTTGCCCTCCCGGTCGGCCATCGAGCGGCGGGCCACGTAGGTCTCGACGCCGATGATCGGCTTGATGTCCCGATCACGGCAGGCCTGGTAGAAGGCGACGGCGCCGTAGAGGGCTCCGTGGTCGGTCAGCGCCAGTGAGTCGAAGCCCTGCGCCGACGCCTGCCCGACAAGGTCGGAAATGCGTCCGAGGCCGTCGAGAAGGCTGAACTCCGAATGGACGTGGAGATGGGAAAAGTCGTTCGGGGCGATGGTCGTCACGGGAGGTCCATGGTACCGGCGCGGAAGACCCGACACGGCTCGCTCAACGCCTTGACAGTTCCGTGAGATCGATCACTTCCCGGTCAGGCGTGTGCCTGAACTCTCCGGTCCCCGAGGGTCAGCGCTAAGCCGCCGCGGACGCTGCATCCGCGGACGCCGACTTCTTGGCGAACTCCCGTGTCGTGTCAGAGCGAAACGGTTCGTCGAAACTTGCCTGGGACTCCGACCAGAAGCGGGCGTATCCGGGTTTCGTTGCGACCAGGGCCTTGTAGTAGCCATCGGCGCCCACCCACAGCTCCTTCGGGATCGAACCATCGCGGTGCTGGTAGTAGAAGTATTCCCACGCATTGAACTGCATGAACATGTAGGCGCTGCACCTGGACCAATCGTCCGCGCTTAGCGCCTCGGGTGTCGCATAGGCGACGTTCATGACGCTCGCGAGGGCCTCGTTCTCGATCAACATCTCCCACGGCCGCTGTGCGAGCAACATCGCGTTGTAGTGCGCCTGGCTGCGCAGAAGCTTCGTGTTGTCGTGGATCTGGAGCTGCTGCACGCGCAGCTGGCGATAGATGGCAACGCCGGTGCCCGCGAGGACGAGCCCGGTGAGCGCCGCCCAAAGCCACTCCGATCCCGGTCCGATGAACACCATCCCGTCGGTGTTGATGAGCTTCACGTCGCCCTCCTCCGTCCTCTGCCTCGATGACGACACGATACGGAGCGCCGGGGCCGCAGGCAAGGCGCGACGATAGCGGGTGAAACTCGGAGTTATTGACAGGTGGACCTGGGTGAAGTCCTGGGGTCCGAGGGTCGTCACGGGGAGTCAATGGTACCGGGGCGCGCGGCTGGACACCTATGACGGGTAGCCGAGAAGGACGGCCGCAGCTGTGAGTCGCGCGCCGGACGCCTGCTGTCGCAAAGGTTCGCGGCCTGCGTGTGGCGGCTACGCTGGGCGCGCGACCCGTGGCCCCATCCGCGGGCGACCGAAAGCGACCGGACCGATGGGAGGCCCGCGGGTGACCCAACTTCACGTGGTACGCGTATTCATCGGCCCGGGCGACACGGGTGGAAATCTGCTCGGCGTGTTCCTCGACGGCGGCGTGATCCCGCCAGACCGCCGTCTGGCTATCACCGCGGAACTGGGTTTCAGCGAGACGGTGTTCCTCGACGACATGGCCAGCGGTCGGATGGCCATCTTTGTCCCGACTTCGGAGCTCCCGTTTGCGGGTCATCCGGTGGTGGGGGCGGCATGGCTGTTGGCTGAGGTCGATCGGCCGGTCAGCGTCCTCCGCCCGTCCGCTGGTGACGTACCCACGTGGCGCGAGGGTGAAGTGACGTGGATCCGGGCGCGTCCCGCCTGGGTCGACTTTCCGGTGCTCCCTCGTTTCGTCGAATACGCGACGGTCGCCGAGGTTGACGCCCTGGCGGGTCACGCGACCGAGCCCTGGCTGTACGCCTGGGCGTGGGAAGACGAGGCCGCCGGACGGCTCCGCGCGCGTTCCTTCCCGACGTGGGCGGGCATTGCCGAAGATGAAGCCAGTGGTGCCGCTGCGGTCCTGATGGGGGAGCGCCTGCAGCGGGCCTTCACGATCCGGCAGGGTGTTGGCTCGGAGATCGTGGTCCGGCTCGGTCCGGATGGCTCGATCGAGTTCGGCGGGCGATGTGCGCTCGTGGAGGTGCGGGGCTACCTAGCGTGAATCTCCAACATCCGGTCAGTCGATCGGGAGCCCGTCGAACGCACAACCGGTGCAGCAACCTTGACTTGTGCTCAAACTCCGACCTATTGACAAGCGGACCTGCGAAAAATCATTAGGCGCGATGGTCGTCACCGGAGGTCCATGGTACCGGTGCGCGGGTGCCTCGGCCGCGAGGCCCGGAGTACGCCGTTAGACGTACCGCTCAGGCACTGGACCGACCACGTCCATCGCGTACCGTCGGGCAATCTCAGACAGACCCGCCGGCTCGTCTCGTCGCCAAACAGGATCGCGAACACGGAGTCGACGGACCCGGACATCCTCAGTGGAAGCCGCGGCCGGCGTCGCCCCATGCCGTCAGCCAGCGGGGAGCCGGACCCAGTTCTGGCGTGCATACGCCAGCTCGAAGCCCACCCGGACCATGTTCCGGTACGAGTGGTTCACCGGGTCCTTCTCGGTCTCCTCGCCGGTCTCAGTGACGGCGAGCCGGCACCCCAGATCCCTGGCGTCGCGGAGGCGCCGGACGAACATCGCGGTCTGCCAGCCGCGCCCGCGGTGATCCTCGAGCGTGGCCCCGTAACCGAGCCACGCGACGCCGTCGGCCACGCGAGTCGCTGCTGTGCTGACGGGGGTCTCGCCGTCGAAGCCGAGGTAGT
>JBBSGX010000044.1:0-14151 GCA_038253685.1 Candidatus Limnocylindrales bacterium | reverse complement strand
GGTTCCGCTGACGTTCACGTTCCTGCGCCTGCCCGACGCGCGCGCCACGGTCCTCGTCTTCGCACCGGTGGCGATCGCCCTCGCCATCGTCGTCAGTCGGGGCGCCTGGGGCGGACGCTCGCGGGCGGTGGTCCTTGCCGCTGCCCTTGCCGCTGCGGTACTTGTCCATCCGCTTGCAGGGGCCTTCGCGGTGGCCACGGTGGGCCTCATCGGACTGCTGTCACCCGAACGCTTTCGCCTGGCCGTCGCCGGGGTGATCGGTGCCGCGATCGGGGCGCTGCCGCAGGCCGTGATCATGGTCGGCATCGCCATGCCTGCCTGGGCCGCGCTTCCGGCATTGCCTGCCGGCTTTCTCGTCGCAGCGTGGCTGAGCGGTCCCGCCGAACGCGATCCAGCCACCGCAGGGCGACCGCGAGCCCTCGCGCGCGACTTCGGCTGGCCGCTGATCATCCTCGCGATCCTGCTCGTGAGCACCGGCGTGGTGGGGGCAGCGGCAGTTGCCACATCCGTGCCGCATGCCATCGTGCTCGCCAAGGGAGCGGCTCTAACGACGCTGCTGGACTGGGGCGTGCTCGCGGTCGCGGCGGTCGTGGGGTTCCTGCTGGTGCGTTCGCTGGACGGCGTGCGGGTTCTTGGCGCGGCCATCCTGGTGGGAGCGGCGGCGCTGGGCGTCGGCGAGGCGCTGCCCGGCGACTCGCTGCTCATCCAGTCGATCCACTTCGAGGTGCCCAAGTCCGCTGGCTATTGGCTGCCGTGGTTTGCGGCGATCGCCGGAGGGATGGGACTTGCCGCAGTCTGGGACAGGCATGGCTGGCCACGGCGGTTGCGGGTCGGCCTGGTCCTGGCCTTCGTGCTGGTCGCCACGATCGACCCGCGGCCCGACCAGATCGAGGAGGTCGGCATCGAGCAACACCGCTACGCCGATTCACTGGCGATTGCACTGCACCGCGCCGAGACTGGCTACTGGGTCGGATATCCGGACAGCCGCACGATCCTGGACGAGCCTCGCCGGGAGCTGCTGGCCGCTGTGCAGACGGAACAGGCTTCGGGACGGATTGGTCCTTCGACGGCCCTGCTCCATGTCGCGCCGAGCTTCCAGCAGTGGGACGCGACGCCGTTGGGCGTGTTCGCAGGCGTCATGGAGACCGACGCGACGAAGGATCCGGAACACAGCGTCCACACCGTAGGTGGCCGGCTGGAGGACGTGAATGACCTGCCGAGCCTCTTGCACCAGGGCTTCCTGTACGTCGTCGTCGAGGGGTACCCGAGTAGAGGGAGCTACGTGACGCAGGCACAGGCCGCCGGCTATCAGGTCATCTGGCAGAACGACCGGGCAGTCCTGCTGCGGCTCTGACGCGGCCGGCTCGGCAGGCGCGAACCGGCGCGACGATCCTTCGCGGCGGGCGAGGCCGGATGCTGGGGCACCCGGACCTCACCGCCGCCGGTCCATGCATCGCGATCAGCCCGATCCTCGCTGGGCTCGAAGCTGGAAGGACAGACCCACGCAAGGGATCGCGCACGTGCGATCGCCGGGGGCCGTCAGCGATGGGTTCGGGAGCGGCTCGTCGCGCGCTACGGTCTGGCGACCGGCGCTGCGGAGGATGCCGAGGAGGGCTCGGAGGCGGAGATGAGTGAGCGGCGTGGCTGCACCGGATCGGATTGGCGCCCGTGGGGCACCGGGTATGCGATCCGGCAAGACCTTGCCTCCTCACTACCGGAACACCGTGTCTGGATCACGGTGACGGAGGGATGACGACGACCGTTGAACGGCCGCCGCTGCAGCGACCGGTTGATTGCCGAGAGTCTGCGCCGTGAAGTCGCGCGGCGCAACCCCGGAGTGCTAGCGTGACTGTGAGCTTCCGCAGCCTGGGGAGGGTGTGGCGTGGTTGACGATGGCCTTGCGGCCCTGCTCGAAGGTCGTTCGCCAGAGATCGGTGCCGTGCTGCGCCGTGCTCGCGAGCTGGTTCTCGATGTCGTCCCGGACGCCACCGAGCAGATCGATCTCCCCGACCACCTCGTGGCCTACGGCCTGGGCTCTGGTGGGGAGATCCGGCTGCGAGACCTGCTGGTCGCGCTCGTTGCGCACACGACGCATGTCAACGTCCAGTTCGCCGACGGCGCACAGCTGGGCGATTCCACGGGGCTGTTGGAGGGGACCGGCAAGCGAGCCCGCCACGTCAAATGCCGCAGCGTCGCCGACGTGGAACGTCCCGCCCTGCGCGCCCTCATCGAGGCCGAGGTCGCCCTGCATCGTGGGATCTGATCCAGCGGATGAAAGGGTTGCCCCCGATTCGGCATTCCCAGCCCGCCGGCGAACGTTAGAGTGAACGGAATGCGAACGAAGGGAGGCTGATCATGTCCGACCCAAACGCTCCGCGGCCACCACAGGTGCCTGGCGGTCAGCCCGCGGTTCCGCCTGCCGGCGGGGGGCCGCCGATGGCGCCGGCATCCACAACACCGGCATGGCAGCCGCCGGCGCCACCGCCGCCCGCAGCTCCACCTCCGCAGCCGGCAAACGCTCCGGCCGGCACCTCCGCAGCGCCCTCACCGGCCAGCCAGGTGGGGCCGACCATCGGCCAGGTTCCGCCTCCGCCGCCGCCTCCGCCTCCGGCGGTCCCGCAGCCGCCCTCTCCGGTCGACGAGATGGCTGCCGCGATGACCGGCATGCTCGGCAAGATGACCAGGGGCGAGCAGCTGGTGCTTGCCGGCGCGGCCGTGATCCTGCTCCTCACGTTCCTGCTCTTCGCGGTCATCCTCAACACCCTCTTCGGCCCTTCCGAGCTTGCGGTCGCCGCGTCCGTGTCCCTCCTCGCCATCGTCTGGCTCAAGGCTGAGGGCCGCTATGACATCGGCGCCAACTACCGCCTCATCGTCGTGCTGCTCGCCCTGGCCATCGCCGTGCCGGTGACGATGTCGCTGCTCTACACGCTGCGAATCGTGATCACTCCGGGCGGCTTCAGCCGCTACTCGGGCATGGAGCTGCTCACACATCTCTCCTACTGGATCGGCGGGGTACTCGCCGCGGTCGGCGGCTGGTGGGTGTGGAAGGGCCGCTGACCACGCCGGGCAGCCGGCTGGGTAGTTATCCCGATTCCAAACGCTGGGACTTGAGTCCACTGGTACCCTAGGCCCCGAACCCCCCAAGGACAGGAGAAGCTCCCAACAGAAGACCGCCGCCCCAGCGGCAGGGCTCTGTCGATCTCGCCGGTTCCAGAACCCGGTGTGGTCGCCCGCTGGTTCGTTCGCGCCCCAAATGCGCCCCCGAGCCACCCGCGTGCCTCACCTGCACGCACCCAGGATCCGCTCCGCCCTGCGAGCTCAGCGCTCCGCTTTTCCTGTCGCTGCGGCCCCAATGACACCGTCACCGTGCCCCTGCACGGTGTTCCGGCAGTGAGGAGGCAGGATCGTTGCAGTTCCCGAGCAGGGGCGCCCAACGGGCGTCTGATCACAAACTGGCCCACCTGGCGCGCGTCTTCGTCCTGGCAGTCATCGCGGGCGGCATGCTGCCGCTGGCGCAGTCGGCGCCCGCCGCGATTGCGGGGTCGTGCGGCACCAACTGGACGAGCAGGACCGAGCCGCCCCCCACCATCCGCGTCCTGAACAGCCGGACGGGCGGCGTCTGGGTGGTCGACTTCCGCGACTACGTCGGATGGGTCATGGCCTCGGGCGAGTTCCCCACGTACGATCCGATGCCGGTCCTCCAGGCAGGCGCCACGGCGGTCAAGCAGTACGGCTGGTACTACACGCTCCAGGGCCACCACCGGCCCGGGTACCGCACTGCGAGCGGCGTCTGCTACGACGTCCGCGACGACACCGGCGACCAGCTCTTCAAGCCGGAATTCGCCAACCCCACCGACAAGCAGCTCCAGGCAGTTGCGACCACCTGGGATCTGACGCTCCGAAAGAAGGGACGCTTCTTCCTGACCGGCTATCGGTACGGTGGCCAGGTGCCCTGCGGGGCCGATGCGGACGGCTGGAAGCTGTACGAGCGGAGCATGGTCCAGTGCGCCGACCGCGGCTGGAATCTCAGGAAGATCCAGGAGCGCTACTACCAGCCGAACGTCCAGTTTGTGTGGTCGAACTCATCTCCTTCGGGGAGTCCAGACACGACAGCCCCGAAGGTGACCGCGCCGCGCATGGCCCTTCGAACCGGTGCCGTGCTGAGCCGCATGGTGACCACCGTCACGTGGAGTGCCAGTGACAGCGGCAGTGGCGTCGTCGACTACAACCTCCAGCATCGGACGGGGAATGGCCACTGGCACAACGTCATCCGCCCCGACCGCATGGCCACGCAGGCAGCGCTGCGCCTGCGACCGGACCGTTCGCATGCGTTCCGCGTCCGAGCGCGAGACCGCGCCGGCAACCTCAGCTCCTTCACCCCTGCGCTGAAGGTCAACCCGGACATCCTGCAGACCGCGCGCGCAACCCTGTCAGGGACGTGGCGGGCCGCACGAGACCCGAAGGCCTCGGGCGGGGGTATCCGCTACTCCACGGAACCGGGGGCCAGCGCCAGGCTCAACTTCAGCGGTAGCGCGATCGGCTTGGTCGCCAAGCGCGGCCCTGGTCGCGGCCTGGCCGACGTCCTCGTCGATGGGAAGAAGGTGGCCACGATCAATCTCCAGTCAGCCACGCTCCAGGAGCGCCGCGTTGTGTATTCGGTGTACTGGGGCAGCGTCGGCAATCACACCGTTTCGGTCGTCGTAGCGGGCACGAAAGGCCATCCGCGCATCGATCTCGACGCCTTCGTCGTTCTGCGCTGAGCCGCCCGGGTGCGAGTGGGTGTAGCCTCCGGGCGAGCCCTCAATCGACCGGAGAAACGGCATGGACGACAACAGCATTCACCAGCGCATCAACGACCTCGCTCGCGAGGAGGAGGCGCTCTACCTCCAGGCCGGCCGTGAAGGCGGCCTCTCGGAGGACGAGCGCGTTCGGCTCAAGGACATCCAGGTGCAGCTCGATCAGTCCTACGACCTGCTTCACCAGCGGGAGGCGCGCCGCGCCGCAGGCCTCGATCCGAGCGAGGCGAGCGTGAGGCCCGCCAACACCGTGGAGGGCTACGAGCAATAGCGGCACCCAGGTCGCGCGGCTGGGAATGGTCTGACGCGTGACCCCGCGGCACGGGCGTGCCATCGCGCTCGGCGTGCTCGGCGCCGCGGTGCTGGCGGTCGTGATCGCCGGGCTGCTCTCCGGGATCGTCCCTCCGCGAGCAGGCTCGGGGCGCCCGGGGAGTCCGCGATCATTCGGACCGGTCGGTGCCTCCGGATCCGGCTCCGGTGCGCAGACCTTGATCGCCGCGGGCGACGCGGCCCGCTGCGATGGCAGCATCGACGAAGCCGCCGCGGCAGAGATCGAGACCATCCCCGGCATCGTGGCCGCGCTCGGCGACATCGCCTATGAGAACGGCAGCCCGCAGGACTACGCCCAGTGCTACGACCCGTCGTGGGGCCGTTTCAAGGATCGGACGCGTCCCGTACCCGGCAATCACGAGTACCAGACGCCGGGAGCCGCAGGCTACTTCGGCTACTTCGGGCCGAGCGTCGGCAGCCTCGGGCAGTCCTGGTACACATATGACCTGGGCGCGTGGCGCCTCTATGCGCTGGACGCCAACTGCGGCTACATCGGAGGATGCGGCCCGGGATCGCCGGAGCTCACGTGGCTGACCGACGAGCTGGCCGCGCACCCGGCGCAGTGCGTGCTCGCCTACTGGCACCAGCCCCGCTTCAGCTCCGGCCTGCACGGCAACGACCCGGCGGTCGATGACATCTGGCGCGCCCTGTCGGCGGCAGGCGCGGACATCGTGCTCAACGGGCACGACCACCTCTACGAGCGGTTCTCGCAGCTCGATTCGAGCGGAGCGCCCGTCGCGAGTGGCGGAACCCGCGAGTTCGTCGTCGGGACGGGAGGCGGCAACGCGTACCAGTTCCAGGAGATCCGGGCCGGCAGCGAGGTGCGGATCGCGCAGACCTTCGGTGTGCTCCAGCTGACGCTGGACGCCGGCTCGTACGACTGGGCGTTCCTGCCGATCAACGGGGGCACGCACGGCGATTCCGGCTCGGACAGCTGCTCCTGATGCCGGCGGTCCCTCTGCTGGTGAGTATGCCCGCTGCCGCCGTCCCCATGCCGGGCTGGAGCACCCCGGCCGCGCCCTTGCGGCCGCTTCGAAGCCCGCCCATTCGATGGCCGCGGATTCGCAGGGCTATGTCCACATCGCGCTGGCAGGCAGCGCAACAGGCGGAATCACCTACACGACCAACTCGTTCGGCTCGTGGTACCACGAGCAGGTTACCTCCCACGCCGATCGGGATCCCTCGATCGCCGTCGATTCCGACGGCTACGTGTACATCGCGTTCGCCCGGACCGACGACGTAAAGGGCATCTACGTGGCGTCAATCGCGACCGGATCGTGGGTCGAGACCCTGCGGCACACCGGCGCCGACCGATCTCCCTCGATCGCGGTCCGAGGCAGCCACATGTACCTCGCCTTCAAGACTGAAGCGAACAGCCTGATGTACCAGTCCAACTCGAGCGGCAGCTGGCAGTCGAAAGACGGTCGAGGCCGGATGCTGTGCAGGGGCGCCCTCACTGTGGCGCAGGGTCGCTACCATCGGGGTCTGAGTCGGCGATGGGCAACGGCCGGCTGCGTCTGGTCTTCAACCGCGCGAGCGGCACGACCAACGACGACATCTACTACATGAAGGAGATCTGATGCGGCAGGCAAGGTCCACATCGCCGTGGAAGGCCCATTGACCGGCGGTATCTGGTACGTCACCAATGCCAGCGGCAGCTGGGTCACCACCCGGGTCAGCTCACATGTCGATGTGGAACCATCGATCTCGCTGGACGGCGGCCACGTCTACATCGCCTTCGTCCGGGAGGACCCCACCACGGTCAAGCCGAAGAGCCTCTGGACGGCCACCAACGCGAGTGGCTCCTGGGTAACCACCAAACGACACGTCGGCAAAGACCACAATCCGTCTCTGCAGGTCCATGCGGGCGCGTACTCGCTCGCCTTCTGGACGAAGGGCGCCGGTGGGGGCCTGCAGTACCTGAGCAACGCAGGTGGTCCGTGGTCGCTCTCGACGATCGACGCGACCTGTTGCGCCAACGGCGGACCATCGCTCCGGATGACCGCGGGAGGCCAGGCACGCGTCGCCTACCCCGATGGATCGACGTCCGTGCCGACGGGCCTGAAGCTCGCGAAGCGCTCGGCCGCCGGTGTCTGGACGATCGAGACGGTCGATTCCCACCCATCCGAGTGGGCCGAGATGGTCTTCAAGGGCGCGCCAAGCTGGTGATCGCCTACCTCCGCAAGGGTGTCGGGACGTACGTCGCTGCCCATAACCCGGGCGGATGGGGCCATAGCCCCGTCGGGAATGGCTACCTGTACCCGCCCGACATCGCCGTCTGGGGCCATGGCGTCACGTCGTCGACGGCGATCATCGTCGGCAAGAACGGGATCATCACGATCTACACCACGGGCGATATTGCACAGCACTACGACCTCGTCCATACGGGAAGTGACACCAACCACCAGGCGCGCGGCTGACCGACGCCGCGCGCCGTACATCCAGAGGATCGGAGGTTCCACGCAATGTCCCGAATCGTCCGCGGCGCGCTGCTCCAGGCGGAGTGGACCGGCGACAAGGAATCGATGATCCAGAAGCACGAGAAGTACGCCCACGAGGCGGCGGAGCAGGGTGCGCGGGTCATGCTCTTCCAGGAGCTCTTCTACGGTCCCTACTTCTGCCAGGTCCAAGATCCCCAGTACTTCAGCTATACCGAGCTCATCCCGGACGGCCCGACGACCATCCGCATGCAGGCGCTGGCCAAGGAGACCGGCATGGTCCTGGTCGTGCCCATGTACGAGGAGGACTCGCAAGCCGCCGGGGTCTACTACAACACCGCCGCTGTGATCGACGCGGACGGCAAGTACCTCGGCAAGTACCGCAAGACCCATATTCCGCAGGTGAAAGGCTTCTGGGAGAAGTACTACTTCCGCCCGGGGAATCTGGGATACCCGGTCTTCGAGACCGCGGTGGGCAAGGTCGGGGTTTACATCTGCTACGACCGGCACTTCCCTGAAGGCGCCCGAGCCCTCGGCCTGAACGGCGCGGAGATGGTCTTCATCCCGAGCGCAACCTCGCGAGGCCTGTCCGAATACCTGTGGCGCATCGAGCAGGTGAGCCACGCGGTCGCCAACGGCTATTTCGTGGGGACGATCAACCGCGTCGGCATCGAGCCGCTCGGCGACGACGACTTCTACGGCCAGAGCTACTTCTGCGACCCACGCGGCCAGTTCATCGGCGAGGTGGGCGACGCGCACAAGGAGGAGCTGCTCGTACGCGACATGGACCTCGACAAGGTCGAGGAGGTGCGCCAGACGTGGCAGTTCTACCGTGACCGCCGCCCCGACGCCTACGAGGACCTGGTTCGGCCGTAGGTTTGGGACGCCTCCGGCGGACCGAACCCGGGAGGTGCGCTCGGTCGGTCGGGAGAGGGCTCGGCCGACGGACCGAACGCGGGGGTGCGCTCGGTGGGTGGCATGCTCTCGTCCTATGTCAGAGACAGGACCCACGGGCAGGAAGCACCCGCCCGAAGGCCGAGAACCCGCTCTGGACCCTCGCCTTCCACCTGGGACGGAGGTCTTCGGCAGTCTCCGAGGCGACGCCATCGAACTTGTGGAATACGACCCGGCATGGCCGGGCATATTCGCTTCGTGGCGGGCCAACCTTGCGAAGGCTCTGGGAAGCACGGCCGTTCGGATCGACCACGTTGGCTCGACGTCCGTTCCCGGCTTGGCGGCGAAGCCCGTAGTCGATATCCAGATCAGCGTCCCGGATGTCGAGGATGACTCGGCCTACACGGCGCCCATCGAGGCGACAGGGCCGCGGCTACGATCGAGGGAGCCAGGTCATCGCTACTTCCGGCCTCCACCGGGCATGCCGCGCGTCGTCCAGGTCCATGTCTGTACCGCCGGCGGTCAATGGGAGCGTGATCACCTGCTCTTTCCGGCTTATCTCAGGGCACATCGTGCCCGTGCCGACGCATACGCTGAGCTGAAGCGCGACCTCGCCGAACAGTTCTCCGACGATCGGATCGGCTATGCCCACGCGAAGGGCTCGTTCGTCGAGGAAACGCTCCGACTCGCCGAGCTTTGGGCACAGGAAACGGGCTGGCTCCCCTGATCCCCGGCCCGTTGGCCGAAAGGGTGCGGGGAGTGGATCGGAGGTCGGAGCGTGCACCCGGTGAGCGCTGCGTCGGGCGGGATGAGGCTCGGCCGTCAGAGTGTGCGCCGGGCGAGTGCTGCCCCGGGTTGACGCGCTGATGGGGTACGCTCCCCGGCCTATGGAGTTCGGTTTCACCCTGAAGCCCGAGCACCCGATCGAGCGGACCATCGCCCTGGCCCAGCAGGCCGAGGCCGCGGGCTTCGCATACGGGTGGCTGTTCGACTCGCACGTGCTGTGGCGTGAGGTCTATCCCCTGCTGACCCTCATGGCCGTCAACACGCAGCATCTCCGCCTGGGGACCTGTGTGACGAACCCAGCGACCCGCGAGCCGAGCGTCACGGCCAGTGCCCTGGCCACGCTCAACGAAATCAGCAGCGGGCGAATGGACCTCGGGATCGGACGCGGCGACAGTGCCCGACGGGTCCTCGGCAAGCCGCCGACGACCATGGCCACGCTCGAGGAGGCGATCGCCGTCATCCGTGCCCTTGTCGAGGGGCGGCCAGCCACCTACGAGGGCGCGGAGCTGCGGCTGACCTGGGCCGGCCCCTGGAAGCTTCCCGTCTGGGTCGCCGGCTACGGGCCGATGGCGATCGCCATGACCGGCCGCGTGGCAGACGGCCTGATCCTCCAGCTCGCCGATCCTGACCTGATCCGGTGGATGGGGACGCAGGTCCGCGATGCCGCGACGGCTGCCGGCCGGGATCCGGACGCGATCCGCATCCAGGCCGCGGCCCCGGCACACGTTGGAGACCGCGCCACGGGCCGCGATCGAGTGCGCTGGTTCCCGGCGCTGGTCAGCAACCACGTCGTCGACCTGGTGAACAAGTACCCGCGCGACCAGCTGCCGGAGTCGCTGACGGGCTACATCCACGATCGCCAGGGCTATGACTACCTGCACCACGCCGAGGTCGGCTCCTCGAACGCGGCCTTCGTCGAGGACGAGGTGGTCGACCGCTTCTGCGTGCTCGGCTCCGTCGAGGAACACGTGGCCAAGCTCAGGGAGCTCGCCGGCGTCGGGGTCGACCAGTTCAACCTGTATCTGATGAACGGCGAAGAGGAGCAGCAGCTGGAGACCTACGGTCGCGAGATCATCCCCGCCTTCAGCGTCGCGACAGCCAGCGCGTGAGGCCTCGATGACGAGTCTCTTCCGGCGCGACCGGGGCGCCAGCCAGCCGCCGCATGGCGGCGCAGATCCCAGGACCTACCAGACGCAGTGCCCCAGCTGCGGCCTGCTGAACGATGGCAGCGCCCGCTTCTGCCGCAACTGCGGGCTGCCGCTCGGCTGGCCACAGGACCCGGTTCGCGGCACCACCACCCGTCGCGCCGAGCTGCCCAGCGAGCGCGGCTCCGGCCTGACGTCGATCGTGGGGCTCCTGGCGGCACTGGCACTGCTGGCCGGCGCGGCCTGGTTCGCCTTCCGCCCAGGGGGAGGCGGCGGGACGACCTTTACGCCCCTCCCCTCCGCGAGCGCCGCAGCATCGGCCTCGCCGGCCCCTTCAATCGATGCCGGCAGCTTCGCGCCGACGCTCCTGCCCAGTCAACCCGTCAGTTCGATCGAACCCTCCGCGCTTCCATCGAGCGAGGCGACCGTCGGGGCCACTGCGCCCGGCGGCAGCTTCAGCCCGTCGACCGGCTTCACCTGTGATCAGGCCACCCTCACCGATCCGACCAACGGCAGGTGGAGGATCACCGGCACGAATGCACTGCGCAACGGGAACACGGACGAGATGACGCTGACCCTGTCGCGCGCCGGTGACATCAAGACCGGGCCCACGCTCACCATCGAGTCCATGACGCCGTCGGATGTGACCGCGCGCTACGGGATCACCGCGCCCAGCGGCGTCGACCGGGCGATCGTGGTGAGCTTCGAGGGCAAGGTCAGCATCGGAGTGCCGCAGTCCATCCCCAGCACGGGACTCTCGGCCATCGTCAATACCGACGCCGAGACCGATTCAACGGGCATCGTTCGGGCCGTCCTTGGCGTGAACGGGACGGGTTGCCACCAGTTGTCCGTCCCTTTCTGGGCTTCGGATCCGGCCGCGACCACGGTCGACGTGCTCATCGACGTCAAGCGGCGCTGAACGGGCGATTCGATCGGGGTCGGGCAAAGGAAAGGGACCGGGACGTCGCCAATCCCGGCCCCTGTGAATGGTCAGCCCGGTCGTGCCCCAGCACGGACAGGCTGTGCTGTGTTCAGGAGTCGATCGACGTCGGCTCCGTTTCGATGCTCGGCTGCGCCGGCTCGGGCTGATCGATCGCCGCCTGGCCGGGCTCGTCCGTGAGCTGCGGCCGCAGCCGCGCGCTCGAGTCGGTGACCGGCGGCAGGTCGTTGGCGGCCGACCCGCCGCTGCTGTCCGGATTGCCACTCACGGGCTGATCCCAGCCCATCGAGTCGATCTGGTCGTTGTTGACCGAAAGCGTGGCGCGGTGCTCGTTCTCGTCCGCCTCCATGAAGGAGCTGAGCGGGATGTAGAGGTCGTGCTTGAAGATTCGGCCCTTCTCGACGACGACGTAGGTGTCAGTGACCGTTTTGGCGGTCCCGAGGTGCTCGCCGTCGTTCGTGTAGATGTCCCAGTTGTGCTGGATTCCGATGGCATGAACGGCCTGCATGGGCGTTCCTCCGTTTCGTTGTGCGACTTGGCACAAGTGTCGACCGGGGCGCCCCGCAGGAGACATACAGGTCGACGAGCCCCATTGCAGGGCGCTTGCAGAACCATCACGGCCGCAGCGCCTGCCTGGAGCAGGGCCGCGCGGCCTCCGAGCGGGCACTACCATGCGACCCAATGAAGATCAGCTTCGTCGCGGGCTTCGGTCCGATCGTGCGCGACCCGGACCAGAGCCGCGGCTTCTGGCAACGAGACCTCGGCATGACACTCGAGGAAGCTGCACCCAGCTACGTCACCAATGACGACCTTGAAGGCGTCAGGGCGTTCGCCCTATGGCCGCTGACCCATGCCGCGGAGGCGACATTCGGGACCGACACATGGCCGGCCGATCTGCCCGTCCCGACCACGTCGCACCCCCTCAGCCCCGAGGGCATCCTGGTCGGCATCGCCTGCACGCCGTGGATGCACGAGCCGACCACCGACGGACCGATCACAGAGTCATGACGGGAGGATCGATGCGCACGCTCATACGTGGCGGCACCATCGTCAACGCCGACGGCTCGTCGGACGCCGACGTCCTGATCGACGGCGAAACGATCAACGCCGTGGGCAGGGGACTGGCGGGCTCGCCGCTCGGGCAGAACGTGGATCGCACCATCGACGCTGCCGGAAGGTACGTGATCCCCGGCGCCATCGACGTCCACACCCACATGGAGCTGCCCTTCGGTGGGACGTTCGCGAAGGACACCTTCGAGACCGGGACCCGGGCGGCCGCTTTCGGGGGCACCACGACGATCATCGACTTCGCGGCGCAGAGCCGGGGCAAGTCCCTGCGCGACGGACTGGACGCCTGGCACGCGAAGGCGGAAGGAAACTGCGCCATCGACTACGGCTTTCACATGATCATGTCGGACGTCAACGACCAGACCCTTCCCGAGATGGATCGGCTCGTCACCGAAGGCGTCACCGACTTCAAGCTGTTCACCGCCTACCCGGGCGTCTTCTACAGCGACGACGGCGCGATCTTCCGCGCCATGCAGCGGACGGCGATCAACGGCGGCACGATCCTCATGCACGCGGAAAACGGCATGGCCATCGACGTCGTGGCCGCGCAGGCGATCGAGGCCGGCCAGACCGACCCGTACTACCACGGGGTCGTGCGCCACCCGATCTTCGAGGGAGAGGCCACGAACCGCGTCATCCGCCTCGCCGAGGCGGCGGAAGTGCCGGTCTACATCGTCCACCTCTCGGCCCGTGACGCGCTCGATGCCGTGCGCCAGGCGCGCGACCGCGGCGCGATGGCCTTTGCCGAGACGTGTCCGCAATATCTCTTCCTGTCGCTGGACGACATGGGCAACGGGTTCGAGGGGGCCAAGTTCGTGTGCTCACCTCCCCTGCGACCGGCCGACCACCAGCCGGAGCTGTGGACCGGCCTGGTCAAGGACGACCTCCAGGTGGTCTCGACCGACCACTGCCCCTTCGACTTCCACGGCCAGAAGGAGATGGGCCGCGGAGACTTCCGCAAGGTGCCCAACGGGCTGCCCGGCGTGGAGGATCGGCTGGATCTCATGCACGACGGCGGAGTCGTCGCCGGCCATCTCACGAAGGAGCGCTGGGTGGAGGTCTGCTCGGCGGCGCCCGCGCGGATGTTCGGCCTGGCCGGTCGGAAGGGTGTCATCGCCGTGGGCGCCGATGCCGACATCGTCGTCTACGACCCGTCCCGCAAACACACAATCTCGGCGTCGACGCATCACATGAACGTCGATTACTCGTGCTACGAGGGCCGCGAGGTGCGGGGCGCCAGCGAGGTGGTGCTGTCTCGGGGCAAGGTCGTGATCGAGGGCGGCAGGTACACCGGCACGAAGGGCGACGGCCGCTTCCTCAAGCGCGTGACAGCCCGCGAGTACCTGGCGTAGCGCGCCCGGGCGTTGCGGTCAGCGCACGACCGCCGGCGACAGGCCGTCCTTGACGTAGATCGCGGGGGTGCCCGAACCGTCGGCAGGTACGCTCCAGATGGACCCCAGCCGGCCATAGAGCAGGGTCTGGAAGACCAGCAACGGATCCAGCACCCTGGTGGACGTCACGGGCGGTTGGGCCGCCGGACGCTACATCGCACGCACGGTCATCGACCCAACGTCCAAGACAACGGCGTACGTCACGCTCGACGGCTTCACCGGCGGCACATCCGCCGGCGATTCGCGCGTCTGGAAGACCACCAATCTCGGTGCCGCGTCGCCAACCTGGGTCTCCAAGGGCCCCGGCCTGCCGGACATCCCCGTCAACGCCTTTGCGATCGATCCCAACGACCACCTTCACCT
>JBBSGX010000043.1:0-14315 GCA_038253685.1 Candidatus Limnocylindrales bacterium | reverse complement strand
CTGCCGGCGGTCGCCGGAGTCGCCGCAACAACACTGTCTCTTGTCACGGTTGTCGCCGTTTCCTTCGGCTCGATCGAGGCACCACCCGAGGCGTGGTCCACCTATCGACCTGCTGACGGCAGCTTCTCGGTTGACCTGCCCGGAACGCCCACCATCACCCTCTTCGAGCCGAATGGCGGGGTCGAGAGGGAGTACAGCCTCAGCCGAGGCAGCGTCAACTACTTCGTCTTTGCACTGGAGCTGCATGGCTCCGTGTCACCGGAGGCCGTGTTCAATGATGTCGAGGCCGACTATGCGTCGCGCTACGCGATCGTCTTTGCGACGTCCTCGACCCTCGATGACCGTCCAGCGAGAGTCGTCCTGATGCACAGCCCCGTTGTCTCGCGGTCTACCAGGGCTCGCCACCGCCGGATGCGCAACGCATGCTCGACTCGTTCCACCCGGCTGCCGCAGGAGGCTGACCAGGATCAGGGAGCGTGCCGTAGCACGACGACCGACGATCGAAGCCATCTCCTCCCCAGGGGTATCCCGATCAGACGCCCATGACCGGCGCCCCCGTGGTCCGTCCGCAAGGATGCCCTCGTCATGCGGCGCTGTCCATCTTTGGAAGCACCTATGCTCCGAGAGGTGAACGTCGCGACGCATACCGTCTTTCTCGATGCGCTACAGGCAGCCCTACCACGACTCAAGCTGTTGACGGAGCCTGCTGACACCGAATCGTTCCGCTGGGACGAGACCGAGTACATGCATCCCGGCCGGCCGCTCGGCGTGGCATTCCCGACCACGACGACAGATGTCAGCACCATCGTCGGGCTGGCCGCGGCCCACCGCGTGCCGCTCGTCCCGCGTGGGGCGGGCAGTGGCGTGTCCGGCGGCGCCATCGCCGTCGAGGGTGCGCTGACCGTTGCTCTGACCGGGATGAACGAGGTTCTGGAGATCGACGTGGATAACCAGCTGGCGGTCGTCCAGCCCGGGGTCATCAACGCCGATCTCGGGCGCGCCGTAGCCGAGCACGGCCTCTTCTACCCACCGGATCCGGCCAGCTTCGAGATCTGCAGCATTGGCGGCAACCTCGCCGAGAACTCGGGCGGGCTGCGCTGCGTCAAGTACGGCGTCACGCGCGACTACGTGCTCGGGCTGGAGGTGGTGCTGGCCGACGGCGCCGTGATCCGGACCGGCGGCAAGACCGTCAAGGACGTGATGGGCTACGACCTGACCCACCTCTTCATCGGGTCGGAGGGAACGCTCGGGATCATCACCGAGGCGACACTGCGCCTGGTGCCAACGCCAGCGGCCACGCTGACGCTGCTGGCTTTCTTCGGCACCGTGACGCAGGCCGGCGACGCCGTCGCGCGCGTCACGCGGGCCGGGGTGGTGCCTTCGACCCTCGAGCTGATGGACGCCTTCACGATCCGGGCCGTCGATGCCGCCCTGCACGTGGGCCTCCCGATGGACGCCGGCGCCATGCTGATGATCGAATCCGACGCCGGTGCCACTGCCGCCGAGCTCGAGCTCGATCTGGCCACCCAGGCCTGCGAAGCCGCCGGAGCGACGTCGATCGTCCGGGCGACCGATGCCACCGAGGCCGACTGGTTGCGCCAGGCCCGGCGCAAGGCCCACTGGTCGCTCGAGCAGGCCGGCGTGGCACGCATGGAGGACGTCGGGGTGCCGCGCAGCCGCGGTCCGGAGCTGCTCGACGCAATCGCGCGCATCTCCGCGGCACACGGCATCTACGTCGGCGTATTCGGGCACGCGGGGGATGGCAACTACCACCCGACGTTCATCATGGACCGCGACGATCCCGACGCCGAACGCCGAATCAACGCGGTCCGCGCCGACATCTTCCGCGAGGTCCTGGCGCTGGGCGGCACGGTCTCAGGCGAGCACGGCACGGGCGTGGCCAAGCTGCCCTATCTGGAGGCCCAGCGCGGGCCGGACGCCATCCGCGCGATGCGTGCCGTGAAGAACGCACTCGATCCTCTCGGAATTCTCAACCCGGGAAAGGTGCTGGCCGTCGAGGCCTAGCCTCGGCCCGAATCGGGCGGCGCGTCGGTGTCGGCGGCAGATCGAGGCGCGTCCCGCGCCGCTGTCACGAGCAGCAGGAACGACGTCTCCACCACATCCACGCCCGCGATGACGAGCGCTGCCACGATCGGCACTGGCGAGCCGAGCAGCCAGCCTGCAGCGGCGGCAAAGGCACCCACGGCCAGGAACGCGACCCGCACCGCGCGCACCAGCTCCCGCGGATCGTCGCGGCTGCCCATGTGATCGGTGCTCCGCAGCAGCAACACGATCCCGACGATCGCCGCCGCGATCCCGAGCAGGAAACGCACGAAGGGCGGCGGCATGAAGAACGTGCTCAACAGGTCCGCCCGTCCGGCAGCCATCGCCGCGACTACCGCCAACGCGCCGAGCAGCAGGGCCCCGAGCCCGGTGAGTGCCCGTCGCCGTCCGCCGCCCATCAAACGACCGAGGCCCATCAGTAGAGGCTCGGGAAGCGCAAGTGGTAGCGCGGAAGCACCCAGTCGCCCGCCCAGCTTCGCAGCGTCTCCAGCAACGCCCGATCCGAGGAGATCTTGAAGCGGTAGTAGGCGTAGTACTGGCGCAGCGCGCCCCAGAAGCTCGGACCACCCATGTCGCGCCGCAGTTCGTTCAGGAAGTCGCTGCCCTGGACGTAGATGACCTCGTAGTAGCAGTTGCGGCTGTAGTGGTAGATGGGCAGGTCGAAGCGGTCGCGGGCGCACCGGCTCCCCCGGAAGAGATGCACGTGGGTGCGCGCCATGAAGTCGACCAGGGCCTCGTCGGCGAAGGCGTCGGTCGTCTGATCGTTGCCGACGGTCGCGTAGAACCACTGGTGAGCTGTCTCGTGCGAGATCAGGTAGTCAAGGAACAGGGCGTGCCGCGGGATCCAGATGAGCGTCGGCGACTCCATGCCGAAGCCACCGGGCGTCTCGGCGATCGAGAACGTCGGATACGGGTAGGACCCGATCCGGGCTTCGTAGTCCTCGAAGGCGCTCCGTGCCGAGTGCAGGATCGTCGCGGCGTTGCCCCAGCGCCCGTACACCCGGATCTTCGTCTGCCCGTCCGAGCTGAGGCCTGAGCGGACCGAGTAGTACGGGCTGGCCGTGAAGTTGAAGTCGCGCACGTTGTGCACCTCGAATGTCTGGCTCAGGCCGTTCTCCGACGTCCGGTCGCCACTCGTCGCGAACGTCAGCCGGCGCTCCGCCGTGAGCGTGACACGGACGAAGGGGCTCACCGGCGTCACGAACGGGTCCCCGGAATTCGGCCGGTTGAAGCGCAGGCGGCGGCTCACCCAGGGAATGAACCGGTAGGCAGACGCGATCCCGTCCGTCTGGGACCACAACCAATCGTCGCCACCGAAGGTGTGACGGAACCACGCGCGATAGACGATGCGAACGGACGCCGTGGCGTTCTCCACGAGCGTGGACGGAAGCGTGACCATCAGCGTCTGCCCGACAACCTCGGGCGAGACGGCCCGCCCGTCGACACTCGCCGAGATCAGGTGCAGGCGGCCCAGCCTCGCCGCCACGGTGTTGAGCTCGAGGTGCGTCAACGACCCGCCGGACGTGTTCGTGACGCTCATCAGCGAGTCCACGCGGAGCGAGCCACGCGCCCAGTCAAGGTTCGCATGAACGTCGTAGGTCGCCCGCACCTCGTAGCTCGTGCGATCCGCGGCCGGATCGATCGGCACTGCCCATGGATCCTCGCGTGTCGGCACGATCGGTGTCTGCGACACACCTCCGCCACTCGATGCCAGCACCGGCGCGGTCGCCTGCGCGCCAGAGGGTCCGGCCCCCGCCACCAACAACACGGACAACGTCACGGCGATGCGCGAACGCCGGCGGACGCGAGTAGGCCCCCGTCTGATGACCCTCACGGCATCAGCCGGCCACGCTTCCAGGTCCCGTCCTTTTGGCGCTCATACAGCAGGCGGTCGTGCAGTCGGTTCTCGCGGCCCTGCCAGAACTCGATGCTGCGCGGCACGATCCGGAACCCGCCCCAGTACGGCGGTCGCGGGATCGGATCGTCGTCACGGAAGCGGGCAGCAGCCTGCGCATAGCGGATCTCCAGCTCGGCGCGATCCGCGATGGGCCGGCTCTGGTCCGACGCCCAGGCAGCGATCTGGCTACCGCGCGCCCGGCTCGCGTGGTACGCGTCGGACTCGGCGTCGCCCGCCGGCTCCACGGCTCCGACGATGCGAACCTGCCTCATCAGCGGATCCCAGTAGAGAACAGCGGCGGCATGCGGTTGCGCGGTGAGCTCCCGGCCCTTCTGGCTCTCGAAGTTCGTGAAGAAGACGAAGCCGCGCTCATCCCAGCCACGCAGCAGCACCATGCGAACTGATGGCCAGCCGTCCTCGCCCAGGCTCGCCACGGCCATGGCGGTCGGTTCACGGATTGAACCGGCGGCCTGCGCCTCGGAAAGCCACGCGCTGAATTGCCGCTGCGGATCAGGATCCAGATCGATGAAGCCGGTGCGTTCCGATCCCGTGCCTTCACGGCGATGCTCATCGGTCATGCGCCACAGCCTATCCGAGCCGCTGCCGCGACCCGTTCCCGCCGGTTTCCGGGGCCCTCACATCGCCGTCCACACCCTGGCCGGCCTCGACCGTCTACTCTCACGCTGAATGACTCCCATCCTCTCCGGGCGCCTGTCTCGGCGGCCCGGCGTCAGCGGCCTGCCGGCGCTGATCGCCCTCATCTGCGTGCTCATCGGCCCCCTCGGCGGGACGGTGCTGGCCGCGGCGCCAAAGCTGAGCAGCGCGATCACCGACGAGACCGGGCTGCTCTCCGGTGGCACCGCTCAGATCGAGGCAGCGCAAGGGCGGCTCTTCGATGAGACGGGCGTGCAGCTCTATGTGTTGTTCGTGAAGAGCACCGACGGCCAGGAGATCGGGCAATACGCGCTCGACGTGGGCAATGCGAACGGCCTGACAGGCACGGACGCGCTGCTGGTCGTGGCCACGGTGGATCACACCGACTGGCTCCAGACCGGACCGGATCTGCGAACCGTCCTGTCCCAGAACGAGATCGACGGAGTCCTCCGGACCCTCGAGAGCAGGCTCAAGGCTGGGGATTTTGTCGGTGGCATGGTCGGGGTGGCAGACGGGTTGCGGGCTGCCCTGCCCACCACTGGGGCGACACCGCAGCCAACTGCCGTTCCGCCGAGCGCTGCCCCGGCCACGGTGATTCCGGTGCCGACCAAGATTCCCGGCGGCAGCGGCGGCGGCACGACCGGGGGCGGCGGCTCGCCCCTCGGCCTGATTGTCGTGCTCGCGGTCCTCGCGATCGTCGCGTTCGTGGCGGTGCGGCTGTTCCGCGCCCGCGGCGAATACCGGGAGCGCGCTGCCCAGGAGGGCCTCGGTCGGCAGGCCAACAGCCTCCTGATCGAGACGGACGATGCGATGCGTGCGGCAGAGCAGGAGCTCGGCTTCGCGGAGGCGCAGTTCGGCGAGGCGCAGGCTGCCCCGTTCAAAGCTGCACTCGACAGCGCGCGCCAGGAGCTGGCAGCCGCCTTTTCGCTGAGCCAGAAGCTGGACGATGAGACCCCTGAAACGCCCGAGCAGCGCCGCCAGATGCTCCAGGAGATCATCGACCGCTGTACGAAGGCGAAGGCGATCGTCGGTGACCAGCAGGGGAGCATCGACCAGCTCCGCGAGCTCGAGAAGAACGTCGAGGGGGTCCTGAAGCAGACAGGAGCGGACGCGGACGCCGTGGAAGCCCGGGTTGGGGCATCAGCGGACGTCCTGACCAGGCTTGGACGCTATGCCCCGGCCAGCTGGCAGGCGGTCGCTGGAAACCGGGAGGCCGCGGCGCGGAAGCTTGCCGCGGCGAGGGCTGCCCTCTCCGCAGGTCTGGCCGCCGTCACGGCAGGGAAGCGCGACGAGGCAGCCGTCAATGCCAGGACCGCGCAGGCGGCAGTCGTGGAGGCCGGAAGGCTGCTCGACGGACTGGACCAGGCCGCGCAGTCGCTTGACGAGATGGCGGGCAAGCTGCCTGCGCTGCTCCAGCACGTGCAGGCGGACGTTTCCCAGGCCCAGGCGGCCGTCTCCGCGGGGACGTCGCCTGACGCCAAGCCTGCCGTAGACCGGGCGGCAGCTGCGCTGGCACAGGCGAGTGCGCTGGCTGCGGGCGGCACACCGGACGTCATCGCCGCGTACCGCCAGGCGACCGATGCCAGCTCCGCGATCGACCAGACCCTGGCCGGCATTCGAGACGCAGAGGCAGCCCGACAGGGAGCCGTCGCCTCCGCGCAGGCTGCCATCCAGACGGCCGAGTCCAGCATCGCCCAGGCCAGCTCGGTGATCGACGCGTATGCACGGATTCCATCAATTGGGCGTCGGGCGCGGACACGCCTGGCCGAGGCGCAGAGTTGGCTCGACCGAGCGAACCAGCTGCTGGCGTCTGACCCGGCCGGCGCGAAGCAGGCGGCGCAGAACGCCGACCAGCTGGCGGACCAGGCAGCGCAGGAGGCACAGTCGAACGTCGGTGACGGGGCTCGTCCGCCAGGCGGCTGGGGCATGGCCGCGCCGAGTCAGGGTGGAGGCGGAGGCGGAGGCAGTGCAGTGCCGTTCCTCCTCGGTGCCATCCTCGGAGGCATCTTCAACGGCGGTCGTTCGGGCTCGGGCGGTGGCGGAGGCTGGAGCGGCGGAGGCGGAGGCCGGTCGGGTGGAGGCGGAGGCTTTGGTGGCTTCGGTTCGGGCGGCTTCGGCGGTGGCAGCGGGGGAGGAGGTAGCTTCGGAGGCCGTGGTGGTGGTGGAGGCTTTGGGGGCGGCCGCGGAGGCGGCGGCTCCTGGTGACAAGAACGATGCGCAATGGACGTGCGCCGGGCTACCCTGAGTTCACACAGCAAGGAGGGCGAACGTGACCGACATCCTGGGCCGCGTGGGAAACATCCTGCGAGCCAACATCAATGCCATGGTCGACAACGCCGAGGATCCGGAGCGGATGCTCGACCAGCTGATCCGCGACTTCACCAACAACATCCAGGAGGCTGAGCAGGCCGTCGCCGAGACGATCGGCAACCTGCGCCTGGCGGAGGAGGATCACCAGAAGGCGCACGCGGAAGCCGACGAGTGGGGCGCCAAGGCACGAGCCGCGGCCGGAAAGGCGTCGCAGCTCGAAACAGCCGGCAACACGGTCGAGGCCACGCGCTTCAACGACCTCGCCAAGACGGCGCTCCGCGAACAGATCAACTACGAAAAGCAGGCCCAGGGCCTGGATGACACCGTGGCCCAGCAGACGAAGCTGACCGACCAACTCAAGGACGGACTCAACAAGATGCGCGACAAGCGCGAGGAGCTCGTTCACAAGCGCGACGAGCTGGTCGCCCGCGCCCGAATGGCGGACGCCGAGCGCCAGGTCCAGGAGTCGGTGCAGAACATCAACGTGATGGACCCCACCAGCGACCTGGCTCGCTACGAAGAGCGGGTGCGCCGCGAAGAGGCGATGGCCCGCGGCATGGCCGAGGTGACCGCGTCATCGACAGCCAGCCAGTTCGATCAGCTCCAGCAGGAGAGCGACGACGCCGAGGTGGAGGCCAGGCTCGCGGCTCTGAAGGGTGGAGACGGGGGCTCCTCGCCGGCTGCGCCCGCTCCGGCCGAAGGGTCAGGCACCGATCAGGGAGCCCAGCCCGGCGGCTGAGCGCGTCGACCGCCGCTGCCCGACCTGGCCGCGCGCGCCGAGGCAGCCACACGGAGGCAACTCAGCTGGTGCCGGATGCCTCGACGGCTGGGTCGTGCGCTCCTGATGGCTGGGCGACCGCGTCGATCCGCGGCCGCTCCTCCGGCGTTGAGCCACCCGCCGTCGTCCTGATGGTTAAGGCCACCGAGGCCACGATCAGGACGGCGCCGATCAGCATCGGCAGACTGATGTCCTCCTGGAGGATGAGAAAGCCGAGCACCACCGCCACGACCGGGTTGACGTACGCGTACGTCGCGACCTTGGAGACCGGGGCGTTCTGGAGCAGCCAGGTGTACGCGGTGTAAGCCAGCAGCGACCCGAAGAGGATCAGGTAGCCGAGCGCCCAGACCGAGCCCTGGGAGAAGCTCTCGAGTCGGATCCCCGACCACTCTCCGAGCAGCGTCCCGGCAACCAGCAGAAGCGCCCCGCCGAAGAGCAGCTGGTACGTCGTGGAGACGAAGGGGTCATCGGGGAGAGCCATCCGGCTCGAGAGGTACGTCCCGGCCGCCCACGCGACCGACGCCACCAGCAGGATGGCCACGCCGCCCAGCGACACCGTCCCGTCGATGCCGCGTGGCACGACGAGCACCGCGAGTCCCACGAACCCCAGCACCACGCCCCCGAGGGCCGTCGTCGAGATGCGTTCACCCGCGATGCGCCGGATGATCAGGACGATCAGCGGAATGACGCCGACGATCAGTGCCGCGAGCGCCGACGGCACGGTCTGCTCGCCGAAGGACACGCCACCGTTGCCGAGCAGGAGCAGGAGCAGGCCTACCAGCGCCGCGCGGCCCAGCTCGGCTCGACTCACCCGGAAGCGCGCTCCGGCGCCGCGCAGGAGCAACACTCCCCCGAGGACCAGGCCGGCAATCAGGAAGCGCACGCCCGCGGCGATGAGCGGAGGCATTGATTCGACCACCACGCGGATCGCGAGGTAGGTCGAACCCCACACCACGTAGACGATGAGCAGAGCCGCCCAGACCTGCCAATCGGTGTGGGAGAAGCGCGAGAGGAACGCCGATCGTGCCACTTCCGCACCCTAGCGCCTCACGGCGGATTGGCGCCGGCACGCGCTGAACCGGTATTCCAACGGGACTGTACCGATACGTGACTCCGTACATCGATCCGTACCTCCACGGATTCCACCGCCTCTCTTTTACCCTCATCTTTCTCCTCAGTCGGAGCCGGCGCGGCTGACTCCGACGACCACCAGAAATTACCCAGTCTCGTTGCCGACCCAACACGGCGGGGTCTGGCGAAGAGCAGTGACAGGAGTCGGACAGCGCTGGGGCGCAGTCCGGCTCTTGTCCATTCCTGAAGGGATTCCTTGCCCGTGCGCATGGGGCCGTCCGTAGAATGCCCAACGAGGGTGGCTATCATCGCGTTCATGGACGGTGTCCGGCAGTCGCGCGCCCAGCTCCGACCGCAGCGTTTCGACGTGGTCCTGATGGCGACGCTCGGGCTGATGCTCGGGATCACGTTGCTGCTGGTCCTGGACCCGAAGCTCAGCTTCGTGATCGTCGACCGGAGCGTGGACGTCGCGGTCACGTCCCTGACCACACTGACGGCAGCCGTGCTCGGGGCGCTGGCCATGCTTCGGTACCGCGAGAGTGCCCGCCTCTCCACCCTGCTCCAGGCCAGCGCCTTCGCGACGCTGGCGATTACCAGCGGCATCACGGTGGCCGTGCTGCTGCTCCACCTGGACGCTCGCGTGGGATTGAGCCTCGGGATGCCCGAGCAGCTCCCGCTGTACGTGTCCCAGGGAACACGGCTCACGATCGCGTGCATCTTCCTGGCTGGTGGCATCGCCGCGCTGCGCGGCGACCGGGCCCGCCCGCGGCTCGCGCGCTTCGTGCTGGTGCTGCCCACGTTGCTGATCGGCCTCGGGACCGTGATCGTGTACCTGATCCGCGACGCGCTGCCGCCACTGATCACACAGCCCGGGCTGGAGAACCTGATCGCGGACCCACACACAACGGCGCCGATTCCCGGAGTCACAGACCTCGCACTTGCCCTCGTCGCGATCACGCTCGTCGTCCTGATCGCCGGCGCCGTGATCTACCGCTTCGTCTACACCGGTGACTCGCCGGTCACCGACGGCTTCCTCTCGATCGCCCTCGTCATCGGCGCCTTCGCGGAATTGCAGTACGCGTTCTATCCCGGCGTCTATGCGGGTCTCGTCACGACGGGGGACGGCCTGCGGCTACTTTCCTTCGGCGTGCTGCTACTGGGCATTCATGCAGAGCAGCGGACGGACCTGCGTGCGCTCCGCCGGGCCTACGCCGCTCTCGACCGGCTGCGGTTGACCGAAGCCGAGCGTGCCGCGCTCGAGGAGCGCTCCCGGCTCGCACGCGAGATCCACGACGGCCTGGCGCAGCACCTCTGGTTCGCCAAGCTCAAGTTCGAGCGACTCGCTGCCCAGGTGCCGGACGATTCACGAGGGCTCTCGAGCGAGGTCGGCCAGGCGCTTGATGCGGCCATCGTCGAGGCACGCCAGGCGATGGTGACCATGCGCACGGCGATCGACCAGGACATGCCGCTCTCGGACATGATCAGCCGCGCGATCGACGACTTCGGCCAGCGCTCCGGCATCCGCGTCGAGTACCAGGCGGACGGCCTTCCGGGCGCGATCCCGCCCCGCCAGCAGATCGAGCTGCTGCGGATCGTCCAGGAGGCGATGACCAATATCCGCAAGCACGCCGACGCGACCGTCGTCCGCGTCAAGGCGGAAGTGGTGGATGGCAACCTCGTCGTGAGCGTCGGCGACAACGGCCGTGGATTCGATCCGGAGAACGCGCGCGACGAAGGCCTGGGCCTCACCGGCATGGAGGAACGGGCACGCCTGATGGGCGGCGAGCTACGCATCTCCTCCGCTCCGAGCGACGGCACGGTCGTGGAGCTGGCCCTGCCGCTGAACCTGTTGACCCGCGTGCCGGGCATGGACATGCCCAACGGGGTCAACACCGCGACACCGCCTTCCGGGACGCCGATCCCTGCAACGGGCGCCCCTCGACCTGACGGAGCCATTCGATGAGCCTGCTCCCACCCACCCCGGCCAAGGGCGCGCCTCCGCTGCGCGTGATGCTGGTCGACGACCACGCCCTGGTGCGCTCCGCGGTCCGCCAGGCGATCAGCACAGGCGATGTCGAGCTGGTCGCGGAGGCGGCATCGGCCGAAGAGGCCTTCGCGCTCGCGCTATCGATCCGGCCGGACATCCTGCTGCTGGACATCGACCTGCCCGGCATGAAAGGACTCCAGATGCTGGAGGAGATCGCGCCCCGGCTGCCCGAGACGAAGGTCGTGATGCTGACCGTCTCAGGATCCGAGCGAGACATGATCGACGCCATCTCCCGGGGCGCTGCGGGCTACCTGACGAAGGACCTCAGCCCGGAGGCCCTGCTGCGGGCGCTCAAGGGCGCGCATCGGGGCGAGCTGGCCATGTCACGCCGGTTCTCGGGGCGCGTCCTGCGCCACTTTGCCGATGCCGCGCGGCGTGGCCGTGCCGCTGGAGGCGCAGGAGCGCTGGAGGGTCTCAGCCCGCGGGAGAACGACGTGCTGCGGATGCTCGCCGACGGCCTCACCGACCGCGAGATCGCGACCGCGCTGATCATCTCGCCGCGCACGGTGGAGACCCACGTCAGCAACATCCTGCACAAGCTCGGCGTACGCAACCGCGCCGAGGCCGCGCAGCGCCACCGCGAGACGGGGTAGAGCCGCCGCTCCTACTTCCCCCAGCCGTTCATCGAGATCTGGCCACCGCTCGATCCGAGACACGGCGGCACGGCCTCGTTGGTCGACACTCCCGTCCCGGGAACGGCGACGAACCGGCCGCCGCCAGACGGCAGGCTGAACGCGATGTCGATCGGCGGCGAGGGCGCGGCGCCGCAGTAGTTCGAGGCCTGCACCTGCGTTCGAAGGTGGCCGCCCGGGGTCAGCTCGAACTGCCTGTCGGCCGGCGCGACGTGCGGCTCGCCACTCGGACCGGCCGTGGCGGAGTCGATGAGCACCCGACCCCTGGCGTCGACCAGCTGCAACCCCGGCGTTCCGCGGACGAAGCAGGGAGCTGCCGAGGTGTTGGTGACCTCGACGTCGGCGATGCGGCTGCCCGCGGCGCCCTGCCAGGCAAGGATTCGGCCTTCCACGTCCGCCGCGCGGCAGGCGACCACCGGAGCGGAAGGCGCCGGCGACCGCGAGGGCGAGGAGGGCGCGGGCGTGGTCGAGGGTGACGCAAGCGCCACGGCCGGCGACGACGTCGGCGCAACGGACGGAGAGGACGATGGAGCCCCACCGACGCCCTGCTGCGCGACAGGCCCGAACCACCAGGACGCGGCCACCACAACCACGATGAGCGCCGCCGCCGCACCGATCCACAGCGCTGCGGGATGACGCCACGACGGTCCCGACAGTCGACCTGCGATCGGGTACGTCGCAGGTACCGCAGCCACCCGACGGCGAAGGTCGTCGGGCACCTCTCCGGGGGCGTCCTCGAGGAGGACGGCGCGAAGGTCCTGGTCGAACCGCTCGTCGCTCATTGGTGTCTCTCCGTCCCTCGCTCCGCCGCGTCGTAGGCGGCCCGCAACTCACGCAGCGCGTAGTGGAGCCGCGACTTGACTGTTCCCTCCCGCTCCTCGGTCCGGGCCGCGATCTCCGCTGTCGAGTAGCCCTCCAGGTGGCGCAGGACCACGACCGTGCGGTGCTCGGGCGTCAAACGGTCGAGAGCCCGCCGGAGTGCCTCGCGTTCAGCCCGGCGCGCTGCCCCATCGGCCAGGGCGATCTCGGGGGCTGCTGCCTCGACCAGTGGCCGTACACGGCGCTGACGCAGGCGCTGACGGCAGGTATTGATGACGATCCGATCGAACCAGGCATCGAACAGGCTCCGATCGCGCAGCGCATCGAACCGCGTCCAGGCAAGCACGGCCGCGTCATGGACCGCATCCTGCGCCTCGCTGCTGTCGCGGAGCACGAGGGTCGCCAGCCGGTACGCTCGCAGCAGACGCTGGTCCGTGAGCCGCTCGAAGGCCAGGCGGCGAGCAGCGGGCCCGTCGCCTGACGCTTCAGGACGCGCCATCGGCCGCGCGGTCTGCGCATGGCCAGCCGCCTGGCGTCGCAGGCTGCGTACGCCGATCACGTCCACCACGCTCGTCGCGCCCTCGGATGGCCGCAGGCCGCCACGTCAATAGGTCAGGACGACCGCGTCGACCCGGCCCGACCACGCCTCGCCAAGCTGGCTCTCCATGACCTTGATGCGGTAGTCGCCGGTGACTGGCAGGTTGCCGTCGAAGATCCGCCCGCCCGGCTGACCTTCGTGGTGGCCGTTCGGAAAGTAGACGATGCCGCCAGTCGGGCCGGCGCCCTCGACCACCACGACCATCGTCTGGCCGGCATTGGCCCCGACGACGAACCACCTCTTCGAGTGGATCCCGGTCAGCTGGCTGTGCGCCTGGCCGCTGTATGCGCCCGGAGCGAAGGTGATCCGGATCGGGCATGCCCTGGCGCCCGGCGAACACGCTGTTGCCACGTTCGTCGATGTGTGCGAGGTTCGGTCGCCCGATGCGCCGGATGCGAGTGCCGGTCCCGACGTCGCGAGGACGATCGCCCCCACGCCGCCGAGCAGCCACCGAAGCGCGTTTGTCCTGTTCATTAGCTGGCCCCTTTGTATCCGAGGGCGCGAGCGCAGCCACGGAAGGCTGGGTCGTCGCGCTGACATCCTCTAGATACCGGGGTGCTGCGAGCGGTTCAATCAAGACGTGCCACACGGACCAGAGTCTTGCAGCACACGCGCGCCGCACCGCCCGGTCAGGCCAAATGGTCGCGCAGCCACTCCCCGAGCTTCTGCTCCGAAAGGTCGCCAGCCGCGAGCTGACGCACGACTCGCACCACGTCCGGGCTCTCGACTTCGAGCTCGAGTCCATTCAGGTCGAGAAAGATTGCCATCGCGAGGAAGCCGATCCGTTTGTTGCCATCCGCGTAGGGATGCCCCGTTGTCAATCCGTGGCCGTAGACCGCAGCGAGGATCGCCAGATCCTTCGTGCCTTCGTAATGCCATCGCTGGGATGGCCTCGCCAACGCGGACTCCAGGATGTTCTCGTCGCGGATGCCCGGCAGGCCACCGTGTTCGACCAGTTGGTCGTGATGAAGTACGTCGACGGCGACGCGAGTGAGCCAGTGAGGCTCGGCCAAGATCGCGATCAGGGAGACGGACTAGTGCGCCAGCTCGCGAAGCGCCCGTCGGTACCGCTTGGCGACCCGTCTTCCACTTTCAACTGCCCGCAGCGTTGCCTCGTCGTATGGGGTCAGCAAGATGCCGTCGGACGTTTCGACGGCAAAGATGTCGTCGCCCGGTCCCACGTTGAGACGGTCGGCCATGTCCTTGGGGAGGGTGGCACTGACCGAGTCTCCGGCTCTGCGAAGTCGAACCTGCTTGAGCATCGACCGACAGTAGTACAAGTGTGCTACCCGTCAATCCGTCCGGCAAATGCCCGCACCGACTCCTCGAGCCGTTCCGCACGCGGGTCCCACGATCAGCTACGCCCCTGTTGCGACGGGCTCCGCTGCGGGCATGTCGACGGCGGTCAGGAAGTCCCACCAGGCGTCGAGGGCGCGCTGGGTGGT
>JBBSGX010000042.1:0-14493 GCA_038253685.1 Candidatus Limnocylindrales bacterium | reverse complement strand
GCTTGTCGAAGCCTCCGTACAGCACGAACATCGACCACACGCCAAGGAGGGACAGGGCGACGACGAGGAAGCCCGAGACCGCCCCGCCGCGCATCGCCACCTGGACCGCGCCCACCAGGCTGCTGCGCGCCGCAGCGGCGGTCCGCAGGTTCGCCTTTACGCTGATGAACATGCCGATGATCCCGGACGCCATCGAGCACGCGGCGCCGACGAGGAACGCGATGCCGGTGCGAACGCCGAGCTCGGTGCCGAAAACATCCGTATCCGCCACGGACTTGCCCTCGACGATGGCGATGACCGCGCCGATGACCACGGCACCGACGACGGCGAGGATGGCGATCGTCGTGTACTGGCGGCGGATGAAGGCGACCGCGCCCTCGTAGATGGTGGCGGCAACGTCCTGCATTGCGGGCGTGCCCTGGTCACGCGAGATGACGTCGCGTGCGAGGTACAGCGCGAACAGGACCGCCAGGGCTCCTGCGATGGGGATGATCAGGTTGATCGTGTCGGCCACGATGCAGTCAGCCTCCTCGAGTAGTGCCCGGATCAGGGCAGATCATGCCCCGGCTGGGGCGCAGTCACCCGGCGATCGACCCACCCTGCCGGCGTTCCTCCTTGCCGGCAGCCGCGAATCCAGCCAGCCGCTGGGCAGACATGGAAAGAGCCCCGGAGTCCGGGGCTGCTTCTCTGAGACGGCAGGCGGCGCGAGTGTAGCAAGGCTGGAAGATCAGGGTCAAACGGGCCCGTCCGACCGCATATATGCAGTCCGAGCACAACCGTGGACAGGACGCAACGCCTCCCTTGAGCGCCGCGGTTTTCAGGCGGTACGCGCACCTATACTCGGCCGCCTGTGAACCGCAAGTCCCTCGGCTGCCTGCTCGAAATCGTCGAAACGATCGTGCTGACCGTCGTCGTGTTCCTGGTCATCCAGGGGTTCGTGGTACAGCCCTACCGGGTCGAGCAGATCAGCATGCAGAACACCCTCCAGGATGGGCAGATGGTGCTGGTCGACAAGCTGAGTCCGCGCCTGGACGGCTACTCGCGCGGTGACATCGTGATCTTCCACCCGCCGGCCAGCGCCGGTGAAGGTGACACGCCCTTCATCAAGCGCGTCATCGGGGTCGGCGGAGATGTGGTCGAGCTGGTGGCGGGTATCGTGAAGGTCAACGGCATCCCGTTGGACGAGTCCGGCTACGTCTTCGACGGACAGCCCACGCAGCCGATCGGCGACCAGAGCAGCTGGGTCGTGCCGCAGGGGAAGATCTTCGTTCTGGGCGATCATCGCGAGAACTCGACCGACTCCCGCAACCCGATCCTCGGCCCGATTGCGGTCGACTCGGTCATCGGCAAGGCCGTGCTCCGTTACTGGCCGCTCTCACAGGCCGCGCTCCTCCAGGCCCCCGACTACCCCAGCATTCCCTCGACCGTGGCCTCGCGCTGAGGCGGGACCGTGGGACACGACGGTCGCGACCCTTCGGTCGCGACCCTACCGAAGCGAGGAGCGGCTCAGGGGTTCGGCTCGACCGTGACGCTCGTCGAGCTCGCTGATCGTTGTCCAAGGCGCCACGAGGCAGGATCTGGGTGTCCTGAAGCGTCCCGGGCCGGAAGAGCGTTCACTGATCGTGATATCTCGCGTCGTAGGCAACGGTCGCGGGCAGTCAGGCCGAAGGGCCGACCACCCAGGCGTCGATATCGCGTGCATAGGCATGCAGTTCGTCGGGGGCGAACCAGATCGCGAGCTCGTGCTCGGCAGTTTCGGCGCCGTCCGAGGCATGCACCAGGTTCTGGGCCGTCTCGAGCGCGAGGTCGCCTCTGATCGTGCCCGGCGTGGCCTCGTGGGGCCGCGTCGCGCCGTTGATGGCGCGGCACACAGCGATCGCGTTGAGGCCTTCGAGGGCAACGGCGACCAGCGGTGCCGAGATGATGAAATCCACCAGCGCGCCGAAGAACGGCTTCTCGCGATGCACCGCGTAGTGCCTCTCCGCCAGAACGCGATCGACCTGGACCAGCTTCAGCCCGACGATCTTCAGGCCACGCTGCTCGTATCGATCGAGGATCCGACCGACGAGCAGGCGCTGGACGCCGTCGGGCTTGATCAGGACCAGGGTCCGTTCGGTCACGTTGACTCCTCTGGGGTCGGGCGCCCGGAGAGAGCGCGCATGGCTTCCTGGAAGGCGGTGGTTGCGTCGGCCTCGCGACCGAGGCTGCGATAGACATCGCCGCGCAGCAGATGCAGGGCCGAGAGGCTACTGGCATCCGGCGCCTTTGTCGCGATGACGCGGTCCGCCAGCGAGAGGATGACGGGCGCCAGGGCACGATCCATGCGCAGCAGGAGCGCGAGGCGTTCCGGGACTCCGACCAACTCACCGCGGGCGATCTGGCCTTCGACGACCTCGAGCTCGAGACCTTCGCCCCGGCCGGCGTCGACGAGCTCGGACAATGATGCGCCGGGACCGACGGGGGTCAGCAGGACCGGACCGGGTGGGGCGCCCGCGCGCGTGGCAAACGACTTTCCGTTGCGCGGGATGCCGGGAGCCCCCTCGCCATCGGCCTGCATCGCACCGGGCGGCTCGATGAGCAACCACGTGGTGGTGTCAGGGTCGGCGACTTCACGGCCACCGACGAGGAGTCCCCAGCGGCCGGGGTCGGAGGCGCCATTGTCCATGACGCCCGGGGTCTCCGCGGGCCAGGCCGAGCTGCGCGACTCACCGGCGAAGAGCCGCTCAACGCCGCGTCCCAGGCGCTCCATGACCAGCGCCGAATGGCCGCGGGCGTCGATCATGTGGCCTCGCCGATCGAGCGCTTCGGCCGCGACCACGTGGGCAATGGGCTCCCTGCCGCCCGCCGCGAGGTGCGCCTCGGCAGCCTCGGCAGCACCGTCGACGTCTCCGCTCCGCCAGCGCGCCTCGGCCAGGTCGACGAGCGCCTCGCGGTCGAGCGTGCCGACACCGGCCATGTGCTCGAGCTCTGCCCGCGCCAGAGCGATCAGGCCGCCGCGCAGGTGCAGGCGTGCCAGCCGCGCATCCGCCGAGCGGGCGGAGACGCCGTTGCCGGGTTCGGCGACCTTGCGGGAGCCCTCAGGCCCCGTTCGATCCTCGGTCATGGCAGCCGGAAGATCTTGTCGAGCTTTCGTCCGTGGCGTGCGGGCGCGATGACCGCAAGCGCCAGGCCTTCGTCCTCGATCAGGCGGCCGGCCAGCGCATGGATATCGTCAGGCGTCACCGCGTCCAGCGCATCGAGTGCCTCATCCGGCGTCAGGACGCGGTCGTGCAGCGCCTCCTGGCCGCCCAGCCACGATGCCATGTGTCGGCTCTCCTCGAGACGCAGCTCGAGACGTCCGCTCGCGTAAGCGCGTGCCTTTGCGAGCTCGGCCTGCGGAACAACCTCATCGCGGAGTCTTGCCAGCTCCGCCAGGATCGCCTCGAGCGCAGAGCCGAGCGCCGCGGGATCCACGCCGGCGTAGACCTGGAGCGTGCCGCAGTCCGCGTAGTCGGTCTGGAACGAGTGGACGTCGTAGGCCAGCCCCTTCTCCTCTCGAACGCGCTGGAAGAGCCGGCTGCTGGAGCCGTCGCCCAGGATCGTGTTGAGAAGTTCGAGGGTCCACTGGTCGGGGTGGTCGCGCGGGAGTGCCGGAAGACCGAGGCACAGATGGGCCTGCGCGATCGGGCTGTTGCGGACCGTGATTCGGGCCGCCGGCAGTACCCCGGGCGCCGGCGCGTACTCGGGCACCACGCCCGTGCCGCAGCCGAACGCTCCCTGGACCAGCTCGACGACGCGCTCATGCGTGATGTCGCCGGCCGCGGCAACCACCAGGTTTGCGGGTTTGTAGCCCGCTCCCCAGAACGCCCGGATGTCCTCGACCGAGAGCCCGCGGACGCTCTCCTCGTCACCCGCGATCTCCCAGCCGAGCGGCGTGTCGCCGAAATAGCCCTCGTCGAAGACGTTGTAGACGAACTGGCCCGGATCGTCGCGGTAGGAGCGAATCTCTTCCACGATGATTTCGCGCTCACGCGCGATGTCCTCCTCGCGCAGCAGTGGCCGCACCACGAGCTCCGCCAGCACGTGGAAGGCACGTTCTGCCTCCCGAACCGGGAGGCGCGTCCAATAGACGGTCGACTCGCGATCGGTGGCGGCATTGCAGCTGCCGCCGACTCCCTCGATGGCCTCGGAAACCTCACGCGTGGTGGGCATCCCCTGCGTGCCCTTGAAGGTGAGGTGCTCCATGAAATGCGCCACGCCCGAGCGCTCGCGGCTCTCCAGGCGCGACCCGACCAGCACATACACCGCTACGGCGAGGGACCTTGTGCCGGGCAGGCGGGCAGAGATGACGCGCGGCCCGTCGGGCAGCACGGTGCGCTCGAACATCGCGGGGAATGCTACACGGGCGCCTCCGGTTGGCCGGAAAGCGCCCGGGTCGAGGGGCGTTCGGCTGGCGGGCACAGACCCGCCTGCGAGCTACTTGGGCAGGATCGACGTAATCCAGTCCTGGAGGAAGAAGATGAGAAACGCGATTGCCACAACCCACATGAGGACGGGGATTTCAGCCCACTTCCGCAGCACGGCCTTGATGAGCACCCAGGAGATGAACCCGGCCCCGATGCCCACGGTGATGTCGTACGTCAGCGGCATCAGGATGATCGTGAGCAGTGCCGGAATGCCGTCCTCGGGATCGGCCACCGGAATGTCCTTGACGAGCGTGAACATCAGGTACCCAACGAGGACAAGCGCCGGGGCGGTTGCGGCCGCGGGAATGATCCCGGCGATCGGTGCGAGGAACACCGCCAGGAGGAACAGGACGCCGGTCACCACCGAGGCGAAGCCTGTGCGGCCACCCTCGGCGACGCCTGCGGCGCTCTCGATGAATGTGGTGTTCGACGAGACGCCCGCGACGCCACCCGCGATCGCTGCAACGCTGTCGACGATGAGGACGCGCCCGATGCCCGGAACCGAGCCGTCCGGCTCCGCGAGGCCGGCCTCGGCGGCGATCCCGGTGACGGTGCCCATGGTGTCGAAGAAGTCCGACAGCATGATCGCGAAGATCGTCAGGACCGCCACAAGGATGGGCAGGGTGAAGACATTCCCAAGGTCGAAATGGCCGATGGTGCCGAAGTTGGGCGAGAGCGTGAGCTTGTCCGGGATGGACGTCACGCCCGCCACGAGCGCGACGATTGTCGTCACCGCGATGCTGATGACCAGCGCCGCGCGGATCTTCAACACCCACAGAACCACGGTCAGGACGAGCCCGAAGATGAATACGAACTGCGCGGGCTGCGTCGGGAACGAGATGCCGACGATCGGCACGCCGCCGGGAGGTGTGACGATCAGGCCGCCGTTCACGAACCCGATCGTCAGAATGAACAGCCCGATGCCCACGCCGATCGACCGCTTGAGGGCCAGCGGGACTGCGTTCATGATCGCCTCTCGAAGGCCAACCACGACGAGGATCGTGATCAGGACGCCCTCGATGACGATCACGCCCATCGCTCCCGCGGGTGTCAGGCCCTTGGCGGGGAGCGTGAAGGCCACGATCGCGTTGATCCCGAGGCCGGCTGCGAGCGCAAACGGGTAGTTGGCCGCCAGCCCCATCGCGATCGTCAGGACGCCGGCGACGAGCGCCGTCCCGGCTGCCACCGCGACGGGGTCGAGACCGAGCGGCTTGGCGATGATGCCCGGGTTCAGAAAGATGATGTAGGACATGACCATGAACGTGGTCAGGCCCGCCCTGGCCTCCGTCGCCAGGTCAGTGCCACGTTCATGAAACTTGAAATAGGCAGCGATCCCATCCATCGCTGAAGCGCCCTCCTCCCTCAATCCTGCTTCGATCGACCCTGTGCGGCGCTCTGCCCCGGCCGCAGACCTCGGCGCGCCTTATCCCCCGGCGGCCTCCTCTCCGGCTGCGCGGGCTCCGTCTCCACCGTCGAGCGCCGTCAGCTCCATCTGGACGTACTCGGGTGTGGGCTCGAGGCGGAATGCCTGCTGGACGGGCAGTTCCTCGCCGCGCGTGATCGGCGCGAACTCGATCACCACCCGCTCGTCACCCTGCACGAGCGTGTACGACAGCAGCTGGTCAGAACGCGTCTCGAACTCCAGGTGCTCGAAGGAGTCGACGTTGATGCAGATGGAGAGCGGGGTGAAGAAGCTTGAGACCTGCGGCTGGTCCATGACCAGGCGCTCGACCCAGCCGGTGCCGTGCGAGATGACACTGCCGGCCCGAAGGTAGCGGTACGCGACCGTCTGCTTGAGCAGTGGGCGGAGCAGGTGGTAGATATCGTTGGGACTCGAGACCAGGCCACTGTTGACGAAGAACTTGGCCGGGGGCTCGGTCACGCATCTCTCCTGGAAGCAGCATGGGGTCGCCCGGGAACCCGGGCATCGTAACGCAGGAAGCCCATCGCCGGAAGCCGATTCGGCGTCTCCGCGCGGCCCATATGATCCCGTGGTGAGTGCCTCGAGCCCGGGATCCGCGCCGCCATCCGCCGGGGTCGAGTGGCGCTGGGCGTCGGCGCGATTGCTTGCCGTCTTCCTGGTCGCGCGGCTGCTCGTGGTCGCGTGCGCCGTCGGTGTGGAGCAGCTCGCCCCGCCAAACCCGGCAGGCCCGGCAGGGTCCGTGTTGCGGTATACGGACCGTCCGCTCCTGGCCAGCCTCACCTCCTGGGACGGCGTCTACTACCTGGGGATCGCCGCCGACGGGTACCGCGCCGGCTCCGTGAACGGCCCCTACCCGAACATCGTCTTCTTCCCGCTGTACCCGCTCGCGGTTCGAGCCGTTGCGACGCCGCTGGGCGGGGACGTGCCGCTCGCGGGCGTACTCGTCGCCAACGCGGCCGGGCTGGCGGCGCTCTTCGTTGCGTACGCGCTTGCCCGGCGGCGGCTCAGCTCGAAGGCAGCGCTGCTGGCCGCGACCTTTGTCGCGCTCCAGCCGGGGGCAGTCGCATTCGCCATGACGTACAGCGACAGCTTGTTCACGTTGCTGGCCGTCGGTGCGATCCTCTGCGCCGAACGCGACCAACGCCCGGCTGCCGGGGCGCTGGCTGTACTCGCCGGGCTGACGCGGCTACAGGGAACACTGCTGATCGTGCCCTTGTTGTTGCTGTTCGCCGCGCGCGACGGGCGAAGGCCGCGGCTCTCCTGGCTGTGGGCTCTGGGCGGGCCGGTGGGACTCGCCGGCTTCGGCCTCTTCATCGGTGGCGTGGCCGGCGACCCGCTCGCGTTGCTCACCGCGCAGTCGATCTGGGACACGGGCGTGCCCGGGGCCGTGGCGCCCGCGTCGGTCCTGGCGGTCGCGGCGTTCGTCTACGCGGCGGTCGCGCTCGTTGAGGCGCGCGTGTTGCTCGATCGCTGGCGCGCTCACGCCGACGATGCCGGGATCGGCTGGGGGCTGGCGAACATGGCCGCCATGCTGGTCGCGCGGCGGATTGCGTCATTGCCGCGTTACCTCGCTCCGGTCACCCAGCTGGCGGAGCAGCTGGCCGTGGGAGGCTACAGCCGCCGAGTGGTCCGGCTCGTGTTTGCCGGCGCGGTGGTGGGATACACGGCACTGGCGGTGCTGCATTTCGCGCTTCTGCTGGCGCCGTAGCGCCCACTGCCTTCGCTCACGGCGCGACCGAAAGGGCGGCGAAGACCAGGTCGCCGTGGTAGATCGTCAGATCGAATGTCAGGCTGGGGTCGTCGAGACCGGGAAAGCTGTCGAAGTAGTCCCACGCGTCGCCGGGGTGAAGCGTCGGGCCGCATTGATCGAAGGGCAGTGGCCCAGCGGCGGTCGCCCATCCGGTTGGGTTGTCGTGCGTCTCCGCGGAGTCCACCAGGAAGTCGTCCACGCCATCGCTGCTCAACTTCACGCAGTCATCCTGATGGCGGACGTTCATCACGTGGAAGTAGAACTGCATCGAACCGTCGCCCAGCACGTCGATCCGCTGCAACGTGACCTGGAAATTGCCCTTTGACGGCGGGTCCGTCTTCGTTTCGCCCACGACGACGGTCCTGACGACCGACGACGGAGCGGGCGATTCCGGCGATGGTGCCGGCGATTCCCCGGATGGGGCCGGCGATTCGGGCGAAGGAGCTGGCGACTCGGGCGATGGAGCTGGCGATTCCCCCGATGGGACCGGCGATTCAGGCGACGGAGCTGGCGACTCGGGCGATGGAGCTGGGCTCTCGGCAGTGGCTTCTGCGCTCGGCGATGCATGTGCGTCCGGCGTGGGCTCGCTCACGCCGGCGGACGGCGACGACGTCGCTCCCGACTCGGTTGGCAGGGCCGATTCCAGCTGCGTTGCCGCCGGCGCCGAGGGCGAAGGCTGGGGCGTTGCCGCGAGCGTCGGCGGTGGGGTGATGACCTCGACCGTGGCCGGCGACGGAGAGGCTGAGGGCAGCGGCGTGCTGCCGCCGCCGAATAGTCCGCGCGCAAGCAGTCCGAGGCCACCACCGGAGACAAGCGCGACGATGACGGCGATCACGATGATTCGTCGGAGCAGGCTGCCGCCGCCTCGTGGCGGCTCCTCCGCGCGAGGGACGTCGAGGGCCACCAGCGGTGGAGTCGCGTGCCCGCAGACGGGACAGAAGCGGTCCCCCGGCTCGCTCGGCGCGCCGCAGAACCTGCAGGGTGCCTGCGCAGGTGTCGATGCACTTGGTCGGTCGCCGTGGATCGGAACTGCGCGTCCGCATTCGGCGCAGTACGGGGCTCCAGGTCTCAGGGGAGCAGCGCAATACGTGCAGAAGTGTGGTTCGTCGCGGATCGTCATCAGGTCAGGTCACCATGCCGAGCATATGAGCGCCGCGCAATTCGAGTCGCGGGAGCGCCCCGAGCGCCCGCGTATCATCCGGCCATGGTCGTGGCAATCGACGTCGGAAACAGCGCGGTCAAGCTCGCATTGATGCACGGGGAGCGCGTCGATTCGATCCAGCGGGTCCCCACCTCGGACCTTGCCGGCTCGGAGCTGGCACGCGATATCGCCGCGCTGATCCTTGCCGGCGACGACTCGGGTGCCGGCGAAGGGATCTGCCTGGTCAGCGTCGTCCCGGAGTGGACGGAGGCCGTGATGCACGCTGTTGTCGCGCTTGGCGCCTCCCTGCTGATTGCCGATTACGCCTCGATCCCGCTAGATGCGCGGCTGCCGAACCCCGAGCGGGTCGGCTCCGACCGCCTTCTCAATGCCTACGCTGCAGGACGCCGGTATGGCGCGCCGGTGATCGTGGTCGATCTCGGGACCGCGACCACGGTCGACGCGGTCGACTCGAGTGGAGCATTCGTGGGCGGCGCCATCGCGCCCGGCATCGAACTCGGCTTCCGTGGTCTGGCGAGCGAAGCGGCGCTCCTGCCGCACGTCGCCCCGCACATTCCCGCGACCGCCATCGGGACGGACACGCCGGACGCCATCCAGAGCGGAGTCGTGCTGGGTCACGTTGGCGCGGTCCGCGAACTCGTCACGCGGATCGCGGACGAGCTCGTGCCGCCACGCGGCAGGCGGCCAAGGGTGGTGGTCACCGGCGGTTTCTCGGCGGCGCCAGTGGGCAAGCTCTTCGTGGAAGCGGCCGGTACGAGTCTGGCGGCCATCGCCGATACGCTCGATCCGGATCTCACGCTGCGCGGCCTAGCCCTGCTCCACAGCGAGATTGCCGCGGTCCGGGTCCGCGCGTGAGCGAGGCGAGGCCCGAGGGCGCCGAGGGAACCCCCGGGCAGATGCGAGGTCGCCTGATCCTTCTCGGGGTGACGGGCTCGATCGCCGCCTACAAGGCCGCCGAGCTGGCGCGACTGCTGATCGCGGCAGGCGCGGAAGTGCAGGTCCTGATGACGCATTCCGCCACGCAGTTCATCGGGCCGCTCACGCTGGAGACGCTCAGCAGGCGGCGGGTCATGCTCGATCCACTGGAGCTGCTGGCGGACCGCCGGATCGGTCACATCGTGGCGGCCGACAGCGCGGATGCGATCCTCGTCGCGCCTGCGACCGCCCGGTGGCTGGGGGCCATGGCGAACGGCCTGGCCGACGACGTGGTTACGGCCACGTGCCTCGCGTCCTGCGCGCCGGTGGTCGTCGCACCGGCGATGGATGGTGAGATGTACGCGCATCCTGCGACTCGCGGCAACGTGGAGCGACTGCGGAGCTTCGGCTACGCGATCGTCGAGCCCGAGGTCGGCGCGCTCGCTTCGGGTCAGACCGGACAGGGCCGGCTCGCCGAGCTGCCCCACCTCGTGGACGCGGTGATTGCGGCCGTCGCTGGACGGCCGATCCGCGAGCCGGACCCCTCGCGGCGGCCACCGGTCGAGGCCGCGGCGCAGAACCAGGACCTCGCCGGATGGCACATCGTCGTCACGGCCGGCGGTACGGCCGAGCCGATCGATCCGGTGCGGTACATCGGCAACCGCTCCACGGGGAAGATGGGCATTGCCGTCGCCACAGCGGCACTCGCGCGAGGCGCCCGCGTAACCCTGATCCGCGGCATGACGTCCGTGCCGCCGCCCGACGGTGCCAAGCTGGTGGAAGCCCAGACCACCGCCGAGATGCGAGCTGCGGTCATGGCGGCACTGCCGGACGCAGACGCGCTGGTGATGGCTGCTGCAGTGGCGGACTTCCGGCCACGAACGACCGCGACCGCCAAGCTGACACGCGATGGAGCGCTGATCCTCGACCTCGAGCCCACCGAGGACATCCTCGCGGAGGCCTCCGCCTGGGCACGGGGCCAGGGGACGGACCTGCGGGCCGGCACGAACCGCAGGCCGCCCGTGCTGGTGGGCTTCGCCGCCGAGACCGGATCGCTCGAGCGCGCGTCGGACAAGGCCGTGCGCAAGGGCGTCGACCTGCTGGTGGCCAACGATGTGTCGGAGCAGGGCTCCGGCTTCGGCACGGACACGAACCGCGTTACGCTGATCGCCGCGGGGAGCCCGCCAGAGGCCTGGCCGCAGCTCACCAAGCTCGAGGTCGCGCACCGCCTCCTCGATCGCGTGCTGGCGGTCCGGGTTCCGGTGGGTGCATCATCTGCGCCATGAGTGCAAGCACCGCTGACTCGCGCCGCACCGTCGCCGACATCGCACGCATGTATGCCGACGGGCAGCGCATTCCCATGCTCACGGCATACGACTTCCCGACCGCCCGACTGCTCGACGAAGCCGGCATCCCCATGATCCTCGTCGGCGATTCCCTGGGCGAGGTCCTGCTCGGCTACGAGTCGACCGTGCGCGTCACGATGGAGGAGATGCTCCACCACACGCGAGCCGTGGTGCGCGGCACGAAGCGGGCGCTCGTCGTCGGCGACATGCCGTTCCTGTCCTACGCGACGCCCGACGGTGCCCTCGAGAACGCCGGCCGCTTCATGCGCGACGCCGGGACCGGAGCGGTCAAGGTGGAGGGCGGCGTACGCAGCGGACGAATCATCGAGACCGTGGTTCGGGCCGGGATCCCGGTCATGGGGCACATCGGCTGGACGCCCCAGGCCAAGTACTCGATGGGCGGCAAAACCCGTGTCCAGGGCAAGGACCGGGACCGGGCGCGTTCCGTCATGGCCGATGCGCTGGCCGTGCAGGAGGCAGGCGCCTTCGCCGTCGTGCTGGAGCTGATGCCCGAGCAGCTCGCCGCGGCGATCACCGAGCGCCTGCGCATCCCGACCATCGGCATCGGAGCGGGAGCCGGTTGTTCCGGACAGGTCCAGGTGATCACGGATCTCCTTGGCCTCGGAACGTTCATCCCGAAGCACGCGCGGCCATACGCCCGGCTGGAAGAGACCATCCGCGAGGCAGCGGCGGCCTACGCTGCGGACGTTGCTTCGGGCGTCTTCCCGGGGCCTGAGCAGTCCGCGCGCATGGAAGCGGACGTCCTGGGGGACGTTCTCGGCAGCGGTGTGCTTGACCGCCCGGCAACCGGCGAACCGGTCTCGATCCCCCTCGACCAGGACCTCTGACGGGGGTGACCCGGCTGCTTCGCACGCGCGCCGAACTGCGCGCGGCGCTGGCGGACGCCCCGCGGCCGATCGGGTTGGTGCCCACGATGGGCTGGCTCCATGAGGGGCACCGTGCGCTCATCCAGCGAGCTCGAGCCGCGGACGCCACCACCGTCGTCTCGATCTTCGTCAACCCCCGCCAGTTCAACAACGACTCCGACTTCACGCGCTATCCGCGCAACGAGGCCCGCGACGTGCAGATGTGCATCGACGAGGGGGTCGATTTCGTGTGGGCCCCCACCGCCGACGAGGTCTACGTCCCCGGCTTTGACACGACCCTCTCGCTCGGCCGCGTTGCGCGACCGCTGGAGGGTGCCGCGCGGCCCGGCCACTTCGATGGCGTGGCCACGGTCGTCGCGGTGCTCTTCGGTCTGGTTGGAGCGGAGCACGCCTATTTCGGCCAGAAGGACGCGCAGCAGGTCATGGTCGTGCGACGCATGGCGACCGACCTCGCATTGCCCACGGAGGTGATCGCGTGCCCCACGGTGCGCGACCCCGACGGCCTGGCCATGTCCTCGCGGAATGCCCACCTCTCCCCTGCCGAGCGGGCTGCCGCGCCGGTCGTGCACCGGGCCCTGCTCGCTGCCCGAAGCTGCTGGGAGGCGGGCGAGCGATCAGGAGATGCTCTCCGCGGGGAGATGCGCCGCGTCCTTTCGTCGGAGCGACTGGCGGAGGTGGAGTACGTCAGCTGCGCGGACCCGGTGACGCTCGCGGAGCTCGACGAGGTAGAGGGACCGGCGCTGCTGTCCATGGCCGTGCGCTTCGGATCGACCCGTCTGATCGACAGCGAACCGCTGGGCTGGTCGGAGGCTGGCGGCCATGAGGGCGGTTCTGCGTGACGGTTCAGCTTCGTCTCGGGTTTGACCTCGGCGTGGCGCGCCTGCGTGGCGCCTTGGCGGACGGCGGGGTTGTGGCCGAGCTCAGCGAACCGACGCGCAAGGGATCCGCGCGCGAGATCGCCGTGCCGACAGGCGTCGACCCGCGTACGGAACTCTGGCCCCAACTCCAAGCCTCAGCGGACTGAACGGCATCGAGCTCGGTGCCATGCTCGCACCCGCCTTCGGGCTCCCGGTCGTGGTCGAGAACGACGCCAACCTGGCGGCGCTTGCCGAAGGTCGGGCCGGAGCCGCGGTCGGCATGAGCGACTACGTCTTCATCGCGATCGGGACCGGTATCGGCATGGGAATCGTGATGGAAGGGCGGCAGATTCTCGCCTGTTACAGCCGGTCCGGCGCGAGGCGACCAGGCTGTCAGGCCCCGGCCTGCGAATCGAATCCAGTCGGCTTGGAGAACGCGCCCCGCTGCTCGGGGCGCTCGAAGCTGCCAGATCGGCCGCCGCGAGCGCCCCGTGAGCGTGTTCGCCGCGTCAGGCCCGAAAGGCGCGGCGGCGAAGTACGAAGGTGAGGAGCCCGGCGGCGCCGAGTGCGGCGCCCGCGATTGCCGCCAGGGTGGCGATTCCGAGCGCACCGGAGTCCGAGCCGGAGGCGAGCGCGTCCCCGGAAACGTCGGTCGGCGGCAGTGCGTTGACGTGGACCACGCCGTGCATGTAGTCGTGGATGTTGCAATGGTAGGCGTAGTCGCCGACCTTCTTGAAGGTCGCCGTGTAGTCGGCCCCGCCCGGATTGAGATTTCCGTTCAGCATGTTGCCGCTGTCGGAGCTGACCGTATGCGGCGCGTCCGAGCCGTCCGACCACGTCACGCTCTGCCCGACGCCGACCGTGATGTCGTTCGGCACGAAGTGGTAGCGGCTGTTGGTCTCCTTGACCACCACGCTCTTGCCGCCCGCCATGGCCACGCCGGCTGCCAGCAACAGGAGCATTCCGGTCATCAGGACGAGCGCCAGGATTCGCCTGGCCGCGCCTCGGGAACGTTGGGTTTCGATCATCGATAGCCTCCCTTTCGGGCAGACCCGCGCCTCAGTCCGGCCAGCGGTGAATGCCCTGCCTGCCGGTACGTCATCGAGACGGGCTGCGGTTCGCACCGCTGAGCAGCGGCCGGCCGGGATCAGTGCCGCAGCGTGTCGCCCGCTCGTGTGAGGCGTCGCACCCCTGCGCGCACGATCGCCAGCGGGCCGGCCTCCGAGGGCAGCCGATCGGGCTCCCTCGCCGCCGGGCCGCCGGCGGCGTTCCGACGGCGCGGCCGCGGTTCCTCGAAGCGCTCGAGCAGCCGGCCCACGTCGAGATGCTCGGAGACCAGGTGCCGGATCTCCTCGATCTTGGCCACGTCAGAGGGATGCGTCTTGACCAGCAGGTCGTGCACCTCGGAGGCAGCGCGATACGTGTCCTCGTTGACGAGGTAGGCGAAGAGGCCGGCGTTCCGGATCGCATCGAGATCCTGCTGGCGAGGCCGGTAGCCCCCGGTGAACACCATGCCCGCCAGGTCGATCGCGTTGGGATCGTCCGGTCGCCGCCCGTAGCGGGACCGGTTGCGCAGTCGATCGAGAAGGCCCGGTTCGCGGGAGAGAGCGCGCTGTGTCCGGTTCGCGGCGATCGTCGCGTGGATCACGTCCTCGCGGTCGCCGGGCACGATCAGGAGGCTGCCGGGCCCGATCCGCTCCAGGAGGTG
>JBBSGX010000041.1:0-14496 GCA_038253685.1 Candidatus Limnocylindrales bacterium | reverse complement strand
GCCCCGACATCCTCAATCACAACGTGGAGACGGTGGAGCGGCTCCAGAAGCCGGTCCGCAAGCGTGCCCGTTACCACCGCTCGATCGAGGTCCTCGTGCAGGCCAAGGCCTTCGCCCGGCAGATCAGTGGTCGCGATGGCAGCGTCCACACCAAGTCGAGCCTGATGGTCGGCCTTGGTGAGACCCGTCCGGAGCTATCCCAGGCGTTTCGCGATCTGCGTGCCGCCGACTGCGACATCCTGACGATCGGCCAGTACCTCCGCCCGAGCGCCAGGCACCTGCCGATCGATCGCTACTACCACCCCGACGAGTTCGCCGAGATGAAGGCCGAGGCGCTCGAGCTCGGCTTCAGGCACGTTGAGTCGGGTCCGCTCGTGCGGTCGTCCTACCATGCTCGCGACCAGGTACCCGACGAGGCGAAGCGCAGGCGATCGAGCCTCCAGGCCGCCCTCGCGGCAAACGGCGTCGCGTCCTAGGGGGCGGGGGCGACCTCGGCGGAGATCCGCTGGCGGAGCCCCTTCAGCAGGAGATCCAGGCCGAACTCGAAATCGGCGTCCGCGCCGTTGTCTGGGCGAGTCAGCCCTGGCCGGCTCCCATCGTCGACGATGCGCGGGCGGGCAGGCTCGGCGGGGGCTTCGTTCTCGTCTGACGTGGCCTCCCAGAGGCTCGATCCCGTGACGAAGCCCTGGAGTGCACGCTGGGCACGCTCGGCCAGGCATTCGTCCAGACCCGCTTCGCGCCACAGGGCAACCATGCGCTGGGTGGTGCGCTCGAGCGTGTCGTTCGAGGGGCCCACGGTTGCGAGGAGTGGGAACAGGCGGGGGTGTGCCCGGGCAATCCCCCGGAACGAACGCGCGTAGGCGCGGGCACAGGATTCCCACTCCGGACCATCGCCCGCGTCAGGCAGATCCAGGTCCGAAAGCAGCCTGCACGCCACGCCGTCCAGCAGCGCCGCCTTGCTGGGGAAGTAGCGGTACAGCGACATGGCCTCGACGCCGAGCTCGCCGCCCAGCCTCCGCATGCTCAGATCCGCGAGGCAATTGGCGTCCACGTAGGACAGCGCGGCATCGATGATCCGGCCGCGAGACAGCGGCAGGCGCGTCTGGCGGCAGGGTCCGACCAGCGTCCCGGGGCCTGCCTCGTGACTGGAGCACATGGCCCGGAGTCTACATCCCGCCATGGACGCCGGGCTTCCGGGCATCCGTCCATACGTTGCGCATCCACCGGGCCGTTCGTCAACGGCGTGCTCACCATCGAGCCTGATGTTTGACACAGGGCGTAGGGTGAACGCGAGGGAGAGTGCGGCGCTCGCGGCGGTCCGAGGAATGACGAGATCGCGCTGCCCACGGTCAATCGGGCCCGATCATCATCGGTGCGGACCGTCCCGGAAAGGATCCCCCGTGTACCTGAACGTCGAACCGCGGTCATTCCTTCGGCATGGCGGTCGTCTCGCCAAGCGGCTCACGGCAGCAGGCGCCTCAACCGCGCTCCTGTTGACAGCCGCGTTGGCGTCGCCGGCGCAGCCCGTCCTCGGCTCGAATGGGCCGGCCGCCTGCACCTCGACAGCAGGTGCCGCCATGACCGCACCCAGGCGTGCTCCTTCAGGCGACACGACGCCACGCACCGTCGCCTCGTCGCTCATTCCGGCCGCGGGAACGGCGAACCTGGCAAAGGACATCAATCCGTCCGGCGATTCAGAACCCAATGAGCTGACGAACCTCGACGGGACGCTCCTCTTCAGCGCGAGCGACGGGGCGCCCCATGGCCGCGAGCTGTGGAAGAGCAACGGGACGCCGGCCACTACAGGCTCGTCAGGGACATCAATCCTTCGGGCGGCTCCTTTCCGCGCGATCTCGTCGTCATCGGCAGCACGCTCTACTTCAGCGCTGACGACGGCACCAGCGGCCGGGAGCTGTGGAGGAGTGACGGCACGAAGGCAGGGACCTGGCGGGTCAAGAACCTCAGGCCGGGAGGCAGCTCCAAGCCCAGGGGCCTCGTGAATGTGAACGGAACCCTCTACCTCAGCGCCAACGACGGCGTCCACGGTCGAGAGCTCTGGAAGAGCAACGGAACAGAACGCGGAACGGTGATGGTCACGGACCTCCACCACGGCTCGATTGGTTCCTACCCGCGTCACCTCACAGCCTTCCACGGTCGCGTCTACTTCGCCGGAACTGCCGGCCAACAGAATCTGCTTTGGCGGAGCCACGGCACCGGTGCGACGACGAGGCAGGTCAAGAGTGGCTCCGGTATCCCCGTGATGAACCCCACCGAGCTTGCGGTGGCGGCCGGAAGGCTGTTCGTCGTCTCGCGGGACGGAGGCTGCGCACCCGGGCCGTCCACGATCTGGACCACGGACGGAACGCAGGCGGGCACGAGATCCATCGGCTCCGGCGACGCCGGCAACTTCGTGGCGCTGAACGCCAACATGTACTTCATCAATGCGGGTCAGCGCGGCCATCCACGACTGTGGACGAGCGACGGAACAAGGTCGGGAACCCTGGTGGTGATGCCAAAGGTGCCAACCTCGGAACTGGCCGTCGTGGCGGGCAGGTTCTTCATCGTCGACGACGACGGCAAGCTGAAGATCAGCGACGGAACTGCCGCCGGCACCGAGCCGCTGCACGCCAACTGCTCGTGCCCGGGCCTGGTGGACATCGGTGGCACCACGTACTTCACATCGCTTTCGACCGGCGAGCTGTGGTCCACCGACGGCACCCCCGGCGGCACCATGCAGGCCGTCGACATCGATCCCTCCGGGCGCTCCCATCCCTGGCACCTGACAGCCGCCGCAGGCGACCTCTACTTCCTGGCCGACGACGGCACCCACGGGCGGGAGCTCTGGAGGTATGTGCCCTAGCGAAGCGGCCGCCGCTGGACGTTTGCCCGCAGTGGCAATATGGTCAGCGTCCTCCTGGAGGCAGACGCTGGATCATGCGGGGTGACGACTCGTCCTATCGGCGACGGCAGACATTCGAGCCGCGCGCCACGATCGTGGATCTGCCCAACCCGGCGCCGCTGGGAAAGGGCCCGGCGAGCGACGGTCGCTCGCGGCTGATCGTCGCCCTGTTGGCCGCCTTCGTGATCGTGGCGCTCCTGAAGCCATGGGAAGCGCTCCGCCAGCAGGGTCCTCCACCGCAGCCATCGCAGTCGTCGCCGGCCGTGGCGCCCGCTCCCACGACGGCGCCGGCAGCCACCAGGGCACCGACCGCGCAGAAGGTCGATTGGTCCGTGGCTGGCCCGGTGATAACGCGTCACGACAGTTGGGGGCTTCGCGCGCTCGTGCTCCAGAGCGGGGCGTTGGCAACCACCGTCTCCACCGCGAGCTCGGCGAGCCTCGGCAATCTCCACGCCGCCGAGGTGTGGACGGCCGCCATCCCCACCGACACCGGTCCGCACGCACCGGCAACGACTCCCTCCGCACCCGGCGAGGTCGTCAGCGACGCCGTACTGCTGCGCACCCAGGGAGCGCCGGTGGCGGCGATCGGCGTGACCAGCCCGGACGCGCAGCCCGTCATCGACGTTCGGGTCTGGCGCATCGTCGGCGGCCAGGCGTTCCGGATCGACGCTCAAGACCTGCCGGGCAATGCACCCGGCGTCGATCGCCTGCTCATTCCACCGCCCGGACTCGACCAGTCGGGACTGTGGCCTCCCGGGCTGTACCACATCGACCTGCTCGTCCGCCAGAGGGTGCTCAGCGTGACGGTGTTCCTGCCCCCGCTGCTGCACGACCAGACACAGATTGCACGCATCACGGAGCTTGCTGCGTCGCTTCCGCCCGGACCCTTCCTCGTCTCGACGGCCAAGCCGGGGTCCGGTCTCGACTACCTCGTCTCGGCGATCGCCACGTCGTCGGTGCCGCAGCTCGGCGAGGCGGCGGCCTGGTTGAAACTGACCGGTGTTACGCCGCGGGCGGGCTTCCCTGACGCAGCGACCATCACCACGGACGGCTCGATCGTGGCGCTCGGCCTGCGTGGCGCACCCGGCGAGAAGCTCGCCAGCACCGTGTTGGTGAACCTCGCGCCCTCCACGCCCCATACCCTGACGGGGCTGGTGGTCGACACGCCCGCCAATGACGTCGTGATCTATGAGCTGGGCGCCAACGGTCTGCCGGCAGGCGTCTACCAGGTCGAATCGAGCTGGTTCAAGGGTTCGGTGGGCCAGGAGCGCAACCTGTACCTCGACGTGCGCGGGCCGGGCGGCCCGGTCGACGCCAATGCCCCCTTCCTGGTTGCGGCGCGGCAATGGTCGACGTTCGGCGGGGAATCGCTGGTGCTCGCCTCGGGCATGTCGCCGGTCGTGGAGCTTCCCAATCGCGTTGCTCCCGACGTCAACCGGCTTGGCGCGACCTGCCCCGGCGCCGCGTTGATGAACGGGGAGCAGAGGGTGATCGGCATCGGATTCACCGGCGCCACGCCGAGGGATATCCGTGTCGACCGACTCTATGCCGGGGGACAGACGGCACAGGTCGCGGCTGCGATCGCCTCTGACACGGTGCCGGGTCTGATCCTCATGGCGGATACGGCCAGCCAGACCTGGCGGCCCGGCTACTACCAGGTCTCGCTGGGGCGCAACGGCAACACGGACCGGATCATCTTCTGTGTCGGCTCGTCCGATGCCAGTGGTGTCCTGAGAGTCCCTGCCGGAGCCGGCAACGCTCCCAGCTCAGGGCGGATTGCCACTCCGTAGCGACCGGCGCAGCGGCCCTGCGGGCAGCGCTCGTCCGGATAGGATGGGCAGGTGCCTGCCGTTCTGCCGCCCAAGGTCCCCCTGACCGAGCTCCACTGCCACCTTGGCGGCGCGGTCGCCCCGGCGATCATGTGGGGGATCGCCCACTCGCAGGGAATCCGCCTGCCGACCAAGGACTACTGGGAGTTCCGGGACATGATCACGGTCTCTGCCCGGCGCGGCCGCTCGTTCGACGGGTACCTGCAGCTCTTCCACTGGACGGAGCTGATCCAGTCCTCGCCGCTCGCCGTGGAGCGCTCCGTGTACGAGGTGGTCGGCGGCGCGTACCGCAAGAACAACGTGACCACGATCGAGTTGCGCTTCAACCCCATGAAGCGCAACCGAGGCGGCGAGCAGGACCTCGATCACATCATCAGCGCGGCGATCCGGGGCATGGACCGAGCCCGGCTCGAGTACCCCGTGACCCCCGGTCTGATCCTCTGCCTCGACCGCGCCTTCCCCTACCACCTGAACGAGATCATCGCGGACAAGGCCATTGCCTACCGCCAGCGCGGCGTGGTCGGGATCGACATCGCGGGCCCCGAGTCCGAGGACTTCGAGCCGGCCGACTACCGGCGCCTGTTCGAACGCTGCCGCCGCCACGGTCTCGGGACGACGGTCCACACTGGTGAGGCCGGTGCGGTCGAGGAGATCGCCGAGGTCATTGAGCAGCTGGAGCCGACCCGCATCGGCCACGGCGTCAAGTCCGCCTACGACCCGCGAACCTTGGGAATGATCCGCGAGCGCGGCATCACCCTGGAGCTCTGCCCGACCAGCAACCTCAACACCCGCGTCGTGGCGGACTGGGACGAGTTCCGCTGGATCTTCGACACCTTCCGCCGCCACGGGGTGCGCTACACGATCAACACCGACGGCCCGGAGATGCTCAAGACGTACATCCGCGACGAGATGGCCACGCTGGGACGCCTGGGCATCCTCTCGGTCGAGGAGCAGATGCAGGCTGCGGAATGGGCACGCCAGGCGTCGTTCGTGGCCGGCGTCAGCGATCTGCCATTGCCGCGCCGCCTGCCGGTGCCCCGTGCCGTGATCGAGCGCGAAGAGGCCTGACGGCCGGCGTCACGTTCTCAGTAGTGCCCTCCGTCTACGGAGTCGGGGCTCAGTACCGGTGTCGGTACCAGCACGGACGACGGATCGTCACATGGCGTCCAGAGTCCGCGCACCGCCAGCCGTAGCCGGCTCGCACTCGTGCCCCACAACGGAGGACTCAGTCGATGCGCGGCATCACGGCAGCCATCGGCATCGCGGCCGTCGGACTCCTGTCCCTGGCAGTTCCCGCAACCGCCGATACCGGCGGCTGGGCAAGTGGGCAATCGGCAAGCACGGGCAACCTCTACGACCCTTCGATGGTCGAAGATACCCACGACATCGAGCACGTGGTCGCTCGTGGCGACACCGGCATCTGGTACGTCACGGACAAGAGCGGAAGCTTCGTGCGAACCCGGTTGACCCAGGACGCACTCCACCGAACCGCCGTCAACCCGCTGATCGCGGTCGGCACCGGCGCACCGCTCACGGTCGTCTACGACCTCGAGACCAGGTCCGGCTCGAATGGCTGTGTCACGTCGGTCCTTCGCTACACGGTCCGGTCGGGTGGTTCGTGGTCGAAGCCGAAGAACATTCCGGGCACCAACTGCGAAACCGCGACCGGATTGGTAGTCCGTGGCTCCCGGATATACCTCGCGACGTACTACGAGAACCCGGGAAACGGCGCGTCGAGAGTGACGTACACCACGAACGCCTCCGGTTCCTGGACGCACGTCACGGTGGCGTCCGGTCTCTCAAATGGAACCCACATCAGCTCCGCCTCTCTGACGACCTACGACGGCAAGCCCATGCTCGCCTACATCAAGCACAACCATCTGGTCTACGCCAGGGGCCTGACGAGCGTCGGCCACTTCACCCACGAGCGGCTGCGTCGACCGGCAGCGGTGCCTATTCGCAGCCTTCGGTTGCCATCAATCCGAACAACGACTGGCCGATGATCGTCTGGGCACAGTCGGACGGGACCCATTACGCCTACCGCAACGCAGCGGGCTGGCACTCCTACCTCGTCGTGGACGGCAGCGTTCGCGCTCTCCTGAAGTTCGACTCGAGCGGCCACGGACACATCGCCGCGGCAGACGGCAACGGGGGCCTGTGGTACTCGGTGCGCATGGGTGGCTCATGGCAATCCACGCAGGTCGACTCCCACATCGTCTCTGACCTGGGCGGCATCGGGTTCGGCGCCCACATCGAGATCTCGTACATTCGCGGGGCTTCACACCTCTACTGGGTCAGCTCGTACGCCGGCTGCTGAAGGTCGCTCAGGTCGCCGCCGGCCTCTCTGACCGGCGGCGTTTTCCTTTGATGGGCCCAATCGGACGGAGGTCTGGCGGTCCTGCCCTCGACAGCGGCGGGTTGCCCCGATCCACCTGCAAGACGCGGACTCGGGACGACCCGGCTACCATCCTCGGGTGAGGCTTGCCCCTCCCACCCTGCCGCCGGTTCCCTGTCTCGTCTGGACGGCGCCGACCGCCACGGATCCCGGTCTTCCCTGAGGTGCCCATGGACTTCGACCTGTCGCCGGAGCATGAGCTCCTCCGCAAGACGATCCGCGACTTCTGCACGCGCGAGGTGCTCGGCGCCATCGACGAGCACGAGCGGGAGCGCCGCTTTCCCACCGACATCGTGGCCATGCTCGGACCGATGGGGCTGCTCGGCATTCCCATCCCGGAGGACGAAGGCGGCGCCGGGCTCGACACCCTCGCCTATGCCATCGCGGTGGAAGAGTTCGCCCGTGCGTGGGGCTCGCTGGCCCTGATCGTCGCGGCGCATACGTCGCTGGGCTGCGGGCCGCTGCATCTCGCGGGCACACCCGAGCAGAAGGACCGCTTCCTGGTCCCGATGGCACAGGGCCACGTGCTCGGAGCCTACGGCCTGACTGAGCCGGAAGCCGGATCGGATTCCGGCGGCACCCGCACCACGGGGCGCCTCGAGGAAGGCAACGGCCGAGCGAGTGGCGGGTCGAACCGCTCGCACAACAGCGGAACGTGGGTCATCAACGGGCGCAAGCGCTTCATCACCAACGCAGGGCAGGCGGGCACCTACATCGTCACGGCACGCACCGGTGCACGCGACGACGGCTCACCCGAGATCAGTGCCTTCATCGTCACGGCCGACACGCCGGGCTTCTCCGTCGGGCGGCTCGAGGAGAAGATGGGGCTGCACGCGAGCGCCACGGGAGAGCTGCTGTTCGAGGACTGTCGCGTTCCCGCCGATCAGATGCTCGGTGGCCGTGGCGACGGTTGGAAGCTCTTTCTCCAGATCCTCGACGGTGGACGCATCTCGATCGGTGCCATGGCGGTCGGGCTTGCGCAGGCTGCCCTCGACGCATCGATCCCGTACGCCCGCGAGCGCAAGCAGTTCGGCCGCCCGATCGGCAGCTTCCAGGGGGTCGCCTTCATGGTCGCGGACATGTCGACCGAGGTGGAGGCCGCTCGCCAGATGGTGTACCGCGCGGCCTGGATCAAGGACCAGGGCCGCGACTACAGCCTGGCCGCGGCCCAGGCCAAGCTGTTCGCCTCCGAGGTCTCGCAGCGCGCCACCAACAATGCCGTGCAGATCCACGGGGGATACGGCTACGTCGAGGAGTACAAGGTCGAGCGCTTCCTGCGTGACGCCAAGCTGACAGAGATCGGGGAGGGGACCAGCCAGATCCAGAGACTCGTGATCGGGCGCAAAGTTCTCGACCTGCGGGTCGAATAGCTCTCAGACAGCAAAGGAGAAGGTCATGTCCGTAGCACGCATCACCGAGATCAGCAGCACGTCGGAGCAGAGCTTCGAGGACGCCATTCGCCAGGGCGTGGCACGCGCCACCAAGACGCTGCGCAACGTCAAGGGAGCCTGGATCAAGGAGCAGCAGATCGACATCGAGGGCGAGGCGATCATCCGCTACCGGGTGAACATGCTCATCACGTTCATCCTCGAGGACGACTAGCTCGATCCGCTGGCCTCCTGCCGGCCACGCTGCCGGAGCGCCTCGTAGAACAGGATGGCGGCCGTCGCGGACACGTTCAGACTGTCCGCAACCCCCAGCATGGGCACTCGGACCGAGGCAACCGCGAGTTCGGCCCACGCATCGGACAGGCCGCGAGCCTCACTCCCGAGCGCAATGGCCAGTGGCCCGCGCATGTCGGCGTCCGTGTAGTCGACCGAGCCCTCGACGCGCGCTGCCACGATCGGGATCGATCGCGCCCGGAGCCACTCGAGGACGTCGCCGGTTGAGGCCACGGCGGTCGGGACGCTGAACACGGTGCCGAGGCTCGCGCGGATGACGTTGGGATTGAACAGGTCTGTTCCCGGGTCCGCAACGATGAGCGCGGAAAGGCCGACGCCATCGGCCGTCCGCAGGATCGCGCCGAGGTTGCCCGGCTTCTCCACGCCTTCGATGACGCCAAGCAGCGGCTCCGCCGGCAGCACGAGGTCCGCCAGCGTGGCGACCGGAGTCGCAGCCACGGCGACGACCCCTTCGTTGCGATCGCCGTAGGCCAGGCGGCCGAGGAGCTGCGAGCTGGCCTCGACCACCGACGCGCCCGCCGTCGCGAGGCGCTCGACGAGGTTCTGGGTGTCCCGGTCGAAGGCCACGCGCTCGTCGTCGGCCCAGGCTTCGAGCATCTTCACGCCGGCGCGCAGCGCCCGGTCGATCTCTCGCGAACCGTCGATCAGGATGCGGCCCTGGGCACGGCGTTCCCGCCCCTCCCGCAGCGCCAGCGCCATGCGGAAGCGCGGGTGGTGCGTGCTGGTCAGCGGCCCCGACGGTTGCGGCTTCATCGCGAGGAGTATGGCGACGGCTCTCGCGAATGCCGTACCGTTCGACTGTGCGTCGCTGGCTCAAGGGCAACCTTCACACCCACACCACGAACAGCGATGGCGACTCGCCGCCGGAGGTCGTCGCGGCCTGGTACCGCGACGCAGGCTACGACTTCCTGGCGCTCACCGACCATGACGTCCTGACGCCTCCCGGGGAGGTAGGCGCGGCGGCGGGATCCATGCTGCTCGTCCGCGGCGAGGAGCTGACCGCCGGCGACATCCACGTCAACGGCCTGGGAATCTCGGCCACCGTGCCGCACGTCCGCACCGGTGACGCGACCACCACCGTCCAGGCCAATGTGGATGCAGTCCGTGGGGCCGGGGGTATCGCCTCGGTGAACCATCCCAACTGGCGCTGGATGCTGTCGGCGTCGGTTTTCGCGAGCCTTCGCGACGTGCGGCTGTTCGAGGTCTACAACGGTGGGAGCGAAACGAACGATGCGGGTGGCAACGGTCATGCCTCGACGGAGGGGATCTGGGACGCGGTGCTGAGCACAGGTGTCCGCATGTTCGGGATCGCGGTCGACGACGCGCATCACTACCTGCGCTGGGGCCGGCAATGGGACAACCCGGGTCGCGGCTGGGTCTCCGTGGAGGGAGACGCGGGGGTAACGGAGGCGGCGCTTCTGACTGCGCTCGACGAGGGCCGCTTCTACGCCTCGACGGGCGTGGAGCTGGACGACCTCGACCTCGGCGGTCAGATGCTGTGCGTGGACATCGCCACGTTCAGCGACCTGGCGTATCGGACCACGTTCATCGGACGCGGCGGCGAGGTCCTGGAGGTGGCCGAGGGCCCGTCGCCGCGCCACCGCCTCGCCGGCTCCGAGAGCTACGTTCGGGCACGCATCGACGACTCCGACGGCGGCTCCGCCTGGCTCCAGCCGCGCTTCGTCGGATAGCCGTGGAGTCGATCAGCGCCGACGTTGTCGAGCGGATCGTTGCTTCGCGGCGCCTCATGCGGGACTATCGGCTCGACGGTCGACCCACTGACCGGATTGCCTCGACCGCCAGCGGGTTCTCCAGCGCCGAGAGATCCCCAGGGTCAGCGTCGAGGTAGGCGGCGCGTGCGACGCGCCGCATGACCTTGCCACTCCGCGTCTTCGGCAGCTCCGGGACGATGAAGACCGCCTCCGGTTTGAGCGCCTTGCCCATCTCGTGGACCACCTGCGCGGAGATCGAGGCCCGCAGGTCGGCGTCGTCGGTTTCGCCGCGCCGCAGCACGCAGAACAGCACGATCACTTCGCCCTTCAGCTCGTGCGGGATGCCGACGGCCGCGGCTTCCAGGACCGCCGGATGGCCCACGGCGGCACTCTCGACCTCGGCGGGCCCCACGCGTTTGCCGGCCACCTTGAGCGTGTCGTCGGAGCGTCCCTGGATGTACCAGTAGCCGTCTTTGTCGATCAGCGCCCAGTCGCCGTGCACCCAGACACCCGGCACGCGCGACCAGTAGGTCTCGAGGTAGCGGTCGGGATCGTTCCAGAAGCCGCGCGTCATGCCGGGGAGCGGCTGGCGAATGGCGAGCTCGCCCACCTTGCCGCGCACGGGTCTGCCATCCGCGTCCAGGACGTCCGCGGCGGTGCCGACGTTCGGGCCGCCGAACGAGGTCGGCTTGATCGGCGTCACAAGGTTGCAGCTGACAATCCCGCCGCTCACCTCCGTGCCGCCGCTGTAATTGATGATCGGGCAGCGGCCCTCGCCGACCTCGCGGAAGAACCACCACCACGGCTCGGGGTTCCACGGCTCACCCGTGGAGCCCAGCACGCGCAGCGATGAGCGGTCGTGGCCCCGGACCGGGTCAGTGCCGTGAGCCATGAGCGCTCGGATGACGGTCGGGGCGAGCCCCAGGTGCGTCACGCGGTGGCGCTCGACGATCGACCACAGCCGATCCGGCGTGGGAAAGTCCGGCACTCCCTCGTACAGCACCAGCGACGCGCCCAGCAGCAGCGAGCCGGAGATGGCCCAAGGACCCATCATCCAGCCGAGGTCGGTGAACCAGAACAGCGAGTCGCCGCGGCCAAGGTCGAAGCTGTGTGCCAGGTCCTGCGCGCCCTTGATGGGAAAGCCGCCGTGGACGTGGACGGCACCCTTCGGTCGGCCAGTGGTGCCCGAGGTATAGATCAGCATGTAGGGCGTCTCGGGGTCGGTCTCCGGGGCTTCGCTCAACGCCACGACCGACGAATCGGCCATGGCGTCGTCCCACCAGCGATCTCGACCCTCCGTCCAGGGCACGGGCTCGGGCGCAGCCTGGCCCAGGCGACGAACGACGAGCACCCCCTCGACCGACGGCGTGGCTACCACCGCTTCGTCGGCGATCGCCTTCAGCCGAACGATCCCGCCGCGACGACGGAAGCCGTCGGCCGTGATGAGCAGCCTGGCCGTGCAGTCGTTGAGGCGGCTGGCGACCGCGGGCGCAGCGTAGCCGGAGAAGATCGGCGTGTAGATCGCGCGCAGACGCCCCAGAGCGAGCACAGCGATCACCGTCTCCACCAGCAGCGGGAGGTAGATGCCGACACGGTCGCCCGTGCCCACGCCAAGCCCGGCGAGCATGCCCGCAGCGGTGTCCACCTGGGTCTTGAGCTCGGCATTCGTGAGCCGGCGGATCTCGCCGTCCTCGCCCTCCCACGTGAGCGCCAGGCCGCCGGGCTCGCGCTCGGCGCGCGGGTCGACGGCCGCGGCGGCGTAGTTGAAGGCGCCGCCGGTCCACCAGCGCGACCACTCCACGCCGCGCGAAATGTCCATTACCTCGCGGGGCCGTCGCTGCCAGGCGAGGGCAAGGCCGTCGGCCGCGGCGCCCCAGAACCAGGCCGGGTCGCGCTCTGCGTGTCGTTGGAGTGCGGTCAGGTTGGGATCGCCGCTGACCTTCAGGAAGCGCGCGAGGTGGCTGTCAGCCAGGTTCTCCGGGGATGGGCGCCACGCGGCGTCCGGCACGTCGCGTCCGAAGATCGGCCAGTTGTCAACGCTCACGTGAACGAATGCTAGCGAGCGTCACGTTCCGAGGTTCGAAGCCTCGGTCAGGGCGGCCGTGATCGTCGATGACAGTGACGGGGACCAATCCGCGCCGAAGGCGCGGTACGGGGCGATGTCGAGGCGTGTGACGTTCATGCCGGGATGAGCCTGGGCCCAGGCGGCCTGGCAGGCGTCGATCGGCGCCGCGCTCGCGTCGAATTTGGTTGAGCGAAAGGTGAAGATGTAGACGTCTCGCGGCGTTGAGTCGGTCGCGGTGGTCACGGTGAGGTGCAGCGCGTTGTCGGTCAGGGTGGCGTCGCTGCAGCCGGTGTCGCCACTCACTGTCGCCGTGACGGTGGCACCTCGTCGGGTGATCTCCTGGACCAGCTGGCTTGCGTCGCCCGGGTGGAATGAGGCGGTCGCGGAGCTGTAGCAGCCGGCCAGGAGGAGGCACACAAGGGAGAGGCAGCACCAGGCGAGCAAGGCTTGCCCGCCGCCGCGCATGAGCATCACGGTCGGAGCGTAACCCGTGTCGGACGCTGGCCGTCACAATGCCGAATCGCCTCCACATGGAGGCCTTCGTGAGACTGGGGCGACGCTTGGGAGTCGACGCTCGCATGGGTTCATTTCGCCGGCGGTGTGCCATCGTCTCCATTCTGGTCGTCAATGGCTGCGGCGGTCCGTCAACCTCCTTGGCGCCGTCTTCGCCATCGACCGGGCCAAGGTCAGTCCCAACGCCCTCGGTCGGCTCGGGCTCGTCGCCCGCGCCCACGGTCGTGCCAGGCTCGTCGCCGGCGCCGTCCACTGCGTCATCGGCGCTTGGCGGGACGCCCACGCCGAGCCCTTCGCCCATCGAAAGCCCGTCGTCCTCTCCGGCTCAAGGCGACAGCTCGCGTTGGCGGTTCATGCTGACCGGCGGCCCGCCGGCCTGGGACCTGCCGGTCACCGTGCGGGATGACAGCGGCCGCGTGACCGATGCGCGCGCAGCCACCCCAAGGGAGATCGCGCACCTGGCGGCGAATGGCACTACCGGCGCCGATGAGGCTTCGGGCGGCAACCCGCGATCCATCCTGGTCCACTGGTTCGCGGGCGTGTGCGGCCTGCGTGGTGTGGTTCGGGTCGCTGCGGATGGTTGGCACGTCGGCATCAATCTCACCAGCGAGCCGGCATGTGGAGACGTGGGCATGCCCCGCGGAGTGGTTCTCACCTTCGCCGATGCCACGGACCCCGGTGCGTTGACCGTCGATCTGGATGAAATGCGAATCTCCGAGAATGACCTCCAGCCCGGCGCACTCGCATTTCTCGGTGGCGGCAACGAGTGGGTCGGTGGCACGGCCACCTCGGGCGATGCGGTGGTCGTGTGGCGCCTGGATGATGAGGCAACCTGGTGGTTCCACTCGTTCGGCATCGGTTCCGTGATCGACGTTGCGGTGCCCGATCGGGATCATGTGTACGTGACAGTCACGTGTGAAGGGCACGACGCCTGCCGGTCCGGACTCTACCGAGTCGACGCGAATGGTCCGTTCGAGCTTCTGCGCCCTGGGCGACTCTTCAACATCGGATTTCGCGGTCTGGACGGCGTCGCGATCGTCGGCTCGAACGACACGAATCCTGCACAGACGGCGCTGATCATGACCACCGATGGCGGCACGACATGGGAGCCGGTCCCAACGCAGTGCCCGTCCCGCCTGTTCCTCGTGGATGCGGTATCCGTCGGCGCGAAGGCGATCGCCGAACTCTGCGTCGGAGGGGCGGGGGGCGGCAGCCAGACCAAGGCCCTGCTGATCTCGGACGACGCAGGCCGGCATTGGACGGTGCGGTCCACGACGGAGCGCGAAGGTGGATTGCCGTTCACGGGTACGGTCAGCGGATTCGACCTGCGACCCGACGGGACCGGTTGGCTCTGGGGACCCCGCGCGCCGCTCTACGAGACGGAGGATGGCGGCCAGACCT
>JBBSGX010000040.1:0-15161 GCA_038253685.1 Candidatus Limnocylindrales bacterium | reverse complement strand
GGAGAAGAGGTTGACGCGATCGACGTCCAGGCGCTCCGCCAGCTCCACGGTCCGCAGGAAGGTCTCGTGGCTGGAAAGCGCGACGTCTCCCTGCGGATGGAGGGGATTCCCGTGGCAGGAGAGCGCGCTGAGCTCCAGGCCGCGCGAGCTGATTGCGGTGCGGAAGGCCTCGAGCTTCGACGCACTCTTGAGGAGCGCCTCCGGCCGGCAGTGGCGGTTGCCGGGATAGTTGCCGGTGCCGATCTCCACGCAATCGAGGCCTGCCTCGGCAGCGCGGTCGAGCGCATTCTCCAAGGGCTGGTCGCCGAACAGCACGGTGAAGACGCCGAGCTTCATGCTGCGTCGCCGAACGTGGCGCGCAGGTACGCGAGTCCGCGCGTGGCGAGCTCGTCCTGGCTCGGGGCGAGCGGGCGCCAGATGGACGCTGCCCTCGCGATGGTGCGGTTCTCCGGCGTGAACGACTCGATGTAGATGGGTCCGTTGTAACCGGCCTGACCGAGCGCGGCTGCGACGGCGGGCCAGTCGATGTGGTCGTCGCCGGGCGCGCCGCGGTCGTTTCCACACACCTGGACGTGCGCCAGCCAGAGGCCGGCGTCGCGCAGGGCAGCTGCCATGTCCTTCTCCTCGATGTTCATGTGAAAGGTATCGGCAGCGACGCCGATCCCCTGGCCGCCGACCGCTTGCGCGATCTCGACCGCCTGTTCGAGCAGGTTGACCAGGCTCGTCTCGTAGCGATTGAGCGGCTCGATCGCGAGCCGGACCTCACGGCCAGCAGCGTACTCCGCGACCGCGCGCAGGTTCTCCACGACGCGGGCAACGGTGGCGGCGCGCTCTCCGCGGTCGAGGTACCGCGCCCGGCCGACCGGCGCGTACACCGGTCCGGCGACGACACCGGCTTCCACGAGACGGTGGCGAAGCGGCTCGGCCACTCGGCGATGTGAGGCATCATCGCGGAGGACCTCCCCGAGGAGGACAACCGCGTCGTCCTGGGCGCGACCTTGAAGGATTCGGACGGCATCCCGGCGCCGAAGTTGATCTACAAGCTGTCCGAGAACTCGAGCCGCATCATCGACTTCCACCAGGCGCGGGCGAAGGAATCCCTGGAGGCCGCGGGCGCCTATGCGACCGCGGTCGCGCCGCTCATCCGGGCAACGGGCTGGCACCTGCTTGGGACGGCGAAGATGGGCGACGATCCGGCCACGTCGGTGGTGGATCGCTGGGGCCGGTGCCACGACGTGCCGAACCTCTACATCATCGACGGCAGCGTCTGGCCAACCTCCGCGGGCATGAACCCGACCGCGACCATCGCGGCCCTGGCGCTGCGCTTCACCGATCGCCTGATCGAGGAACGGCGCGGTCAGAAGGTGCCGACTTGAGCCTCACGGACGCGCGGCGTGCCACGCTCGGCGCGCTCGCCGACGTGCTGATCCCTGCAGGTGGCGGATGCCCTCGGCCAGCGAGGCGGGCGTCGCGGGAAAGTGGCTGGATGTCCTTCTGTCGTCCCGGCCGGACCTCGGCGACGACCTCGCGCGAATCCTGGATGCCGCCGCGGGCCGGGATCCCGCCGCGCTGTTGCGCTCCCTGGCCGAAGCGCCGGACAGCGCCGACTTCGCTGTTCTGGCCACCGTCGTCCCCGGCGCCTACTACCTGAACCCGGCCATCCGCGAGCGACTCGCCTACCCGGGGCAGGAGGCCGTGGCCATTCCAGAGCCATCGCTCGACGCCGCGGACGAGGAGCTGTTGCAATCCGTGATTGACCGCGGCCCGATCTTCCGCTCGTGAGCAACGGCCGGCCGAGGCTGCCGCTCGCACCCGTCCTGATCGAGTGGCTGACCGCGAAGATCCGCTACCCCGTCCTGGCAACGATCGGCACCGACGGAATGCCGAGCCTGTCGGTGATGTGGGCGATCATCGAACCTGACGGCAGCGTGCTCATGAACACGGCAAAGGGCCGTCGCAAGTACCTCGACGTGCTGCGCGATCCGCGGGTCAGCGTCTGCTTCGAGGATGGCTATGAGTACGTCACGCTCGAAGGCACCGTGACGCTGCGCGATGACCCGGACTTCCACGACATCGAGCGCCTGCGCGACCGGTACGGCGACGACAGCGACTTTCGCACCCAGGGCACCACCCGCGTCAGCCTCCTCATGACGGTACGCCGCGTCCTCACCCACCTCGATCGGCTGCGAGGCGCGCCCAGCAGACGGTTCCCTGAGCCCCATGGCGCGATCCTCGAGTGCTCGCTCGTCAGAACGCTTCGGGTCGCAGTGGTCTCGTCTTCGCGCGCTGCTCCAGCGCCGCATCCAGCGACCCTTCGAACGAGGTCACGACGCGATCGATCAGGTCGCCCTCTCGATGCGCCTCGCACATGAACCACGGCTCGCGGGAGTCGGGTTCGGGCATGGCGCCACGCGCCATCATGCCGACGGCGACCGCGTCGTAGAGCTCGTGGTCCGTGTCGGCCCAGCCGCGGTAGTCGTCGGGAAGTTTGTCAGTGAACATGATCCCGAACATCTGCGGCACGCCCGTGAAGACGTACGGGAGGCCCTTGCGGTCGATCACCTGCGTCAAGCCGGCCTGCACGCGCAGCCCGTTCTGCCGGACTGTGTCGAGGGCATCCGTGTCGCGGATGATCTCGAGGACCTTGTTGGCCGCGGATGCCGCCACCCGGTTGCCGGCGTAGGTGCCGCCGTGGCTGACGTCCTTCGGCAGGACGCTCATGACTTCCGCGCTTCCACCGAACGCCGCGGCCGGGTAACCGTTGCCCATCGCCTTGGCGTAGGTCGCAAGATCCGGCTTCACGTCGAAAAACTCGGCTGCGCCGCCGCGCGCGAGTCGGAACCCGGTCTTGACCTCGTCGAAGATCAGCAGCGCGCCGAACTCCTGCGTGATGGCGCGCACGCCGGCCAGGAATCCCTCGCGCGGCATGATCCCCTGTGCGTTGCCGAGCACCGGCTCGATGATCACGGCGGCGATCTGCTCGCCTTCCCGCTCGAAGAAGCGTCGCAGGGTGGCCAGATCGTTGTAGGGCACCGGGATCACGGTCTCACTGACCGCCTGCGGGATGCCGCGTCCCCAGGCCAGTCGTACGGGGTTGTCGCGATCGCCGAGATCCCCGACGTCGTTCGGCAGGACGCTGATGAGCGCGTAGTCATGGACGCCGTGGTACTGCCCCTCGAACTTCACGATCTTGTCGCGCCGCGTGTATCCGCGGGCGACACGGATCGCGTGCATGGTCGCCTCCGTGCCCGAAACCGTGAGGCGCGCCATCTCACAGAACGTGAGCTCGCACACGAGTTCGACGGCCCTCACCTCGTCCTCGCTGGTCAGGCTGAAGCTGACGCCGAGGCGCATGCGCTCGTAGACGTAGTCGTCCACGCGCGGGTCTGCGTGTCCGAGGATTGCCGGTCCATAGCCCATGCGCAGGTCGACGAACTCGTTGCCGTCGACGTCCCAGACCAGGCCGCCCTTGCCACGGTCGACGTAGATGGTGTCCTCGCCCCATGCGCGGAAATTCGAATCTGTTCCGCCGGGCAGCCTCTTGAGGGCGCGCCTGTACAGCTCGTCCTGGCGCGTACGCCGCACAGTGCCTGTGGTCACCGAAGACATGATGGGCTCCTGTTGTGCGAGATTCGTTCGTCAGCACGCAGCTGCGTGCGAATCGCGCTTCTGCAAGTCAGGCCATTCTAGGCGATGCGAAGGAAGCTCCGTCGCGGCATCAGCCTTCCTCGTCAGGGACCGCCACACCGCTGCCGGCAGCCTTCGGGATAGGCGGCACCCGTCAGGCGCGAACCGAGACATCGAAAGGCGGGCAAGCCCTGGAGCTCCGTCTCGATGGTGATCTGGAAATGGTGACCCGGGACTGCCTCGTGATAGGTGGTCGATGCGAGGCGGTGCAGCGGCCGGCTCGACGGATCGAACGCACGAAGTGCGCCAGCCGCAGGTCGGCCACCACTCGCAGCATGTCCAGGGTGATGCGGTCGGCCAGCGCATTGACCGGCGTCTGGGCGAGGGTGGCCGTGCTCATCGTGTCTCCTCCGGTGGGGTGCGGCGGCGGGTTCAGCCGAACAGCGCCAGTTGTTCGCCCTGCTTTTCGATCTCGGGATCCAGCCCAAGCATCGGCCCGAGACCTTCGAGATCGGCCTGATCGCGGGCGTGAATCCTGCGCAGGTGGTCCGCTTTCAGGATATGCCAGTTGTCCTCCTGCATCCGCGCTCGAAGGAGAGGCGACCGGGCGAGCTTGAGGCGGACCAGCTCCGTTCGCTCGGGTGGAATGACGAGGAATCGCACCAGTGTCTCGCTCGACTCGATGCGCGGACCTCGTCGCAGGACGGCCTCGTCGAGCATGGCCGTCCACTCCACTTCGAACAGGAACGTGGCCTTGCCGCGGAGGTACCAGATGCAATCGACCGCTTCCAGGGCCTCGACGGCGCCAGGGGCGATGAGCGGGAGGTAGGCCCGCTGCTCGGCCTCCGAAAGCATTTCCGAGAGCGCGGCGCCGCGGAACTGGCGACGCTGCTCGCGCCTGGAGATCCAGCACCGCAGGCCGAGCCGGTGTCCGTACTCGGCCAGCATCCCCACGAGGTTGCCGTGCTCCTCGTAGCGGCCTTGCAGCGAGTCGTCGGTTCGCAGCATTCCGTCGGGCGCGAGCTCGCCGGATCGGTAGCTCTCGAGGCAGGCTCGCACCAGCTCTTCATCCGGTGTGTCGTGGCCGCGGAACATGCCGGCGACACGGTCGAAGAAGGCACTCTCTGTGAGGCTGCCGCTCGTCGAGAGCAGGCTGAAGACGGCCCACTCCAGGCGGTCCGAGAGTGGCGAGCGGGCCGCCGCGATGTCGGCCGGTTCGCGCAACCACCAGCGGCCAGGCTCCAGCTCGCGCAGGCGGGGATGATCGCGGCGGCGCAGCTCGCCCATGACGATCTCCAGCAGCAGTGAGACGGGATCGGACCCAGACCCCGTGCGATCCCAGGAGGCCATGGGTTCTGACGCGGTCAATGGGTCGTCGTGAGGCTCTGGTTCGTCGCCCATGGGAGTCCCGTCATCGCTGGGCCCAGACTCGGGATCGGTTGCGTCCCGGGCCTCATCGAACTCGACGGACGAGGCCTGCGAGCCTGCCGAATCGGATTGAAGGCTGGCTTCGTTCCGTTGCGCGTGGACCGTGACGGCGAGGTCGTCCAGGTCGGCCCCGGCTTCCGCAGGACGCCCTTCAGAGGGGGCGGGCACCGGCACTTCGATCGGCACGGCCATGGGTGCGCGCGCGTGGCGGAGCGGATCACGCCAGGAGGTTGCCGAGCTTGCCAGGTCGGTCCCGGAACCATTGCTGCTGCCTTCGAGCGGTTTCGCCACCGGCCTCATCGGAGCCGTTTCGGACGTGGACGGCTCGGCCTCCGGCGCGACCGTGGGTTCGGCCACGGGTGTCGTCTCATGTGCGGGAGCCTCCGTGAACATGCCGACGGCGGCCGCGCCGGCGTCGGCGCGCGCCTCGGTCTCGGAGAAGGTGCGCGTGCCCACCAGCCGGCGCAGGTGCCCCATGCGGTCGAGGCCGATCAGGACCTCGCCGAGGAGCCGCTCGAAACGGGCAGGTTCGCCGCGCGCCTGGAGGACCGCGACCGCCACGTCGCTGACGGCAGCCTCGACCGTTTCGAGCTGAAACGGCGCCGCCGGATCGAGCGCCGGCGGCAGCTCCGGCAGGTCGTGATCGAGTGGCCGCTCACTCTGCGGCGGGGCGAATTCGAGCGTGCCGCTGATCTCCTCGCCCGTCTCCGCGAGCACCGCGCGATCGAGGCGGTACCCTGCCCCAACCCCGCCGAGCACGCCCGACACGAGGCCACCCGGTCCCGTGCGGTCCAGCATCAGCACTACGCGGGCGTCGTCGGCGAGCACGCGCCCGACGCCGGCCAGCGATCGCCGCAGCGCCGCCGCGTCCCACGCCCATTCCGTGCGTGGCGGAGGCCCGAAGAGCGCCTCGAGCGGAAGGCTGGACGCCTCTTCGGGGCCGAGTGCCATCGCCGTCGCGAGGTAAGCAAAGCCCAGGTTCTCGGGAGTCCAGTGGATCGGCGGCTGCGTCAACACGAGCCGGATCCGCGAGCGCGGATCGAGGGTGCCGGGAATGTCGTGGCGGTGCGGCAGTCGCAGCGCGCCACCCGGTGACGCCGCATTGCCCTGCCGCACGATGACGTTGGCGGTGCCGTCGAGGAGCATGCCGAGATCGGTCCCGACGCGTGCCTGGATATGTCCCGTTGCCGCGCCCTCGAGCCGCTGCGCGAAGGCACGCACCACCCGACAACCCTCCTCGAAGAGCAGCCATGGGTTGCGCTCGCGCCATTGCCGATCCGCCAGCGGGCGTACGCGACCGGCGCTGATGCGCAGCGCGGCCCCGCGGCCGGGATAGCTGTTGAGGCGGCTGGACGGCAACAGGATGTGAACGACAGCGAGGCGCAGGGCCGCCTGGATCGACTGGGCGCGCAGGTCGGACTCGATGCGCTCGATGATTCCCTGGATGGCCACCAGCGTCCGGGGTGTGTACAGGTCCAGCAGCTGGTCAGGCAGGGTGTGATCCGGATCGGGCGTCGGGAAGCGGCGCCGCAGCGCGGCACTGGCGACGGTGTCGTCGGTTTCCTGCGCGCGCTCGACGTCCTCTCGCGTGACAGGCGCAAGACGTACTTCGCCCACGCGGCAGGCGGTGCAGCGATACGACTTGCGCGACGGCGCCGACGCGACACCGTCCCAGATGAACTCCTCGACGATCACGGGGCGGCCGCAGTTTGCGCAGGTCGAGGTGAATGGATCGTTGACGGCCTGGCGCAACCCCACGTTGCCGCGCGGCTGCACGGCGAGGGCGTTCAGCGCGGCGTCGAGGTGGCGCAGATCCGGGGGTCGCAGCACGATCTCGGCGACCAGGCGGGTGAGCGCGGAGGCTTCCATGTCATAGACGCGTCGCAGGCGATTGACGCCGCTGCGCGCCACCCAGCCGCCGCGACCGTGGAGCTCGACGATGATGTCGCCGGGCGACGTGCGCGCGTCGATCTCCGCGGCGACGAGGTTGTCGGGCGGCGGTGGGGCGAGCCGCTCGAGGGCCGGCAGGACGGGACCGCGATGAGGCCGGATCAGCGACGAGAGCGGCTCCGCCATCCGGGCAGTCTATTCGGATGCGGGTGTGGTGCGGCGGAGCGAGTCGCCAGCGACGGACGGAGCCGGCGCCCCAAGGCGCCCCGGCGGAGGGGACTTTCTAGTTCTCCTCGAGATCGTCCGATTCCTCGGCCTCGAAGGCCGCCTCCTCGGTGACCTCGGCCGGGAGGACGGAGCCGATGTCCTCGATTTCGTCGTCCTCTTCGTCAAGCTCGAGCTCTTCCTCGAGCTCCATCTCCTCGCGCACGAGGGTGCCCTTGGTGTACGGCCGCAGGTCGCTGACCTTGGCCGCAGTAGGGAACGAGACCTTGCCGTAGTTGCGGGGGTCCTGGTAGACCTCGCGGATGATGATCCGCACATCCTTGTCGCCAAGGCTCGTGACGCCGGCGGCGTACTTGTTGCCCTCCGCGATGAGCTTCAACAACCGGGCCGCGACGCGCGGCTCGACGTAGCCGATCGGCATTCCGTTGCTGATGGCCTTGAGGCGCGGGCCGTCGGGGACGAGCTCGACGGCGTCACCGGGGTTCACCTGGGCGAGGTCGCGCGGGCTGGCCAGGTCGACCAGGTGCGCGAAGCCGGTCTTGCCGGTTTCCTCCACGAAGATGCTGACGGGCGCCTTGCTCCCCGGCTTGGCGGCCACCGTCTTCTTGCCGGCCTCCGCCATCAGGAGCCGAAGGCGGTTGATGTTGCGCTCGGCGATGCGGCTGGTGGGGTCGATGGCAAGCGCGGCCTGGTAGTGCTCGCGGGCGGCGGCGAGCTCGCCCATTTCCCAGTGCGCCTTGGCAAGGCGGTTCTCGGCCTCGCTGTCCGGGCTTAGCTCCAGAATTCGTTCGTTGATGGCAGCCGCCTCGGGCCAATCGGCGGCGGTGGCAGCGGCGATGGCCTGCTCGACCAGCTGGCGCTTCAGGCGCGTGGCCGTGACTGCGTTGCTCGGACCCTGGTTCTCAGTCAGTGAAAAGCTCATGAACTCCTCGGGAGTGGCGGGCGCGCGGGGGCACGGCCAGAGATCGTTTGATGGGCGAAAGGAGAGTGTATCACCGGGATCCCACTCATCGTGCCAACTGTCAGTGCTCAGTGACCCTGGGATCCCGGCCGAGTGCCTCAGCTCACGACACCCGGTGCGGCTTCTCCTCGATCAGTTTCAGGAACTCGTCGCGCGGCAGGGTGTTGGCCACGTTGCGCTTCTCCAGCCAGCCGCGGCGCGCCAGCCCGATGCCCCACTTCACGTTGTCCCACTCGCTCATGTAGTGCGCGTCCGAGTCGATGGTGAAGGTGCAGCCGGCGTCGAGCGCCGCGCGGATCCGCCGATCGTCGAGGTCCAGGCGCTCGTCGGAGCCGTTCACCTCCAGGAGCGTGCCGGTCTCCGCCGCGGTCCGGTAGAAGCGGTCCCAGTCGAGGTCGAGATCGGGGCGGATGCCGATCTTGCGGCCGGAGGGGTGGGCAATGATGTCGACATGGGGACTGCGAAGCGCGGTCTCGTAGCGCGCCATCAGCTGGGCACGAGGCTGGCGCCGCCCGACGTGGAGGGACGCCACCACCACGTCGAAGCGCGCAAGCAGGCGGTCGTCGTAGTCGAGGCGGCCGTCGACGCGGATCTCCATCTCGCAACCGTGGAGCAGCCGGAACCCCGACGGATGGGCGCCCGGAGGCACCTCGCCGGCTGCCTCTTCACGCGCATAGCGCCCGTTCAGCTCGCCGATGACCTTGCGCTGCTGCTCCACCCGGGCCGGCGTCAGCCCGTTCGCGATCGTCAGGCTGTGCGAGTGGTCCGTGAGCACGAGGTACGCATATCCGCGACGCCGAGCCGCCTCCGCCCATGCCTCGATCGACTTGCTGCCGTCCGACCAGTCCGAGTGCGTGTGGCAGTCCCCCTGGAGGTCGGAGAGCTCGACCACGCTCGGAAGCCGACCCTCCAGCGCAGCCTCGATCTCGCCGCGATCTTCACGCAGATCGGGCTCGATGAACGGCAGGTCGAGGAAGTCGTACACCTCTGCCTCGGTGGCGAAGGTGCGGCGCTCGGCGGCAGACCCGGTGAGCGCCTCTCCGTCCTCGCCGATGCGGGTGAAACCGTGCTCCGACAGGCTCCAGCCCTTGTCGCGAGCCCGCTGCCGCAGCCGCACGTTGTGCTCCGCGGAGCCCGTGAAATGGACCAGGTAGGTGCCCGTCCGCCCCGGTGGCATGGTCATGACGTCGAGCTGCGGACCGCGCAGCAGCTGAACGGTGGTGCGCAGCGTCCCCGGCCTGCCTCCGTGACCGCCGACCCGGTCGACCGCGGCCGAGGCGTGCACGGCGGCGATTGTCTCGACCGGCCGGTCCGTCTCGACGAGGAGGTCGATATCGCCGATGGTTTCGCGGCGGCGTCGGAATGAGCCCGCTGGAACCACCGAGCTGACGCCCGGCACCGCGGACAACAGCGACGACAGCCGGTCGATGATCTGCTCCGCATCCCCGAGGCGCATCCGGGTCGGCGGCCGCTTCTCCAGCTCTGCGAGCCCATCGAGGATCTTCTGCTCGGTCTTCTCGCTGATGCCGCGAACGGCCCGAAGGCGCCCCTCGCGAGCCGCGGCCTCGAGCTCGGGGAGTGACGCGATCCCCAGCGCGCGCCACAGGTCGCCGGCCGTGCGCGGGCCGAGACCGGGTACGGCCAGCAGCTGCACCAGGGAAGGTGGCACGTCCCGGCGCAGCCGCTCGTAGAAGCGCAGGCGGCCCGTGTCGGCCAGCTCGGCCAGCTTCTCGTCGATGGCCTTGCCGACGCCCTCGAGCCGCGGCGGCGTGCCTCTGCGATAGGCCGCAGCGATGTCGAGCGGGCTGTGTGCGATCGAGTCGGCTGCTCGCCGGTACGCGCCGACCTTGAAGGCGATCTCGCCCTTGAGCTCGAGCATGTCCCCGATGTTGAAGAAGATGCGAGCGAGCTCGTCGTTGCGAAGCAGCGGAACGTCGTCGCCGCGGGAGAAGCGCGGCCGTTCCTCGTACGGGGGTTGGTCGGGGTCGAGGGTCACCACCTCTCGGAGCTCGGGATCGGGCGTGTCGGCCTCGGTGGGTCGCTCGACGTCGAGCCCTGCAGCATTGCGCTTCGGCTGCGGTGGCGCGCTCCGGCGGGCGCGCGGACCTGCCACCTCAGGCGACCTCGATGCGGTCGCGACCGGATCCCTTGGCCGCGTACAGCGCCCGGTCGGCCCGTTCGATGATGGCCCGCATGTCCGTCTCCTCCTCGGCCGCGACCGCGACCCCCACGGAAACGGTTACGGGCTCCTCGATGCCCATCGGCCCGAGCGCGAGCGCGGCGACCGCCGCTCGGATGCGCTGCCCCACGTCGACCGCCGCACCGGCACTGGCCCGCCGCAGGATGACAACGAATTCTTCGCCTCCGTAGCGCGCCGGCGTGTCCTCGGCCCGGATGGTGGCGGCGATGGCCCCCGCCACGGCACGCAGCACGACGTCCCCGGTGGCGTGCCCGTACCGGTCGTTGAGACGCTTGAAGTGGTCGATGTCGATCATGAGGATGCCGGTGCGGTCTCCGCTGCGGCGCCCGGGCCGGAGGATCGCGAGGAGCTCGTTGAAGTAGCGCCGGTTCGGCAGGTTGGTGAGGGCATCGATGTTTGCACCGCGTTCGGCGGCCTCGTGCGCGTACGCACGCGCGAACGCCGCGGACAACTCGGAGGCGGCCCACGCGAGCAGCCTCCGGTCTGCGGCGGCCCAGGTGCCGCGCGTCCGCTTCGAGAGGATCAGCGCCCCCATGAACCGGCCGTCGGCCACCAGTGGGGCAGCGACGGTGTAGGACAGGCCGTAGGCGGACCGAACGCGCCGGGCGATCTCGTCGGAGGCGGCCTGCGACGCGGCACGGACCGCCCGCGCCGGGTCACGGCGCCGTCCGGAGGGTTCCGGCGCCGGTTGGTCCGTGGAGAGCTCGCCCACGATGTCCGGCCGCAACCAGGTCTTGGAGACAGGTACCGCGGCACTGGCGGTCACCAGCGTCACTTCCACGACGTGATCGGGCTGGCGCACACGCGCCACGACGACGTGGTCCGCGCCGGCCGCAGCATGGAGCTCCTGGACGATGGCATCCACGACCGATTCCGGGGAGACCGATCGCGACAACCCCTGGAGGATCCGCGTGACGCTGGCCTCGCGGGTCAACCGGCGGTCGGTGACTGCGGTCACCGTGCGCTGGTGCAGGACCAGGGCCCCACCGAGCGCGATCAGGATTGCCGCCTCCACCAGGCCGAGAACGGCTGGGCCGCCCATGAGGGTGGCGATCGCGACGAGCCCGGCAAGTCCGAGGAGCGCCACGATCGTCACGCGGATCGCGGCCAGCCCGCCATCTCCGGACTCGACAACCCCGAGGGGTGAGGCGTCGTCAGGCCCGGCGACCGGATGGCTGCCGGTGGTCTCGTCCGTGGCTGCTCCGGGCGGCGGCGGGGCGGCGGCCGGGTCCTCGGTCGCGGGCGGGACTGTCGGGTCCTCGGTCGCCGGTGGTGCCGCTACCGGTGCGGGCGGTGCCGAGGTGCGATCGGGCAGGTCGGGCTCTGGGCCCGTCGGGAACCCACTGGCGGTGGCCAACGGGGCCTTCGGGCGAGGTGGGGCCGCAACCCCAACGGGGTCGCTGCGCTGCTTGTCCGTCACCCGCCGAGGATGGCACACCCGCCGTCAGGGTGGTCAATGGGCGGTTCGGCGTATGGGCACCACCGGGCCTCGTCTACGTCGGGACAGGCCCCTCGCGGAGCCCGAGCACGTTCCCGTCGGGGTCGCGCAACCATGCCCCGCGCGCCGGACCCAGCTGAGCCACCCCGTTGGTGGTCACCAGCGGCCCTTCCGTGTACTCCTCGAAGACCTCGCCCCGCGATCGAAGGTCGGCGACGGCAGCCTCGATGTCCTTGACCTCGAAATGGGCCACGGTGTGATCCCGCTAGACAGGCCCGCGCTTGAAGATCGCGTTCGAAAGACTGTGCCGCGGATACGGGCCGACCCGAGAGCAGGCCGCCGAGCACGAGCGCCAGCACGACCCAGTGCCTAACGCGGTACGCCGCGCCGCGCAGCCACGCGACTGGCCAGATTCCGACGAACGCCCTCAACCACGCCTTCCGGATCACCGATGGCGACGGTGGACGGACGGTAGCAGAACGTCACGTGGCGAAGTCCTTGCCGCTGCCCGCCGACGCCGACTACACTCCGGCGTGGCTCGCCGCGGCCACGGCCGTTGCCCGCCCAGAACACGCTGTGGAGGATCTCCCCCAAAGTGGAGAACGGACCGAGTATCGGCGGCGCCAGGGGCGCCGCGCGAGTCACGCCGGCCCGACCCGCCGCCTAGCGTTCGGCTCCCCGGGGAGTACCGACGCCATCGGATCGGCGGGACGGTCCCAGTCGAAGGATGGCAGATGCTCTACCTGAGCCAGGCGATCGGACGCCCTGTCCGCGATGCGCAGGGAGAACCGATCGGCAAGGTCGCCGACCTCATCGTGGCCATCGGGGACAAGTACCCCCCGGTGACCGGCCTCGTCGTGTCCACCGGACGGCGGCGCATCTTCCTGCCGTGGAGTGACGTGGCGTCGTTCGACGCGAGCGGTGCATCGCTGGGGACCCACATCCTCGACATCAACAAGTTCACGCAGCGCCCCCACGAGCTGCTGCTCTATGCCGACCTCCAGGACAAGCAGATCATCGACATCGACGGGCACAAGGTGGTCCGCGTCAACGACCTGCGCCTCGACGACATCGAGAGCAAGTTGCACCTGGTTGCCGTCGACGTCGGCCCCGCCGGGATCGCGCGGCGCCTTGGCGTGGAGGGACCGTTCATGACGGTCGCACGGAACCTCCACCTGCCGAATCCGGAGCGTTACATCGACTGGGAGGACGTCGACCCGATCGAGACCTCGATCGCCTCGATCCGCCTGCGGGTGCCCCACCAGGGCATCCGGGAGCTGCATCCGGCCGACCTGGCCTCGATCATCGACCAGCTGGCCCCGCGGGACCGGGCGGGGATCCTGGCATCGCTGGACGACGAGGCCGCGGCCGATGCCATCGAGGAGATGGAGCCGGACACGCAGGTCGAGGTGCTCGAGGACCTGCCGCCAGAGCGCGCCGCCGACATCCTCGAGGAGATGAGCCCGGACGACGCGGCCGACCTCGTGGCCGACCTGTCGGAAGAGGCACGCGCCGAGATCCTCGAGCTCATGGAGCGCGACGAGGCGGCCGAGGTCGAAGAGCTGCTCGGGTATCCCGAGGACTCGGCCGGCGGAATCATGACCACCGAGTTCATCGCGATTTCGGCCGAGCTGACGGCCGCCGAGACAATTGACCGGCTGCGCGAGCTGGAGCCCGACGCGGAGACCATCTACTACCTCTACGTGACCGACACGAACGGCCACCTGGTCGGGGTGCTGTCACTCCGCGACCTGATCGTGGCGCGGCCGGAGTCGCTGGTGCGCGACTTCATGATCCCGGAGCCGGTCGCGGTGGGGGTCCTGACCCCGCAGGACGAGGTGGCGCAGGTCGTCGCGCGCTACAACCTGCTGGCTGTGCCGGTGGTCGCCGATGACGGACGCCTCGAGGGCATCGTGACCGTGGACGACGCCATCGACACGGTCCTGCCGACGGCCTGGAAGCGGCGGCTGCCGAGGCTCTTCAATCGTTCCAATACGTGACCACGCCCAACAGTTCGCGCCGCGAGGGTGTCGCGAGCACGGCTGCCGCGGTGCGTCGTCGCCTGCCACCCGGAGTCCGGCTCGGACCGCTGCCGCGCGTCGCACCGCCGCGGATCGTGCGTCCGGCGCGCGTCCGCCTGCGTCGCGTTGCCGCCTTCCTGGCAGTACTCGGCCCGGGGCTGATCGCCGGTATCGCGGGCAACGACGCCGGCGGCATCACGACCTACTCGGTCATGGGGGCACGCACGGGGTACGTGCTGCTATGGCTCTTCCCGCTCACCATAGTGGTGCTGGCGGTGGTGCAGGAGATGGCGGCTCGGCTCGGAACCGTCACCGGCCAGGGCCTCTCGGACCTCATCCGCGACTGGTATGGCGTTCGCTGGACCGCCTTCGCGATGCTCGTGCTTCTGCTCGCCAACCTGGCCAACACCGTGGCCGAGTTCGCTGGCGCATCGGCGGCCATGGAGCTGTTCGGGGTCTCGCGACTGATCACCGTGCCCGTGCTGGCCGTCGCGCTCTGGGCGCTCGTGGTCTTTTCCAGCTACAGGCGGCTCGAACGCTTCTTCCTCGTGCTGAGCCTCGTCTTCGTGACGTACGTGGCGGCCGCGTACCTGGTGCACCCGGACGGCAGCCAGGTCGTCTCGGGCTTCACCCAACTGAGCCTCAACGTGCCTGGCGTGCCACTCATCGAGGTCCTGCTGCTGGCCGTTGCCGTAGTCGGGACGACGATCACGCCGTACATGCAGTTCTACCTCCAGTCGGCGGTCGCGGAGAAGGGCATCGACGAGGAGGACCTGCGCTACGAACAGGCGGACGCGGTGGTCGGCTCGCTCTGGACCAACGCGATCGCCGTCTGCATCGTGCTGGCGACGGCGGCCACGCTCTTCGGGACCGGGGTGGTCCTATCCACTGCTGCCCAGGCCGCCGAGGCGCTGCGCTCGGTTGCGGGCAACCTGTCCTCGACGCTGTTCGGGATCGGCCTCCTGGGGGCAAGCGTGCTCGCGGCAATCATCATGCCCATCAGCACGGCCTTTGTAATCTGCGAGGCGTTCGGGTGGGAGTCGGGGGTGAACAAGCCGCTCCGCGATGCCCCGGCCTTCTTCACGATCTTCACATTCGTCCTCGCCGTCGGCGCACTGGTGACGCTGCTCCCGGGGCTCGACCTGATCGGCCTCATCGTTTCCAGCCAGTACCTGCAGGGCCTGCTCCTGCCGATTGTGCTGGTGTTCATGGTGCTGCTCGTGAACAACCGCAGGCTGATGGGGACGCACGCAAACGGTCGGCGCTTGAACACAGTCGCCATCGTCTGTGTGGGGCTGGTGATCATTCTTGATGTGACGCTGCTGGTGGCTAGCCTGCTGCCGCTGGTCGGCGTGCACCTCGGGTAGGACG